>DATLLC010000051.1:0-12583 GCA_035538015.1 Vicinamibacterales bacterium
GTCCTGATGGGCACGCTGATGGCCTGCCCGGTGCCCGACCGGCTGGATCGCCGGTTCCGCGAGGCGCTGGTCATCGCACGGTCCTGGCGCATCTCGGACGGCAAGCTGACGCTGCTCGATGCGGACGGCACCGTGCTCGCCCGCTTCGATCCACGCCTGGACAGATGATTCCCTTCTCGGTGCTCGACCTCGCGCCGGTGGTGAAGGGAAGCACACCAGCGCAGGCGTTCCAGAACACCCTCGATCTGGCGCGACATGTCGAGCAGCTCGGCTTCAGGCGCTACTGGCTCGCCGAGCACCACAATATGCCGGGCATCGCGAGCTCGGCCACGGCGGTCGTCATCGCCCACGTCGCGGCCGGCACCACGCACATCAGGGTCGGAGCTGGCGGCATCATGCTGCCGAACCATCCGCCCCTCGTCATCGCCGAGCAGTTCGGGACGCTCGAATCTCTCCACCCCGGCCGCATCGATCTCGGCCTCGGCCGAGCGCCTGGCACCGACGCGGTCACGACGCGAGCGCTCCGTCGCGATCCGTTTGCCGGTGCCGAACACTTTCCGGACGATGTGCGGGAATTGATGGCGTACTTCCAGCCGGTGGCGCCCGGGCAGAAGGTGCGTGCGGTCCCCGGCGCGGGCCTCGATGTGCCCATCTGGCTGCTCGGCTCCAGCTTGTACAGCGCGGAGCTCGCGGCGCGAATGGGACTGCCGTTCGCGTTCGCGTCGCACTTCGCGCCGGACCACCTGCTGGCTGCGCTCGACGCCTACCGCCGTGACTTCGAGCCGTCCGATCGGCTGCAGGCGCCGCACGCCATGGCCGCGATCAACGTCGTGGCCGCCGAGTCCGACGAAGAGGCGCGGCGGCTGTTCACCTCGGTCCAGCAGCAATTCATCAACGTGAGACGCGGGGTGCCCGGCCGGCTCCAGGATCCGGCGGAGATCGACACCTCCGTGTGGACGCCCGAGGATCGCGCCGCCGTCAGCCACGTGCTGCACTACGCCGTCGTCGGATCCCCCTCCACCGTGCGCACCGGACTCGGGCGCTTCCTCCAGCTCACGGCGGTGGACGAGTTGATGGTCACCGCGCACGTCTTCGATCATGAGGCGCGCAAGCGCTCGTTCGCGATCCTCTCGGGCGTTCGCGCCACGATGACCGCGGCGTAGACGTCGTCCGGCCAGGCACAGCAGCCCGTTGCACCATATCCATGTAGGTAGATGCGTTGCTTTATGGTATAGGCTTGGTCTCCTGGAATCGCGCCCATGCCTGCACCTGCAGCCACCGCCCTTGCTCCCCGCCCGCTTCGCGTGGAGCGGGAATCGATTTACGTGGAAGGCCACCGGCTGGAGGACGTGGTCCTTGGCGGCTGGTCGTATGGGCCCGAGCCCGGCACTGCGCCCGCAGTCGTCATCGTCGGCGGCATCACGGCCTCGCCGTTCCCGTTTGGCGACGGTCGCGGCCCGGACCAGGGCCGCGTCGAGGCCTGGTGGCCCTCGCTCATTGGCAACGGTCTGGTCGACCCGGCAACGACGACGATCCTCTGCCCGTGCTGGCCCGGGAACGGCTCGACCTGGCGCGGCTTCGATGGGCCCGACCCACCGCCGGCGATTTCGGTCTTGGGCCTTGCCGACCTCGTGGCGGCGTGGATCGATGGCAGTGGTTGTCAGACGGCTGTCACCTTCGTCGGGGCCAGCCTCGGCGGAATGGTCGGCGTGGCGTTTGCCGTCCGTCACCCGGCTCGCTGCCGACGGCTGATCTGCGTCTCGGCGGGCCTGCGACCAGACGGATGGGGCACCGCGACCCGCCATTTGCAGCGCGAGCTGGTCCGTGACGGCTGGCGCAATGGCGATGTGGCCACCGGCATGAGCCGCGCCCGGCAGTTGGGCATGCTCACTTATCGCGGTCGGGTGGAGCTGGACGTCCGCTTCGGACGACTGGTGCCCGGGCTCGAGCGTCCGCCGGTAGCCGAGTATCTCGATCATCATGGCCGCCGCTTCGCCGAGCAGTTTCCCATGCGCACGTTCCTGCTGTTGAGCGAGGCCATCGACCGCGGGTCAATTGCCGCGTCTCACGGCGAGCTCCGCGCCGCCCTCGAGCAGGTCACCGCGGAGACGGTGATTGTCGGTGTGCCCGGGGACATGCTGTTCCCCTGGGCGCTGCAGGAGGAGCTGCACCGGGAGCTGCAGGCGGCTGGCGCGCAGTCCTCGTTGTGGAAGCTCGAATCGGAGTACGGCCACGATGCCTTCCTCGCCGATCAGGAGCGGCTCGCCGACCTGCTGCGAGGCGCCGGGGCATTCGGGGCAGACGAGGCCACGGTCGTGCGACCGCGATTCGATGGCGTCGGCGAGGAGCCGGTCCGGGAGATCCGCATCGGCCTCGTTGGATGTGGCACGGTCGGGCGGGGGCTGCTCGACATGATTGCGCGCGAGCACGCGCCGGTGCGCGAGCGCTACGGGGTGCGCTTCCGAGTCTCGCGCATTGCGGTGCGCGACCTGACCAAGGATCGTGGTCCCCTGGCAGCTGGCATTCCGATCAGCGCCGACCCCCTGGCGCTCGTCTCGGATCCCGACGTCGATGTCGTCGTGGAGGTGGCCGGGGGCACCGCCATCGAGCCGGTCGTGCGCGCGGCGCTCGCCGCCGGCAAACCTGTCGTGACGGCGAACACGGCGTTGCTGGCCGCCAAGCTCGACGAGCTGGGGGTGCTGGCGCAGCGCACGGCCACGCCGCTCTACTGCGAAGCCGCGGCCGCGGCGGCCCTGCCCATCCTCCGCCACTTGAGCCATCGTGCGGACGAAGTCAACAGTCTCGCCGGCATCCTGAACGGCACCTGCAACTTCGTGCTCACCCGGATGGAGCAGGAGGAACTGCCAATCGAGGCGGCGGTGGCGGAGGCGCAGGCACTGGGCTTCGCCGAGGTCGATCCTCGAGCGGATCTCGACGGGCATGATGCCGCCGCGAAGTTGTCGATCCTCGCCTATCGAGCGTTCGGTACCTGGGTCAGGCCGGGCGAGTTCCCGGTACGCGGCATCGCCGAGCTCGGGCCGCACGACTGCGACCTGGCCGAGGCGTTCGGCTGCCGCATCCGCCTGATCGCGAGGGCCGCGCGTGTGGATGCGGCGCTGGACATCGCCGTCGAGCCGCTGCTGCTTCCCACATGGCACCTGCTCGCGTCGATCGAAGAGGAATACAACGCGGTCTACCTGAAATGCGCCGCGTCAGGCGACCTCAGCCTCTTCGGGAAGGGCGCGGGTGCGCTGCCAACGGCGAGCGCGGTGCTGGGCGATTTGATCGACCTCGCGCAGCACAATTCGGTGCGCTGGCCCGTGCCGCAACACCTGCCCCTAGCCGACACCGCGTCGGCCGCCGTGGCGCGCCGGCACTACTTGCGCATCAGCGCCCAGCCCCATCCGGGCCTCGAGCGCCGTATCGAGACCCTCGTGCGGCGGGCCGACCTGAGCGTGCAGAACCGGGCCGCACGCGCCGGGCAGGCGCGCGCGCACCTGGCGTTCATGATCTCCGCGAGCACCGAGACCGCCATCGAGCACGTGCGTGAGGCCGTCTTGCGCCTGGCCCGGGTCGACGAATGCCTGTGCCTGGGGGTCTTCGAATGAGCGGTGTCGGCCCGTGGCTGGATCCGGGTGCCTGCCCCGTCGGGCGTCCGCCACTCGACTCGATGAGCCCCGCGACGCGGGAGCTCCATGCGGCCCTCGATGGCCACGCGCGCCGGTCAGGCCTCCCCTACCTGCACCCCGACGAGCCCACCGTGCAACTCGACCTGTTCGGGTCCCAACGCGTGATCGAATGGCAGGAGGGGAAATCCGCCAGCATGTTTCTCGGCGAGGCGTGCTGGTCGGCCCTGCCGCCGCTCTACGCGCGGTATGGCACCACAGCGACCGGGGCGCTCATCGCCCGCCTGCGCGATGTGGAACACGCGCGCGCGGCGCTGGCCTGCGACTCGGGCATGCAGGCCACTGCCCTGGTGTTCGACGTGTTGATGGCGCAGGGCCGCCATGCCGTGCTCATGCGGCAGGTTTACAACAAGACCCGCAGCTACCTGGAATGGCTGGCCGCCAGGGTTGGTGGCGCGCTCACGATCGTGGACGACGGCGATTGGGACGGGCTGGAGGGGGCCATCGGCCCTCAGACGGCGTTCGTGTTCGCGGAAACGTTCACGAACCCATTGGTCCGCGCCCAGGACATCGCTCGCCTCGTCGCGGGTGTGGCCGCGGCACGCGAGCGGGCGCCGGGCCTGCGTCTCGTCATCGACTCGACCATTGCCACGCCCTGGGCGTTTCGGGCTCCGCTGCTCGATCAGGGCGTGGACGTCGTGCTGGGCAGCGGCACCAAGGCGCTTGGGGGATCCGATCGTGACCTGTGGGGCTACCTGGCGACCAATGACGTCGGCCTCGCCAACAGCGCCATGGATCTGATGGCCATGCGCGGAGGCATCCTCGACTGGCGACGAGCCGAGGCCATCCTTGGCGGCTGGGCTGCCGCCGAGCCGGCGCACGCGCGCCGGTCGGTCACCGCCACCCGGGTCGCGGCGTTCCTCGCCGTGCATCCACGCGTCGCCGAGGTGTTCCATCCCTCGCTCGCGACCCACCCCGATGCCGTGGTCATCCGCGCGCAGTACGAGCGGCCCGGTTCGCTGCTCTCCTTCCGCGTGAGCGGCGCCGACGAAGCGGCCGCCCGTCACATCGCCGACGTCCTGGCCACCACCATCGTGGTGCGCTACGCCCTGTCGTTCGACGGCCTGGCGACCAAGGTCAATCACCATCAGACGGTCTCGGAGTACTTCACGGCGCCGGCGCAGCTGGGGCGCAACGGGTTCGACCGCTTGATTCGCCTGGGCATCGGGCTGGAAGAGCCGGACGATCTGATCGCTGCGCTCAACTGGACGCTGCATCACGCCGATACGATCTCGCCGGGTGAAGTGGCGGTGTGGCAGGAGCGGCGCAGGGAGAGCCTTGGTGTGCGATAGCAGTGAACTCTAGAACGCGGGACACGAAGCACACGAAGAGCACGAAACCTCAGTGGCGTTTCCTGCCCTGAACCTCTCCGGCTCTGCACCGTGACCCTTTTCGTCGCCCTTCGTGACCGTCGTGGCGTCTTCGTGATCTTCGTGTTGCGCCCTTTTTGAACCGGGAGTCGAATCGTGAAGGCTGGTAAGCACGCACTGGAAGTGTGGAAGTTCGGCGGCGCGTCGCTCGCCGACGGCGAGGCGATCAAGCGGGCCGCGGTGCGCATTGCCGCGCACAAAGGCCCGCTCGTCGTCGTGGCCTCGGCGCTCGGCGGCATTACCGATCTCCTGCTCGACGCTGCTACAAACGCGGCGGCGGGCCGGCTCGTAGCCGCGGAACAGGCCGCCCAAGCGTTCCGCAGCCGGCATCAGGCCGCCGCGAAGGCGGCCGCCAGGGATCGGCGGGCACTTCGGGCGTTGCTCGCCGAGATCGACCGCTCCTCGACTGAGTTCCAGGAACTGTGCCGGGCCGTCGGCGTGCTGCGCCACCTCGAGCCGCGGACCCGCGACGCGATGGTGTGCCGCGGCGAGAAACTGTCGGCCGCGGTGCTGGCCGCTGCCATCACGACGGCACGTCGTCGAGCGAAGTTCGTCGACGCATGGGACGTCGTACGCACCGACCACGTCCACGGCGGAGCGACGCCGCTCATTCCGGACACGACGTCGCTGGCGAGGCGTCTGTTGAAGCCAACGGTGGCGCGCGGCACCGTGCCCGTCGTTCCAGGCTTCATCGGACAGGCGCCCGATGGCAGCGTGGCCACACTTGGCCGCGGAGGGTCCGATCTCACGGCCACCCTGCTCGGCCGCGCCCTCGGCGCCAAGCGCGTCGTCCTGTGGAAGGACGTGTCCGGCATCCTCACGGCCGACCCCCGCCTCGTCCCGGATGCACGGTTGATTCCAGAATTGCACCATCAGGAGGCAGCCGAGGTAGCGCACTATGGCGCCAAGGTCCTGCACCCGCGCGCGCTGATTCCCATCGCGGGCACGCGCATCGCGTTACACGTGCGGTCGTTCATCCATCCGGACGTGCCCGGAACGGAGGTGACTGCCAGGCACGTGCTGCCCGGCTTCCCGGTCAAGGCGCTGGCCCTCCTGCCCGCCCAGGCGGTCGTGACGGTCGCCGGCAAGGGTATGGTCGGCGTGCACGGCATTGCGGCCCGGACGTTCACGGCGGTCGACGCGGAGCGGCTGTCGGTCTCCACCATCTTCCAGGGCTCGTCGGAGAGCTCCATCGGCTTCACGGTGCCGGAATCCGAGGCCGATCGAGCCGTGGCGAGTGTCAGCCGTGTCTTCCGACAGGAGATCGAGACCGGGCTGATCGACGGCGTCACGGCGCGGAAGGGGATGGCGGTGATCGCCGTCGTGGGCGAGGGCATGGCGGGCACGCCCGGAATTGCCGCGCGCGTCTTTTCGGCGCTCGAGGCCGGGGGCCTCAACGTCGTGGCGATCGCGCAGGGCTCTTCCGAGCGGAACATCTCGTTCGTGGTCGTCGCCGACGATGCGCCGGAGGCGGCGCGGCGCGTGCACGCCGCCTTTCAGCTGTCCAAGATTGGCGGTGGACGCGCTCGCGCACTCCGACGTACCGACGTCGTGCTCCTCGGGTTCGGACGTGTCGGCCGCGCCCTGGCTGACCAGATTGCGGCCCTCGAGGACGACCGTCAGGTGCGCATCGTCGGTCTGCTGGACCGCTCCGGCTACGTGTTCGACACGCGCGGCCTGTCGCGCAGGCGACTGCTCCACCTCGCGCGAGAGAAGGACGGCGGCGGCCTGTTGGCCGACCTGGGCGGCACGCGGGCGAATGCCGCGACGGCCCTGCATCTGATGGCCAGTCACGCCGTGTCGCGGCCCGTCGTCGTGGACGTCACGAGCGAAGAGACGAGTGACCTGCTGTTGACGGCGGTTCGGTCGGGGTTTCACCTGGTCCTCGCCAACAAAAAGCCGCTGGCCACGTCGTGGGAGGCGTACGCGCGACTGTTCCACTCGGCCCAGGGGTCGGGGCGACACGTCCGATTCGAGGCCACGGTGGGCGCCGGCCTGCCGATCATCGATACGTTCAACAAACTCGACGAGACCGGCGATCGCGTCCGCCGGATCGAGGGATGCGTCAGCGGCACCCTGATGTTCGTGCTATCCGAGGTGTCCGCGGGACGGCCGTTCTCGGCCGCCGTGCGCGAAGCCGTGGCACGCGGCTATGCCGAGCCCGATCCACGTGACGATCTCTCGGGGATGGATGTGGCGCGCAAGGGGCTGATCCTCGCCCGCATGATGGGCTATCGCGGTCCCGGCGTTCAGCCCGACGATCTCGTACCGGCACGGATGAAGTCGTTGCCGCTGGCGCAATTCCTGGAACGGCTGGACGAGCTCGACGAAGAATGGCGAACCCGAACCAAGGCGGAGGCCCGGCGCGGACGAGTGTGGCGCTATGTCGTGAGCGCCACGCCGCGAACGGTCTCGGCACGGCTGGTCGCGGTGCCAGCCAGCAGTCCGATGGGCTCTGCCGCTGGCACGCGAAACATCATCAGCTTCAGTTCCGACCGCTACAGGCAGGAGCCGCTGGTGATCAGCGGACCGGGCGCCGGACCGTCGGTCACGGCTGCGGGCATCCTCAACGACATCTGTGACGTGGCACTGCGGTAGTGTCTCGGCGTGTCTCTGGGTGTCTCGGGGACTGGCACGGTGACATGGGAACTTGACGCAGAATCTGCACTGCTAATTCTCAGAGTTCAGAAACAGCAGCGAATTCTCGTGTAACGGTGCCAGTCCCCGTTACGTCATCGTGGCTGACCTCGAGATGCACCAAGGCCCTCGAGATTGCGTTTCGCGTTCGGGTGACCCGGGTTGAGCCGCAGCGCGGTCTCGAACTCCCCGGCCGCCTCGGCACGGCGGCCAGACAGCACGAGCGCGATCCCCCGATTGTTGTGCGCGTCCGGCGCTTCCGGCGCCAGGGCGACCGCGGTATCGAGCGCCCGCAATGCCTCGGGAATGCGGCGTGCGCCGATCAACGCGCTCCCGAGGTTCGAATACATCTCGGCGTTGTCGGGATCGGCCTGCACCGAGCGCTGCAGCATCGCGATGGCCGCGTTGCTCTGGCCGCGTCGATCCAGCCAGATCCCGAAGTTGTTCAGCGCCCTGGAGTGAAAGGGGTCGATCGCGAGCGCGCGCTCGTAGCGCTCGCGTGCTTCCTCCGAGCGGCCCTGCCGGTCCAGCACGGTGCCAAGGTTGTACTCGGCCGCGGCGTCTCGGACGCGGACGGCGCGCCGCAGGACGGCCTCGGCTTCCTCGAGTCGGCCGAGATCCGCGAGGCAGCGGCCCTGCTCTACGAGGGTATGGTGATCGTC
This sequence comes from Vicinamibacterales bacterium, assembly GCA_035538015.1. Taxonomy (GTDB): domain Bacteria; phylum Acidobacteriota; class Vicinamibacteria; order Vicinamibacterales; family UBA2999; genus VFZN01. The sequence goes on from DATLLC010000051.1 coordinate 8,356, forward strand.
TGGCACCAGACGTTCGTGCTGGCGCAGGACCTCGAGTGCCTCGGTAGATCGGTTCGTCGCCTGCAGCATCGCCGCCATCTCTATGAGCACGTTGGGGTCGTTCGGGTTGAACCTGGCGGCTCGACGCACGAGGTACTCGCGCCAGTCGCGATCGCCGCCCCGGGCCGCCAGCGCCGCATGCTTCAACAACAAGTCGCGCATCGTCGACCGGGCGACGATGGCCTCGAGGGCGGGGTCGGAGGGCGGCACGTACGCGCGCCCGGTCGAGTGACCCTCGTCCGAGGTGGTGGTCCTCCCCCGGAGGGTGCGCGCCGGACCAAATGTCGGGTGCGCGGCGAGAATCGCGTCGAGTGTGCTCACGGACTGCGCGTTGCGCCCGCGCTCCATGGCGATCCGGGCGAGTCCGAATTGCGCATACGCGGTGAGCGGGACGACACGCCGCGACAATACGCCCGGGACGGCGAGGGGCGTGCCAGGTGGCGCCTGGCCGGCTCGTTGATAGGCCTGCTCGGCCTCGTCCAGCGCGCCGTCCTTGAATGCCATCTCCGCCAGCTTGAACCAGGCGAGCCCGTGCACCGGGTTCTTCTGCACGACCCGCAGGAAGGCCGCGCGTGCGTCCGGCTGGCGGCCGTGCTCTTCGAGCACCAGGCCGCGAAGGTAGGTCCATTGCCACGAGGCCGGAGCCAGCGACTCGGCTCTCGTGTAGGCGTCGATGGCCGCCTCGCTGAGCAGGCTGGCGTGGTACGCCTCGGCCAGCTCACCGATCGCGTTGGCGGAATCCGGGTTCGCACGGGCGGTCCGGTCGGCTTCGCCAACCAGGTCCCGTGCCGGCTCGGGCAACGCCGACAGATCGGCGAGCGGCGGCAGCGACGCGCCGCGAGCCCGGCGCGCCAGCTCCTCCGCACCCCACCACGCGGCCGCGATGACGATCGCGATCGCCGCGACCGCCATCCACCACCGTTGCCTCAACGGTATGATCGGGTCGGCCGCGACGGCCCGGGGCACTTCTCTTGACTTCCGACGTTGTCGTGCCATTGATCCGACGTTTCGCAGCCCGGAATCAGCGCCCCCGGCGGGAACGCCTCCTGCGCCGCTCGGCGATCCTTACTGATGCAGCCACACGGTGACGCGAGACATCCGATCGAACGGGTAGCTCATGTGCATGCCGCCCGTGACGAGATCAGGCTTGCGGTCACCGTCGAGATCCCCCACCGTCAGCGTGATGAGGTGTGTTGGCGAACCGGTTATCGGACGCAGCGTGAAGCTCATCGACCCGTCGTTCTCGAACCACGCCAGGCTGAGGGCGTCCGGCCGATCCCAGTTGCTGTAGGCGCTGACGAGCGCGACGTCGATGTCCCCGTCGCCATCGAGGTCGACGGGCTGGGGACTCGATGCGCCGGAGAAGTCACCAATCCGCCGATAGCGGAATGCAAGGCCGCCGCGATTCTCCAGCCACTGCAGGCCATTCCACCCGCGGCCGGTCGGCGGTGCGTAGTCGAACGCATCGCCGTTGCTATAAACGACGTCGACGTCCCCGTCCCTGTCGAGATCGGCGATGCTGATCCAGCTAGACCCGAAGTCCTCGTTGCTGGCGCCGAAGATGCGGCGCGGCGTGAACTGTCCGCGCCCGTCGTTTTCGAAGACGTAAATCTCCTCCCACTCCTGGCTCACCAGCGTCACGATATCGAGATCGCCGTCGCCGTCGGCGTCGGCCAATTCGGCGTTGATCGGTCCGGACAGGTTCTGCAGCACGTGGCTGGCGAAGCGCCAGCCGCCCTGGTTCTCCATCCAGCGGGTTTCGCCCTGGTCGTATCCGAACTGCGCCACCGCCAAGTCGAGGTCGCCGTCCCCGTCGAGATCGCCGGCGCGTACGTCCGACACGCGTGCCACCTTGTCGATCAGAACTCGCCTGGTGAAAGCCTGACGCCCGTCGTTTTCGAGCACGATGACCGAGCCGATGGGCGCATTGTTGGGGAACAGCACGCCGAGGCTGGCTACCGCGATGTCGAGATCGCCGTCCTTATCGAGATCCACCGCATGGGTGTGCGCGGGCCCCGCGACCTCCGCCAGGGCCGTTTCGGTAAACGTGCCGGCCGGGGCCTGGCGCACCCAGGTGATGCGATTGGCGGCCGCGTCGGCGACGATGATGTCCGGCAGGCCGTCGGCGTCGAGATCGGCCACGCTCACGTGCGCGACCAGCGGGCGATCGTCCGCGCCGACAGCGGGGCCGACCGGATGTGGCGTCAGGAAGTCGGTCTTCGCGCCCACGCGGGCCGTGGCCCGCTGCGCCTCGATCGCACCGGTCACGGTTGTCGGCGACCCCGAGAACATCTCGCCGACCGTCAATCCCGCGCGTCGGGCCTGAACGTAGAAGATGACGGCCACCGCCGCTGCGATGGCCCCTACGAGAGCCCAGACGCGCGCCACCGGTCGATTCTACGGCGTTACGCGCGACACCTTCACGATCTTGATGGGCGGCGTCAGCCGCTGCGCTTCCGTATTCGACGTCCGATTCGACGAGGACGGCGCCTGCTGAATCTTGCGGACAACGTCCATGCCGGACACGACGCGGCCGAACGCGGCAAAGCCCTGTCCGTCCGGGTTTCGTGCGCCGCCGAAGTCGAGCGACGGCTGATCGTTGATGCAAATGAACCAGCCCGAGGTGGCGGAGTCCGGCGCGCCGCGCGCCATGGACACCGCACCATCCTTGTGCGCGAGCCCGCTGACCGACGTGCGTTCGAGTGGAATCGCCGGAAAGCCGTCCTTGGTGCGATCGGCGTTCACGCCAGCCTGGATGACCTCGATCTTCACCGGGCTTTCAGGCTGGTTGTCCATCTTCACCGTGCGGTGGAAGGTGCCGCCGTCGTAGTGCCCGGCGTCCAGATAACGAAGGAAGTTGGCGGTCGTTCCCGGCGCCCGCTTCGGATCGAGCTCGAGGACGATGTCCCCGAGCTCGGTCTGCACCCGAACACGGACCGTCGCCTGGTCCTGGCCAAGAACCGCCGCGGACCACAGGGCCCCCACGGCAGCAGCCGTCGCGATCGCTCGTCGAAACGTCAGCCTAGTGGGCACGTGTCGCACCTCGCACCTGTCCGCACCTGCCCGCACCTGCCAGCACCCGTCGGCACCTGCCAGCACCCGTCGGCACCTAGAACCTATACGTCACTGCAAACTGAAACTGGCGCCCCGGCCAGACATTGCCACCGCCCGTGTGCTGGCCGAACCGCGGGTCGGTGATCACGTTGATGTAGCCGTCGGCGATGATGTTCCACTGGTTGAACGCGTTGAAGATGTCGGCCCTGAACTCGATCCGGTCGTCGCCTACCGGGAAGAGGCGGGCCAGCGTGAAGTCGGTGTAGATAATCGAATCGCCGCGGGCGGTGTTGCGCTCACCCGGCCGCGCCGCCTGGCAACCGCGGGGGCTGCACTGCGTGAGCTGCGTCCCCGTGGGATCACCGGTAAAGCGGATCGAATACGGCGTGCCGCTCATGGCGCGGGAGATCCCGCTCAGGCGCCAGTCTCGCATGATCACGTTCGAGCCTGGCACGTTCCAGGTGGCCGAGGCGACGAAGTTGTGCGGCGTATCCGCACCAGTCCGACCGCGGTCCAGCTCCGGGTCGTTGCTGTCCTCCGGGGCGAACCAGTGGTTCAACCGGTCTTCGGCCTTGGACAGCGTGTACGACACGTTGAAGGTCAGCGGCGCCGAGCGGTACTGGCCCGAGAAACGGACGCCCTGGTACCAGAACCGGCCCTCGTTGGTCAGGATCTCGACGCGGCGGAACCCGTTGGGCAGCGGCAGCGTCGGGCGCGTGAGGTCGGCCTGGGCGACCGTGCGGACGGTGGCGCCATTGGCCGCGTTCAGCACTTCCTTCGGGATCGTGGCCGGCGCGTTGCTGTCGAGGAACCCGTGCTTCTGGCCGCGGTTGATGTTGGCGTCGATCGCGACGCTGGCTCTGGCGCCGAGCTGGCGCTGGACACCGAAGCTCGCCGTCCAGGCGCGCTCATTCTCGAGCGTCGGCGAGATCTCCTGGATCGAACGAATCGGCAGCACGGTATCCGTTGGCAGCGACGGAATCGCGTTGGGGAACGTCGGGAACAGCGGACTGGTCGGCGTGAGATTCAGCAGGACCTGGCCGTTCCGGCCGCCGACGCCGCCCTTCACGATCGTGAAGATCGGGTGCTGCTGGGTGAACCAGCCGGTGCCGCCGCGGATCGCCCATCGCTGTTC
>DATLLC010000052.1:0-11082 GCA_035538015.1 Vicinamibacterales bacterium
CGACCACCCCGAGAGGAACGCCGTGGTGCTCGCCCGGGGCCGCTTCGAAGCGGGCCGGCTGGAAGCTCTGGCGCTGGAGCACGGTGGAACGGCTGAGGACTACAAGGGTAAGCGCCTGCTCAGCCATCAGGTGCAGACCGCCCCGCAGGATGGTCAGATGGCCCTCGGATTCGTGGAATCGGACCTGGTGGCCCTCGGCAGCCTCGAGTCTGTGAAGCAAGCAATCGATGCCGGCCTCGACAACCGCAACGTGATGTCCAACAACGAGCTGATGCGGCTGGTCGCCGAGCTCGACAGCAGCAATGCGTGGGCGGTGGGCCGCTTCGACGCCCTGGCGCGAGAGGCCAGGCTGCCATCCGACGTCCAGGCCCAGCTCCCGGCGGTCACGTTTTTCTCGGCCGCCGGACACATCAACGGCGGCCTGAGCGGCGTGCTGAAGGCCGAAGCCCGCGACGAGGCCGCCGCGCAGAACCTCCGTGACGTGGTGCGCGGGTTCCTCGCCATGGCCCGCCTCCAGTCGGGCAGCCGCCCCGGCATCCAGCAGATGGTCGAGTCGCTGCAGCTGTCAGGAGAAGGCACGACGGTCGCCCTCTCCTTCAACCTCCCCAGCGAATTCTTCGACGCCCTCGAGGCGATTGCCAGGCAGAAGCAAGCGCAGTAGAAGACAGAAGGCCAAAGAGGGCAGAAGGCAGAAGGATTTCCTTTTGCCTTCTGCCTTTCTCTATTTGCCCTTAAACTGCCGCTCCTGTAGGTGATTGTGCCCGACTACGTTTTCTTCTACGGCACCCTGATGACGCCGTTCAACCGACCGGGCCGTCAGCGGGTGGAGTCGAAGCTGGCCTTTGCCGGCCGGGGACGGATCCGGGCCGCCCTGTTTGACCTCGGCATCTATCCCGCCGCAGTTCCTGCCGGCGACGACAGCACGGTGGCGGGTGAGGTCTACGAGCTGCTGGACCCGGGAACGGTGCTGGGGGCGCTGGACGAAATCGAGGGGTTCCGGCCCAACGAACCGGAACGCAGCCTCTACCTGCGTGTGGTCACCGATGTCACGATGGATAACGGACCAACGCGGCAAGCCTGGGCGTATTTCTACAACGCCCCGCTCGGCCGAGCCGAACGGATCCCTTCAGGCGACTACCTCGAACACTTGCATCGCCACCCTTGACCGCCGGCGGTTCAGAGCTTGACGCTCTTCAGTTCCTCGACCAGCGCGATGATGGTCTCTTGAACGGGCGGAGACGGCTCGATGAACTCGATGCCCGATCGATACATCACGATGTCCTGATCCACGTCGATGATGCGCGCGTGGGCGACGCGGCCCTTCACGACGATCGAATGATCGCGAAGCGTGAGCCGGAAATCGTACAACGAGTCCAGGTGCAATGGAAACGAGGTTTCTACCTGCATGCCACCGCTGCTCACCTGGTGCACGGTGATCGACTGATAGACCTTCACTTCGCCTTGCAGGCTGCCCAGGATGGGCATACGTTCCGAATCGCGTTGACGTGTCGGCACGGCTCGACCGTTGATTATAGCGACTGCGTGATCGTGCGTTCGCACTGGGCTGCACGCAATCCACACTCGATTGTCGATTCGCCGTCGGGAGAAATGCACGCGACAACCCGGCGATGCTGTGTTCTTCACGAACCTGCCGTTCGCGGGATCGGGCGCAGACGCATTTGAACGTTCGTTTGATAAACTGAAGGGATGCCTCGCTCCGTTGTCATCCTTGGTGCGGCCCGGACTCCGATTGGCAGGTATGGCGGCAGCTTCAAGGACGTGCATCCCGCGGAGCTCGGCGCCATTGCAACCCGCGGCGCCCTGGCACGGTCCGGCGTCACCGCGGCCGATGTCGAGGACGTCTGGATGGGACACGGCCGTCAGGCGGGTTCGGGACCCAACCCCGCGCGACAGGTGGCGCACCGCGCCGGCGTTCCACATTCGGTGCCCGCGCAGACCATCAACAAGGCGTGTGCTTCCGGACTGCAGGCAATCGCGAGCGCCGCGCAATCAATCCTGCTGGGTGATGCGGACGTCGTGCTGGCCGGAGGCATCGAGTCCATGAGCCGGATGCCGTACCTCGTTGACAGTATCGACGCGAGGTGGGGCCACAGGATGGGGCATTTCCAGTTCGTCGATGCAATGTATCGCGACGGCTTCCAGTGCCCGCTGTCGAACCTGATCATGGGTGAGACCGCGGAAATTCTGGCACGGCAATATGAGATCACGCGCCAAGAGTCGGACGCATTCGCCCTCGCGAGCCAGCACAAGGCCGAGGCCGCGCAAAAGGCTGGACGTTTCGCCGACGAAATCGTACCGGTCACGGTGACCGAGCGCGGGAAGTCGATGGAGATCGCGGCGGACGAACATCCCAGGCATGGGAGCACGATCGAGGCGCTCGGCAAGCTGCCGTTGACCTTCCCGAAGGTCGAGGGGCACGACGGGATCATCACGGCGGGGTCGGCCTCGGGGATCACCGACGGCGGGGCCGCGCTGGTGCTCGCGTCGGCGGAGTTCGCCGCGGCCCGTGGACTGCGCTCCCTGGCTACCATCACCGGGTGGGCGAGCGCGGGAGTCGACCCGCGCATCATGGGTATTGGCCCGGTGCCGGCGATCGAGAAGCTCCAGCGGAAGACCGGCCTCGGAGCGGCGGATTTCGATCTGGTCGAGCTCAACGAAGCCTTCGCCGCCCAGGTCCTGGCCGTGCTTCGGGACGTGCCCATTGCGGCCGAGCGTCTAAATGTGAACGGCGGCGCCATCGCACTCGGACATCCGATCGGCGCCACTGGGGCGCGTATCGTCGTCACGCTGGTCCACGAGCTGCGCCGCCGCGGAGGCGGACGTGGTCTGGCCACCTTGTGCGTGAGCGGCGGGATGGGCATGGCGATGGCGCTCGATGTGTCTTGACAGGTCGGGCGGCTGGCCAACGGGTGCGGCAGGGGCGGATGGGTGCGAGTGAAATGAATATCGCGGTCATCGCGGGTGATGGGATCGGGAAGGACGTTACTGCCGAAGCCGTGAAGGTGCTCGGCCGGGTCGGCGAGGTCTTTGGTGTGCCGATCCGGCTCGAGCCGCTGCCCTGGAGCGCGGACCATTACCTCAAGACCGGCGAGACGTTGCCAGCCAACGGCTACGACCTCCTTCGCTCGTTCGACGCGGTGCTGGTCGGCGCCCTCGGCGATCCCCGAGTTGCGGACAATCGGCATGCCCGGGACATCCTGCTCGGCACCCGGTTCGAGCTCGATCTCTACGTGAACCATCGCCCCGTGCGGCTGCTGGCCGATCGTCTCTGCCCGCTGAAGAATCGCGGCCGAGCCGACGTGAACTTCGTCGTTTTTCGGGAGAACACCGAGGGCGTCTACGTCAGCGTGGGCGGACGTTTCAAAGCCGGTACCGAGGACGAGGTGGCGATCCAGGAAGAGATCAATACCTACAAGGGTGTGCACCGGATCGTCCGCCATGCCTTCGAGTACGCGGCCTCGCATGGACTGACGAAAGTGTGCATGGCCGACAAGAGCAACGCCATGCAGCAGGGACACGCGCTCTGGCAGCGGGTCTTCAAAGCGGTGGCGGCGGAGTATCCTGCGATCATCGCCACGCACCAGTACATCGATGCGCTGGCGATGTTCCTGGTGAAGGATCCGGGTCAGTACCAGGTGATTGTCACCAACAACCTGTTCGGCGACATCATCACCGATATCGGCGGCGCGCTGCAGGGCGGGCTCGGCATGGCCGCCTCGGGCAACATTCACCCCGGACGGACGTCGTTGTTCGAACCGGTCCACGGCTCGGCTCCGCCGCTCGCCGGGAAGAATGCCGCCAACCCGATGGGCGCGATTCTCTCGACGGCTCTGCTGCTCGAGACGCTTGGGCGCGCGCGCGAGGCGCGGGCAATCGAGCGCGCCGTGGAGGCGGCCATCGGTGCCGACCAGACCACGGCCGACATCGGCGGCACGCTCGGAACGCGGCAAGTCGGCGACTGGATTCTCCGACACATCGTAGCGGAAGAGGATTGATTCACATGGCAGATACCGTTTTCATTCTCGGTGGCGCACGCACGCCGATGACCCAGTATGTCGGCGCACTCAAGGAGGTATCGGCGATCGATCTCGGCGCAACCGCGGCCCGCGGGGCGCTAGCGAAGAGCGGAGTGGAGCCGGGCTGGGTGGATCACGTGGTCTTTGGCAACGTGCAGCAAAGCAGCGTGGACGCTCACTACGGGGCGCGCCACGTCGGCCTCAAGGCGGGCCTGCCGATCGAGGTGCCGGCGCTCACCGTCAACCGGCTGTGCGGCTCGGGCATTCAGGCCGTGCTGAGCGGCGCGCAGCACATAAAGCTTGGAGAAGCCGGCGTCGTCCTCGCCGGCGGCATGGAGAACATGAGCCAGGTGCCGCACGTGCTCCGTGGCTTGCGGTCGGGGTTGAAGCTGGGGCAGGGCAAGCTCGAGGACTGGCTGTGGGAGGGGCTCAACGACCCCTACGCCGGGTGTTCGATGGCAATCACGGCCGAAAATTGCGCCGAGAAGTACGGCATCTCACGCGAGGCAGCGGACGCGTACGCGCTGCGGAGCCAACAGCTGGCACACAAGGCGTGGACCTCCGGCCTCATGAAGGACGAGGTCGTCCCGGTCGAGATCAAGGGCCGCAAGGGCGTCACGCTCGTCGAGCAGGACGACCACATGCGCCCGGAGACGACGATGGAGGTGCTGGCCAAGCTGCCATCGGCCTTCAAGAAGGATGGCGTCGTCACGGCTGGGAACGCCAGCGGCATCGTCGATGGCGCGGCCGCGCTCGTTATCGCCGGCGAGGCGGCCGTCAAGGCCTGGGCGTTCAAGCCGATGGGACGGATCGTCTCGTGGGCCACCGTCGGCGTGGAGCCTTCGCTGATGGGGATGGGCCCAGCCCCGGCCATCCTGTGCGCGCTCGACAAGGCGGGGCTGTCGCTGGGCGACCTCGATCTGATCGAAATCAACGAGGCCTTCGCGGCCCAGTACCTGGCCTGCGAAAAGGAGCTCGGCCTCGAGCGGGACAGGGTCAACGTCAACGGTGGCGCCATCGCGCTCGGCCATCCGCTCGGCGCCAGTGGCGCGCGGCTCCTCCTCACGTTGCTCCACGAGCTGCGGCGACGGGGAAAACGCCACGGCGTCGCGTCGGCCTGCATCGGCGGGGGCCAGGGGATCGCCATGATCGTCGAGGCAATCTGAACGGATCGGGAGTGTGACGAGACGGCAGTCAGCTGCCGGGTCGATATCAGGAGTCGGGAGACAGGACATGGCGATCAAGACGGTGGGCGTGCTGGGATGCGGGCTGATGGGGGCGGGAGTGGCCCAGGTTTCGGCAGCGGCAGGATTCAAGACGGTCGTGCTCGAGGTGAACGGTGACGTGCTGAAGAAAGGGCTCGGACGGATCGAGAAGTTTTTGACCGATGGTGTGGCCAAGGGCAAGGTCAGCGAGGACGTCAAAGCGACGACGCTGGGCAACTTGTCCGGCACGACGGTCTACGCCGACTTGAAGGACTGCGATCTCGTGATCGAGGCGATCGTCGAGAACGTCGCCGCCAAGAAGCAGGCCTACGCCGAAATCGAGTCGGCGGTCGGCCCGCACTGCCTGATTGCGTCGAACACCTCGTCGCTCTGCATCACCGAGCTGGCTGCCGCCACCAGGCGCCCTGACAAGGTCGGCGGTCTGCACTTCTTCAACCCGGTGCCGCTGATGAAGCTGGTCGAGGTGATCAAGGCGCTCTCGACGAGCCAGGAGACCTTCGATGCCCTCTACCGTTTTGCCCAGGCGATCGGAAAGGAGCCGATCACGGCCCCCGACCGTGGTGGGTTCATCGTCAACCGGCTGCTGGTGCCGTACCTGCTCGATGCGATTCGTTGCCTCGAAGAGGGGCTGGGCACGGTCGAGGACATCGACAAGGGCATGAAGCTGGGGTGTGGCTACCCGATGGGGCCGTTCACGCTGCTCGATTTCGTCGGCCTCGACACAACGTATTTCATCGCCAACATCCTGTTCGAGGAATTTCGGGAAACGCGCTTTGCGCCGCCGCCGCTCCTCAAGCGGATGGTGCTGGCCGGCTATCTGGGTAAGAAATCCGGACGCGGCTTCTACACGTACTGAACGGGGCGGCGGTTTCGTCTCGCCCTACTTCGAAAGCTTCTTCAGCAAGGTCTCGGCCTGTTCCTTGAACCGCTGGTCCTCAGGTGCCCACTCCGGGTCGACTGGGGCGGCGAGCGCGGCCCGCAGCTGCTCGCGGGCGGCATCGCGCTGGCCCTCGTCCATGAGCGTCTCGGCGAGGAAGAGGCGCGTGATGACGCTGTTCTCGTTGTAGGCGAGAGCCTTCCGCAGGTACGCCTCCGACTTCTTGTCGTCGCCGCCGAACATGCCTGGTACCTTGAAATACCATCGGCCCAGCGCGCGGTCGGCGGACCCCTGCTGGAACCCGGGGTCGATGGCCAGCACGCGTTCCAGCGATTCCTTGATGGCGCCGCGATACTTGATGCCCTGCCGGAGCCCATACGACTCCGCGAGGGCCCCCATGTTCGCGGCGAGCCAGAAATGGCCCTCGGGCTGTTTCGGCTCCAGAGTCGCGGCCACACGCGCGGCGGCCATCCCCTGTTCCAACGCGGTCTTCCGATCGGGTGGGGGCAGGCCATTGGTGCCAAGCCAGTAACGGCCTCGCGCCAGCTTCCAGGCCGCTTCGAAGTTCTTCGGGTTGGCCTCGAGCCGTTCGGCCCAGATCTCGACGGCTCTGGTCGCTTGGGGCAAAGCGTCGCGCTGTCGGTACAACTCGTCCGGATCGTCGGCGGGAACCTGCGCGCCGGCGCGCGCATCCAAGGAAGTGATGTCCGAGACCGCGCCAGTTGTCGCAGCGCCCCAGGTGCCCGCGAGCACAATGTACAATACGCCGATGCAACAGCTCATCCAGCAGCTGCTGGAGGAACTCGGCGAAGATCCATCGCGCGAGGGATTGGTGCGGACGCCGAAGCGCGTCGAGAAGGCCCTCAAATTCCTGACCAGCGGATACGAGGCGGACGTCGACACGGTGCTGAACGGGGCCCTCTTCACCGTCGATTATAACGAGATGGTGATCGTGCGCGACATCGACTTCTACAGTCTGTGCGAGCATCACCTGTTGCCGTTCTTCGGCAAGTGCCACGTGGCCTACATCCCCAACGGCCGAGTCATCGGGCTCAGCAAGATTCCGCGCCTCGTCGACATCTTCGCGCGCCGCCTGCAGTTGCAGGAGCGGATGACGAACCAGATCGCCGAGACGATTCGCGAGAAGATCGCGCCGCTCGGCGTGGCGGTGGTCTGCGAAGGTACCCACCTGTGCATGGCGATGCGCGGGGTCGAGAAGCAGAACTCCTACACGGTGACGAGCGCGATGCTGGGCGCCTTCCGCGACCACGCTCGCACCCGCATGGAGTTCCTCGAACTGCTCAAACTCCGCAACCCGAGCCTGACCCAGGTCCCCCTCCCGCTCCCGGCGCCCATCTCCCATCTCGACGACTGAGACACGAAGAGCACGAAGGCGGTTGTCCACGACCGGTCGCTCTCCTCAGGTTGACAAGCGGTCTGCCGAGCCCTTGAGGACGAGCCGGTATACTGTGAGCCGATGCGATCGCTCGTGCTGGCCCTGGTGCTCCTCTGTGTCGCCGTTCCCCAGACCCCCGCTCAGACCAAGAAGCCGCCTCCGCCCAAGAAGAGCGCGCCGGCGAAGAAGGCGCCAGAGCCGGCCCCCTCGCGCCTTCAGGCGGAACTGACCTGCCCCTCGGAGCTCGGCGTGGGGGTCAGAACGAAGCGCCGCTTCTGCGACGTGCTGGCGGGCCGCGACCCTGCGTTGGGTGTACTCGTCACCATTCCCCCGCATCGCGGACCCGTGACACTGCTCTTCGAACTCCACAACCGGCACACCTACTCCGAGGACCTGGTCAAGGCGAAAAAGGCGTTCCGCCAATACACCGCCACGGTCGGGGTCCTGACGATGGACAACACCCTGGTCGAGCGGGCGGTGATCCAGTCGGAGTTTCGGAGCGAGGCTGATCTGTTCGACCGCATCGCCGGCGGCGCGGCGCCCGGCGGGGTGAAGGCGGTGGCGCCAAGCGGCACCGAGTTCATCACCATGGAACTGCCTCAGGACGTCGCTGAGCAGGTGAGCATCCTGGGCGAGAAGCTGACGGTGCTCAGGCCCGAAGGCACCGATACGTTCGTCTCCGAAGGCCGGCCCATTGCCACCATCAGCAACGTCATGATCGAGTTCCGCCCGGGTCCCCCTCCCCGCAAGACGACGACCAAGCCAGCGAGCAAGAAGCCCTGACACTGCGGTCAAGAACGATGCTAGGATGAGGGTATCGGTCCCCGGAAGGATACGTCGTCATGCGTATCGTCTCGTTCGTGCTCGTCGCCGTGTTTGCTGCGGTGGCGCTGACTCGGGCTGACGCCGACGAGCCCATTCAACCCATCAAGCCAGCTGTCGTAACCAGGCCTGCGCTGGTCGAGCTCGGCAAGAAGCTGTACTTCGATCCGCGGCTCTCCCGGTCAGGCTTCATCTCCTGCAACTCCTGCCACAACCTGAGCCTCGGTGGCTCGGACAATCTGGCGACCTCCATCGGGCACGCCTGGCACAAGGGCCCGATCAACGCGCCGACCGTGCTCAATTCCAGCATGAACGTCGCCCAGTTCTGGGACGGCCGTGCCAGGGACCTCCAGGAGCAGGCAGGCGGGCCCATCGTCAATCCCGGCGAGATGGCGTTCACCCACGAGCTCGCCGTCGAGACCCTGACCTCCATCCCGCAGTACGTCACCGAGTTCGCGACGGTGTTCGGCACGGGGACGGTCGACATCTCCAACGTCACGAGCGCCATCGCGGCGTTCGAGGAAACGCTCGTCACCCCGAACTCCCGGTTCGACAAGTGGCTCGAGGGCGATCAGCGGGCGCTCGGCGATGCCGAACGCCGGGGCTACGAGCTGTTCAAGTCCAGCGGGTGTACGGCGTGTCACAACGGGCCCGCCGCCGGCGGGGCGTCGTTCCGCAAGATGGGCGTCGTGGAGCCGTACCGGACGAGCAACCCGGCTGAAGGGCGGGCCGCGGTCACTGGCCGGGACGCGGACCGCTTCAGCTTCAAGGTGCCGACGCTGCGCAATGTCGAACTGACGTATCCGTATTTCCACGACGGCGCGGCAGCCACGCTGGCTGAAGCCGTGGCGATCATGGGACGCATCCAGCTCGGACGCCGGTACACACCGGAGGAGAACACGAACATCGTGGCGTTCCTGAGAACGCTGACGGGTGACCAGCCGCGATTCGAGTTGCCGCTGCTGCCGCCCTCGTCGGAGAACACACCGCGGCCGAAGCCGTGGTCGGAGTAGCGGCCGGCCGGACGCGATCGGCCGCCTTGATGGACCGCCGTAACGGCGGCTCGCAGCCAACCGGCGCTAGCGATGGGCCTCAGGCCGAGACTTCGGCCTCGGCCTCCATCTCGACCAGGTATTCGTCGCCGATCAGCTCAGCGACGACGAGGGTGTTGGCGGGCTGGATGCGTCCGAAGCGCTCACCGTGCGCCCGCGCCACCGCTTCCCAGTCGGCCGCGTGTCGCACGTAGACACGCGTGCGGACCACGTCCTGCAAGCGCGCCCCGAGCGAGCGGAGGGATCCTTCGATCTTGTCGATGACGAAGTGCGCTTGCGCCGCAGGATCGGTCCCGCCGACAGCTCGATCGCGGTGCGTGGCCGTCGTCCCCGAGACCAGCACGCGGTTGCCGACGCGCACCGCGCGTGAGAAGCCGGCCAGCGGTTCCCAGGGTGTGCCGCTCAAGCACCGCGAGCGGCCCTCGTCCACCTGCACCGCGTAGGGAGCGGGGAAGGATTCGAGGTGGTGGCTGAGGTCGCCCGAGGCGGTCAGGAAGGGCGGCGTGCGGTACTCGTCGCCGCAGTCGCCGGCGATTGGCGTGAGGGCCTGGCGCGCCCCTTCCAGCTCCCGCCGATCCTCCTCCGACAGCTGGAAGCCGAAGATGCGCAGGGTGTCGTCGATGTGCTGGCGCTCGCCCAGCCGGGCACCGATGATCACGGCGGCGACGGCCGGCTGCTCCAACACCCAGCGGCTCGCCACGTTGGCAATCGACACGCCGTGGCGTGCGGCCACGCGCGCGGCCGCCGCCAGCACCTGCTGATAGCGGTCCCATCCTCCCGCGGCGCGGATGAAGCGACCGTACTTCATCTGCGACCACGTGCCCGTCTGCTCCCAGTCCGGCTCGGATTGCCCGAGCCACCGCTCGCTCAGCCAGCCGCCCGCGATGGTCCCATAGGCCAGCAGCCGCACCCCTCTGGTGTGGCACAGGGCCGACATCCGGCCGGACGCACGCGCATCGAGCAGCGACATGGCCACCTGGTTGGTGGCGATCGGCAGGCCACTTGCGAGCGCCAGGTTCAGGTGCGCCGTGTCGGTGTTGGTAAAGCCCAGATGCGCGATGAGCCCTTCGGCGCACAGTTCCTGCAGGTAGGACATCGCGTCGAGCCAGCTCTGATCGGTCCAGGTCCAGGTGTGGAACTGCAGCAGATCCAGCCGTTCGATGCGCAAGCGAGTGAGCGAGCGCGTGATCGCCGCGCGCACGTCCTCGCGGGTCACCGGACCTGGCTTGGGTACCCACTTGGTGAAGAAGTGAACGATCGGCGCTCCGCGCCGGCTCTCGCGATAGCGGCCGGCGACGTCCTCTGCCGATCCGTAGTGATCGGCCATGTCGAAGGCGGTCAGTCCGGCGTCGACATAGGCCTGCATCGCCGCGGCCGCCTGGTATTTTCGATCGACGCCGGTGTGGGCACTCGTAATGGGCATTGGGACGGTCATCTATCTGCGAGAGCGGGCCGCTCTCGTCGGTCGCGGTGTGGAGCTGGGGGCGCGATTCCGCGAGCTCCCCCCCGAATAGCGTCCGGCAGCGCTCCTAGGAGACGACAACGTGGCTGTGGAACAGATAGCAGTGGCGCCGGGCCTCGAGGTGAGCCGCGTGATCACCGGCCTCTGGCAGATCGCCGACATGGAGCGCGATGGCCGCCAGCTTGATCTCGACCGGACGGCCGCGGCGAT
>DATLLC010000053.1:0-13029 GCA_035538015.1 Vicinamibacterales bacterium
GTGCACACCATCGAGACCAACGTGCACGGCACCGAAGTGGTGCTGCGGCACGCGAACAAGAAGAAGAAACTCGTGGTGATTACGTCAACCTCGGAGGTCTACGGGAAGAGCGCCAACGCGCCTTTCCATGAAGACGCCGACCTGGTGCTCGGCGCCACCACTCGCCATCGCTGGGCGTACGCGTGCAGCAAGATGCTCGACGAGTTCCTGGCCCTCGCCTACTGGAAGGAACGCAAGCTCCCGGTGATTGTCGTCCGGCTCTTCAACACCGTCGGCCCGCGCCAGACCGGCCAATACGGCATGGTGCTGCCCAACTTCGTTCGCCAGGCGCTGGCCGGCCAGCCAATCACGGTGTTCGGCGACGGCACGCAGTCACGAAGCTTCACCTACGTCGGCGACGTGGTCCGGGCGCTGCTCGCCCTCGTTAACGAGCCGCGCGCCGTCGGCCAGCTGACTGATGCTGATCTCCTCGACGTTGCCGATGTTGAAGAGCTGGCCGAGCGGGTGAAGGCCGCGGCCGGGTCGTCTTCGCCGATCGTCACGATTCCCTACGAGCAGGCGTACGAGGCCGGGTTCGAGGACATGCCCAGGCGCGTACCCGACCTCGCCAAGATTCGAGCGTTCGTCGGCTACGAGCCCAAGGTCGGGCTCGAGGAAATCATCGTCAGCGTGATCGAAGACTTCCGGCAGCGCTAGCCCGCCAGCTTCCCCGAATTACACCGGGATCTGCCTCACCGTCCGATTGGCGGTCACCACCCCGGAAGCCCGACGATCTTCGCCGCCAGCAGCGTGAAACCGGCAACAAGCCCAGCCACCGTGTGGTGCTCGCGGTTGCGCAAGGCGCGAGCGAGTGAAAAGCGGCGCCTCATCGGTTGGGCACGGCGCTCGACGTATGCGTCGTAGGCATCGCCGAACTTCTCGCGCAGGTGTGCTTCTTCACTGCGCCGCGCCGCGGACAGCGTCAGCGCCAGATACACGCCGATCATGGCAGCCACCGCGACGCTCGCGGACGCCACGGCCACGCCGATGCCGATGAGCGTCGACCCCATGTACAGTGGATGCCGCGTGAAGCGATACGGGCCGGATGAAGTGACCTCGCGGCTCTTCTCGAGGTGCCCCGCCGCCCAGATCCGGAGCAGCTCGCCGTACGCGGCGACGACAACGCCGGCCACCCACGTGGACCACACCGGGTTCGACAGCCAGAGCACCAGGCCGCCCAGCAGGAAGCCGAGGGCCACACGGAACCGGGTGAGAAACCCCGTCACGAGGCGCGCGCCCCTCTCATTGTCATTTGCGGCCTAGGTGCGGCGCAGGCGCCGCTCCGCGGCGTCGAGCACCTCGTCCAGACCGATCGTTTCGATGCACGGCGCGCCGGTGAGGCACTGCCGCTTGTGATGGCACTGGCAGCGGTCCGCGCGGGAGATGACCTCATCGGCCGGGTCCCACGGCCCGTTGCGCTCGGGCCAGGTCGGGCCGTAAAGGCCAACCACGGGCGCGCCGACAGCCGCGGCAATGTGCAGCGGCCCGGTATCGCCCGCCACCACGAGCGCGGCTCCCCCCATCACCGCCGCGAGCTCGCCGACCGAGGTCGGGGGAGAGAGACGAGCCGCGCCATCGGACGAGGCGACGATCTCGTCGGCTAGCACACGCTCGGCGGGCCCCCACGTGACGAGCGACAGCAGGCCGTGCCGTCGGTGCAACTCCCTGGCCATGGCCGCGAAGCGCTCGGCGGGCCACCGTTTGTTGGGCCAGCCGGCGCCGGGATTGAGCACCGCGTAGCGCGCACCATCGAGAAGGCCCTGCATCGCGGTGGCAAGGGCGGGCGAGGGCTTGGAGCCTAGCGGCAGGCTCACCGGCGCCACGGCGGCCCCGAGATGCGCGGCCAGGGCAAGGTTCTTGTGAATCACGTGTGCGGGATGCGGCGGCGTCACGCGCTCGTGATAGAGCCACGCGGCCGGCGGCTCGCGCAGGTGCTCGCGCGCGAAGCCGACGACCCGGCGGGCGCCGGAAGCCCGTGCCCACACCGCCGACTTGATGAGGCCCTGCAGATCCAAGGCTACGTCGTATCGCTGACGGCGGAGAAACGCGACGGCACGCACGTAACCCGAGGGCCCGTGCAGGAACCGGGGACCGCCAGCTCCCTCGGCCGGAGGACCCGCCCGCTCGGACGCCCGTACTACGACTTGTTGGTGAAGTCCGTCCACCAGCCCCAGGATCGGCGCGTACGCCTCTTCCACCAGCCAGTCCACCTCCACGGACGGATCGTGGCGGCGGAGCGCGGCCAGCACGGGCACGGCGTGAACGATGTCGCCGAGCGCGCTCAGACGGACGATGAGGATTCGGGAGGGCAAGGGGATAGATTACGACACCGCGAACCTCTGGATCTTGTGATCTGTGATCCGTTGATCGACCTGGTGATCTGCCGAACGCGTGATCTAACGACCGATCTGGAGATCTCTCGCACTCTGGACAGGCGACTCAGGTCACCAGATAGGTCACCAGATCACAAGGTCGCGACATCGATCGCCAGATCACGACGTCAACACCTCAGAAGATGCGCGTCTCATCGCAGCCGCTTCAGCAGCTGGCTTGTCGAGTGATCCTTCGGATCCCCCACGATCGCAATGCGACCGCCGTAGGCGAGGACGATCTCGCGTTCGGGCACCGTGTCCAGGGCATAGTCGGTACCCTTGCAGTGCACGTCGGGCTTCAGCAGCTCCAGCAGGGGTGCGACGGTAGGCTCGGGGAAGATCACCACGTAGTCCACGGCGCGCAGGGCGGCCACGATCTCGGCTCGATCCAACGCCGCCATGATCGGCCGCGACAGTCCCTTCGATCGCCGCACCGACTCATCGTCGTTCACGGCCACGATCAGGCGTTCGGCCTGGTGGCGTGC
Organism: Vicinamibacterales bacterium; assembly: GCA_035538015.1. Classification (GTDB taxonomy): domain Bacteria; phylum Acidobacteriota; class Vicinamibacteria; order Vicinamibacterales; family UBA2999; genus VFZN01. The sequence continues at coordinate 2,897 of DATLLC010000053.1, forward strand.
GCCTTCGAGGTAGCGCACGTGGCCAACATGGAGCAGGTCGAAGGCGCCGTTGGCGAAGGCGCACGTGAGTCCGCGCTCGCGATCCCGCCTCACCCGGTCCGCAAGTTCGGCTCTCGCGAGGACTTCACCCATTCGCTGAGAGGCTCCTCGCCGCCCGGCGCAGCTCGGCGGCACTCACCGTGGCGGTGCCCCGCTTCATCACCACCAGGCCGCCGGCGACATTGGCCAGCCGGGCAGCCTCCTCCACGGTCGTGCCGGCAGCCAGAGCCAACGTAAGAGTGGCCATCACGGTATCGCCCGCACCCGTGACGTCCGCGATCTGGTCCGATCCGAAAATCGGGATATGCACGGTCTTCTTGCCCGGCTCGAACACCGCCATGCCCCGGCTGCCCCGCGTGACGATCACGGCTTTCATCCGGGTGCGGGTCAGGATCCGCCGGCCGGCCCGCTCGAGGACGCGCAGGTTATCGTCGATGCGCACATCGAGCGCGCGCTCCACCTCGGACTCGTTGGGCGCGCAGGCGGTCAGTCCCCGGTAGCGCGTCAGCGCGTATCGAGAGTCGACGAGCACGGGGATCTGACGGGAACGCACGCGCTCCCAGACTTCGCGGGCCAGCGCGGGGGTGACCAGTCCGGATCCGTAATCCGAAATCAGCACCGCATCCGCATCCTTCACTGCGGCGTGAGCCGCCCGCGCGACCGCCGCCCGCTCGTCGTCGGTCACCGGACGCGAAGACAACCGATCGATACGCACGACCTGCTGCTTGGCCGAGTGGATGCCACCGGCGAGGATGCGCGTCTTGACGGGGGTCCGAAAGCCCGCGGGCCTCACCATCCCGCCGCGATCGACGCGGCGGGCGAGCGCGCGTTCCACCCGCCGCCCCGGCTCGTCGCGCCCCACCAGCGAGACGAGCCGCACGGCGCCGCCGAGTGCCGCCACATTGTTGGCAGCATTGCCCGCGCCACCCGGCACGATCGCCGTCGAGTCGTACTCGAGGATCAGGACCGGGGCCTCGCGTGACACCCGCGCCACGCGGCCGTAGACGTACTCGTCGGCAATCAGATCGCCAATCACGGCGATCCGGGCCGCACCGAGTTTCCGGACGATGTCGGTCATCAGGTTCCCACCGCACGAAGTGCGGACCGTGGTCCTACCCCGCGAAGCGGGGACCCTGTTCCCCGAGAATGTACGCGGCGGCGGCCATCAGGTTATCGCAGATGGCCTCCACGCGCTGTCCGTCCTCCCGCGCCGCTTCCTGATCGCGGCCGTGCCCGGTTCGCAGCAGCACCGATCGCGCACCCACGCCGTGCCCCATCTGGATGTCGCGCCAGTGATCGCCCACCACCCACGATCGCGAGAGCGCGAGTCCGAGCCGGGCCGCGGCCTCGCGCGGCAGGGCCGTGCCGGGCTTGCGGCACGCGCAGGGCGTCGAGAGGCCGGGCACCACCGAGGCTGGATGATGGGGACAGTAGTACCACGCATCGACGTTCGCGCCGGCGCGGGCCAGTCGCCCGGCCATCACCTCGTGGGTCCGTTGCACCAGCGACTCGGAGAGCACGCCGCGGGCAATTCCGCCCTGGTTGGTGACGACCACAATCGCAAACCCTGCCCGGCGCAGCAGCCGGATCGCGTCAGGCGCGTACGGGTAGATGTGCAGCTCGGCCAGATCCGTGAGATAACCCACGTCCTCGTTGATCGTCCCGTCCCGATCCAGGAACACCGCCGGCCGGCCAGTGGTCGCGCTCATGGATTCACCGCCCGGACGGCCTCGAGCACCTGGCGCGCCGTCACCCGCGTCATGCACCGGTGATCGATCGGACACTCGCGGAGCATGCACGGGCGGCACCAGACGTTGGCGGTGACAACGATGGCGTGCGGCGCCTCGGACCCCCGCGTGAGCGGCGACGTGCGGCGTTCGTTCGTGGCGCCGAAGACGGCGACGACGGGCGCGCCGACGGCAGCGGCCAGGTGCATGGCGCCGGAATCGTTGGAGACGACGGTCCTGGCGCCCGCCATCACCGCCGCCAGCTGGGCGAGCGTGGTCTGCCCGCATAAGTCGACCAGCTCCTCGCCCGGTGCAGCGCCAAAGCGAGCGACGGCGCCAGCGATCTCCGAACACGCGTCCTGGTCTCCTCGGCTGCCCACCAGCACGACGGACACCTTCTCCTTCAACAGGAGGGACGCCAGCTCGGCGAATTGCGCCGGCGGCCATTGCTTCGCCTTGCCGTACGCTGCGCCTGGCGCGAAGACGATGTAGGGGCCGGCGGGAGCCAGGCGTGCCTCGAGTGGAGGTGGGTCGACGCAGGCGTGACGAGGGCCGTTGGCGATGCCAAACGCCGCCACGAGCATCTGGTAATACGCCGCCTGGCTTTCGGCAGACCTCGGCCTCGGCGCGGTCCGCGTCAGCAGTCGGCCCCTCAGATCCGTCGCCAGCCCCCAGCGCTCCCGGACGCCGGCCTGATGAACGACCAGCGCCGAAGCGAACGAATTGGGGAACAACAGCGCAGTCTCGAACGCACCCGCGGCGAGCGTCGCGGCGTCGGCCTTCCACGTCCGGAGCGCGGCCATCCCTCCTCGGCCAGGGAGCGTCAGCACCGCATCGATGCCCGGCACCATTGTGAACAGCGCGGCGACGGCGCCGCGGCCCGCCACCGTCAGGTGTGCGTCGGCAAAATGCCGGCGGAGGTCTGCGATGGCTGGCAGGGCCATCACCGCGTCCCCCAGCCAGTTTGGGGCGAGCACGACCAGACGCGGCGGCCGGTCGATCATGGCTGCGCCGCCGGGAACATGCCAGACGTGACCGGCGCGGGCGAATCACGCCACCGCCGGTGCATCCACAGCCAGAGCTCCGGATGCCGCCGGACGTACATCTCGAGGACGTCCGTACATCGCTGGGTGAACTCGAGCAACGCCTCTGGACCTTCGCCAGACGGCGGCTCCACCGCCGGTTCGTACACGAACTTGTATCGACCTCCCGGGAGCGGCAGCGCGAACACGGGCACGACCGGCGCTCCAGTGCGAAGCGCCAGGGCGGCGAGCGTCGAGGTCGTGGCCGCCTTCCGCTCGAAGAAGTTCACCCAGATCGCATCCGGGCTGTGCATGTGCTGATCGATCAGCATCGCCACACCGTGGCCGCCGTGCAGCGTTTTGAGCACGCGACGGACGGCGCCTTCCCGGTAAATGCAGTGGTTACCGGTGGCGCTGCGAATCTGCTCCAGCAGAGTGTTCAGCCGCGGGTTGTCCAGCACGCGAGCGATGACGCCAATCGGCTCGAAGGCGGTTCCGTGGTGGACGGCATGGAGCTCCCAGAATCCGAAGTGGCCGGTGAAGAACAGGACACCTTTCCCTCTGGCGTAGGCGTTCCTGACGCGGTCCGCCCCTTCGATCTCGACGAGTGCCGCGCGGCGGGACGCACTGATCGACCCGAACCGCAACAGTTCGAGGAGCAGCTGGCCGAAGTGTCGGAAGGTCTGCCTTGCAATGGCTCGGCGCTCGGCCTCGGAGCGATTCGGGAAACACTGCGCGAGGTTGCCGAGCGCCACGCGGCGGTGGGGCGCGTCCGCCAGGTAGAAGAACATGCCGATCGCCGAGCCCATGACGCGGACCACGGCATCCGGCAAGACGCGCACGACGGCGCGGACCGTAGCCACGGCCGCATACTCGACGCGGTATCTCACAGGACTCCTCGGGAGCCGGCATCCGGCAGTCGCGAGCCGGGGTGATCTGTAGCCGACGCGTCGCGGTTCCCGGCCAGCGGTTGCCGGTTGCCGGTTGCCGGTTGCACAAGCAGCAGTCCAATCCGATCGAACAGCACCGTTGGCGGATCGAACTCGAGCGTGATCGGCAGGCGGAACAGCGGGAAGGGCGCGTCGAGCGCTTCGAGCCGCACGGCATCCTTGTCGGTGGTGAACACCGCCTCGGCGCCGCGCTCTGCCGCCCGCGTCGCGATGCTTGCGATGTCGCGCGCTGTAAACGGATGATGGTCGGCAAACCACTGCTCCCCCACCACCATCCAGTCCGCCGCCCGGACATCGTCGGCGAATCGCTGCGGGTTGGCGATGCCGGCCACGAGCATGACGCGGGCGCCGGGACGCACCCACCCTTCGCTCCCGCTCTCGATCCGGCTCCCGGCTCCCGGTTCACGATTCCCGATCGGCCGAGGCTCTCCCACTCGGCGAACAGCGCCACACGCCTCGGAGATCCCGAGCGTCCACGCCTCGCTCGCGGCCGCACCGGCCGTCGCGCCCATCACCACGAGCAGATGAGCGCGCGCCGCCGCGTCGCCAGGTTCCCGCAAGCGTCCTCGTGGAAGCACGCGCCCGTGCGGAATCTCACCGGGTGTCGTCACCAGCACGTCGAGATCTCGCGCCAGGGCGAAATGCTGAAACCCGTCGTCGAGCACGTGGACGGTGGCACCGAGTTGACGCTCCGCGAGCACGCCGGCCAGGTACCGGTCTTCGGCCACGCAGACCACGGCGCCGGGGACCGCGCGGGCCAGCATCAACGGCTCATCACCCGCGCGTGAGAGCGAGGTCAGCACGTCGCGCCCGTCGGAAACGACCACCACACCCGGAAGCGGCTCGCGCCGTTTATAGCCACGGCTCAGGATCGAGGGTCGATGCCCGTGCTCGAGCAGCCAGCGCGTGACTGCCGCCACGACCGGCGTTTTCCCGGTTCCGCCAACCGACAGGTTACCGATGCTGATCACCGGCCGGTCGAGGCGCCGACGTGTTCCGGGCCGGCGTTCCACCGCGCGCCGGCGCCAGCGAGCGACCCCCGCATAGAAGAGCTCAAGCAATGGGTCTGAAGGGCACGACGTTGGACGGTGGGGGCACGGGCATCAACGACTCGAGCGCCGAGATCGTCTTGTCTTTGGCGCCACGGTTCGCTTCGACCAGCGCCCGTGCGGCGGCCCCGAGCCGCGCCCGGCGGACGGGATCGCCGAGCAGTTCGATCAGCGTCCGTTCCAGCTGCGATTCGTCGTCGAGCCGGACGGCGGCACCGGCGGCGACACAAGCGTCGGCGATCTCCCGGAAGTTGTCCATGTGCGGCCCGAAGATGATCGGCTTGCCGTAGACAGCAGGCTCGAGCACGTTGTGACCGCCGGTGGCGACGAGGCTGCCTCCCACGAACACCACCGTGCCCAGCTGATAGACCGCCGCCAGCTCTCCAATCGTGTCCAGGACGACGATGTCCGCGCGGGGTTCGGCGTCGATTGCCAGGTCGCGACTCCGCCGGAGGGTCTTCCAGCCTTCGCTCCGGCACAGATCGGTGACCTCGTCGAAGCGTTCGGGATGGCGTGGCGCCAGCACGAGCAGGACCGAAGGCGACGTGGCACGAATGCGGCGGAAGGCCCGCAGCACGGCCGTTTCCTCGCCCTTCATCGTGCTCCCGGCGACGATCACCGGCCGCGCCGGCGGAAGACGGAAGTATCGCAGCACGCGCTCGCGGTTGCGGCTCTGGGTCGCCGGCTCGAGCGAATCGAACTTCAGCGAGCCGGTCACGACCACGCGCCCCGGGTCGGCGCCCAGCTCGATGAACCGGCGCGCCGACTCGTCGCTCTGCACGCAGAAACGATCGATGTCCTGCAGGACCCGGCGCATGAACGGCCTGATGAATCGATACCGGGGGAACGACCGCGAGGACAATCGGCCGTTGACAATCGCGGTCGTCACGCCGCGCTGGCGGCACTCGCGCAGCAGGACGGGCCAGATCTCGGTTTCCATCATGATGAACAGCCTGGGCCTTACGAGATCGAGGGTGCGGCGCACCACGATGCCCAGGTCGAAGGGGAAGTAGAAGACGGCGTCCACGTTCGGCACGCTGCGCCGGGCCAGCTGCTGCCCGGCAATCGTCGTCGTCGAGAGAAAGATCCGCAGGTCGGGATAGCGGCGTCGCAGATCCGTGACGAGCGGCCGTGCGGTCAGGACCTCGCCCACCGACACGGCATGGATCCAGATCGAGGCGTCGCCATCCATGTTGAAGGACACCGGCAGGTAGCCCATGCGCTGTCCGAGGCTGGCGACGTACTTCTTGTAGCGGATGGCCTGGTAAACAAACCATGGCGAGGCGATCACGAAGACCACCAGCGTCAGGGCGCTGTAAAGGATATACATTAAAGGACTTACGTCTCATCAAGTATAGCGTGGCATTCCCCGCGTCTGCAAGGCGGGAAGCTGTGTAGAATGAGCCGTTTGCCCGGAGGACTCATCGATGGCACTTAAGGTCGGCATCAACGGATTTGGACGGATCGGCCGGAACATCATGCGCGCCGCGCTGGGGCGCTCGGATATCGACTTCGTGGCGGTGAACGACCTGACCGACGCGAAGACGCTGGCCCATCTGCTGAGATACGACTCGGTGCTCGGGAACCTGGACGCGGCGGTCGAGGCGCGGGAGGGGGCGATCGCGGTCAACGGGGATGAATTCAAGGTCCTGGCCGTGAAGGACCCGGCCCAGCTGCCCTGGAGGGATCTTGGCGTCGACGTCGTGTTCGAGAGCACCGGCATATTCACCAAGCGCGACGACGCGGCCAAGCACCTCGCCGCGGGCGCGAAGAAGGTGATCATCACGGCGCCGGCTACGGGGCCGGACGTCACCGTCGTGCTCGGCGTGAACGACGGCGCCTACGACAAGAACGCGCACCACATCGTCTCGAACGCTTCGTGCACGACCAACTGCCTCGCGCCGGTGGCCAAGGTGATCGACGAGACCTTTGGCATCCGCCGCGGCTGGATGACCACGGTCCACGCCTACACGAACGATCAGAACCTGCTGGATCTCCCGCACAAGGACCTTCGGCGCGCGCGTGCGGCCGCCATGTCGATCATCCCGACGACGACCGGCGCCGCGAAGGCGGTCGGCGAAGTGCTGCCGCAGTTGAAGGGCAAGCTGGACGGGATCGCGATGCGGGTGCCCACGCCGAACGTCTCGGTGGTGGACCTCGTGGTGATGGTGGACAAGCAGACCTCCGGCGAGGCGGTCAATGCGGCGTTCAAGGCGGCCGCCGACGGTCCGATGAAGGGCATCCTGCAGTTCTGCACCGACCCGCTGGTCTCCATCGATTTCCGTGGCAACGCACACTCCTCCATCGTCGACGCCGCTTACACGAAGGTGATGGACGGCGACTTCGTCAAGGTGTTGGCCTGGTACGACAACGAATGGGGCTACTCGAGCCGCTGCGTCGACCTGCTCGCGAAGCTTTTCTAGGGAGCAGGGATCAGGGATCAGGGGTCAGGATCAGGGCTGGGCATGACCAAGTACTCCATCCGGGATCTGCCCATCGGCGGCAGGGTCGTTTTCATACGAGTGGACTTCAACGTGCCCATCAAGGACGGGCGCATCAAGGACGACACGCGCATCACCGCTGCCCTCCCCACCCTGAAGTACGCCCTTGATGCCGGGGCGACGGTGGTGCTTGCCTCGCATCTCGGCCGGCCGAAGGGGAAGCCCACAGCGGAGTACAGCCTGAAGCCCGTAGCGGATCATCTGGCGGCGCTGCTCGGACGGCCGGTGAGGTTCGCGACCGATTGCATCGGGACGCCGGCGCAGCGGGCCGTTTCCGAGGTGAAGGGCGAGGGCGGCTCGCGGATCGTGCTCCTCGAGAACCTGCGCTTCCATCCCCAGGAAGAGAAGAACGACCCGACGTTCGCCGAGGCTCTGGCACGCCTGGCCGACGCTTACGTCAACGACGCGTTCGGTGCGGCCCATCGCGCCCATGCCTCGGTGGCGGCGATGGTGCCGCATTTCGAGAAGGCCGCAGCCGGCCTCCTGATGGAGAGGGAGCTCACCTATCTCGGGATGGCGCTGGGCGATCCGGAGCGCCCCTTCGTCGGCATCCTCGGCGGGGCGAAGGTCTCGGACAAGATCGAAGTGATCGAGAGCCTGCTGCCTCGGGTGGACCGGCTGATCATCGGCGGCGCGATGGCCTACACGTTCTTCAAGGCGCTGGGCATGCCGGTCGGCCGGTCCCTTGTGGAGGACGACAAGCTCGACGCGGCCAGAGGCATCCTGTCGCACGCGCAGGCCCGCGCGGTCCAGCTGCTGCTGCCGGTCGATCACGTCGTCGCGGGTGCCATCGACGCGGCCGCCGAAACCACGGTGCTCGAGGTGCGGGACCCGGCCATCGGGGATCGAATGGGGCTCGACATCGGTCCCGCGACGGCCCACCTGTTCGCGGATGCGCTGAAGGACGCGAAGACGGTGGTGTGGAACGGTCCGATGGGCGTCTTCGAGGTGGCCCCGTTCGCGGCGGGCACGATGGCCGTGGCCCGGGCCTGTGCGGCCGTGACCGGCACGACGATCATCGGCGGAGGGGATTCGGTCGCGGCCGTGAACGCCGCCGGCGTGGCCGACAAGATGACGCACATCTCCACCGGCGGCGGCGCATCGCTCGAGTTCCTCGCCGGGCGGACGCTGCCGGGTGTTGCGGCGCTGCCGGACAAGTAGACACGAAGCGCACGAAGGGCACACGAAGGGCACGAAGGAGCGGTCGAGACGAGATTCCTCATGCGCACGCCACTCATCGCCGGGAACTGGAAGATGTTCAAGACCGTCCGCGAGGCGGTGAGGTTCGTCACCGACCTGAAAGCCCGCATCTCCGAGGTGACTGGCGTGGACGTGGTCGTGGCGCCGACGTTCCCCGCGCTGCAGGCGGTCGCCGCCGTCCTCGAGGGTTCCCGCATCGGGGTCGCCGCCCAGAACCTCCACTGGGAGCGTGAGGGCGCGTTCACCGGAGAGGTCAGTGCCAGCATGATCCGGGACGCCGGCGCGCAGTGGGTGATCGTCGGCCACTCGGAGCGCCGGACGTTGTTCGGGGATACCGACGAGACGGTGAATCGCAAGGTGCGGGCGGCCATCACCGCGACGCTGACACCAATTGTCTGCATCGGCGAAACCTTGCAGGAGCGCGAAGCCAATCGCACGCTGGAGATCCTGGACCGGCAGATCAAGGCCGGGCTCGATGGGGTGACGGGCAGCGAACTGGCCGCGCTCGTGGTCGCGTACGAACCGGTGTGGGCCATCGGCACCGGCCGCACGGCCACGCCGGCCGAGGCCCAGCAGGCCCACGAGCACATTCGCACGCGGCTTACGCAGTGGTTCGGGCTGGACGCCGCGTCACGATGCCGCGTCCTCTACGGGGGCAGCGTCAAACCCGACAACATCGCCGCGCTGATGGCGCAGCCCGACGTGGACGGCGCGCTTGTCGGCGGCGCGAGCCTGGACGCGGACGGCTTCACGCGGATCGTCAAGGGAGGCCGCCGATAGACCGCAGATGCGCAGATAGATCGAGCGATAGATCAACTCGATCGATCGATCGGCAGATGTATCACCAAATCACCAGCTCAAGAGATCTACAGATTCGCAATCCATCTATCTAAGCGCATTCGGCAGGTATATCGCCATGACCTGCACCGGCGCGCTGATGTCCACGAACTGGTGCGGGACTCCGGAAGGCACGATCAGGAAGTCGCCCTTCTTGAGCGGGTGACGCGTGCCGTTCTCGATGCCGGTGCCCTGCAGGTTCGTCCCGTTCCGCTTCTCGCCCACGAGCTTCCCATCTGTCACCATCGTCGCCGATCCCTCGATGACGTAGAACAGCTCGGCCTGGGCTTCGTGCAGCGACGCGCCCTGGGGCTGGGGCATGCGCCGCTCGACGTTGACGTTGTACGGATCCAGGGAGAACACGCGAGCGGCCGACGAGGGCCGGTCGGTCGGGAGCTTGGCCAGGGCCGCCTGGAGGTCCGCGGCGGTGAAATGCGTGGCCTTGGTCCGGTCAGTCGGCGGTGGCGGCGTGGGCGCCTGCGCATAGGTGATGCCAGTGAGCGCCGCGCCGAGGAACGTGAGAAGCAGAGTGCGCATGGGAGTCCTCATGAGGTGGTCGCCTCAGCGTCCATCTGGCTGATGAACGTCTCGGCTTCCGCGATGGACGACTCGAGATCCGTGACCAGGGCGTCGACGTTGGTGCGGAGTGCCAGCAGCTCCTTGTCGAGGGCGCCAATCGCGGCGGCGTTCAGGTTGTGTTTCAGGAACAGCACGCGATCGCGAAGCGGCTGCAGCACCGGATCGACGCGTTTCTCCGCATTCTCCATCGCCGTAATCACCGTCTGGGCGCGGCGCTTCGTCTCGCGCA
>DATLLC010000054.1:0-4592 GCA_035538015.1 Vicinamibacterales bacterium
CCAACCTGCATGGCGCAAGCCCCACTCGACCAGTGGCTCGTAAGCTCGCCTGATGGCGGCTGAGGCGCAGGTGGAGCTCGTGACGCTGTTGCCGGTGGCTGGCGACGTGTTGTAGCGTATCGGCGCCGCAATGAAACCGGGGGCCAGATCCCGTTGTAACGGGGACTGGCACCGTGACATCAGAAACCGCGGCGGATTCTGCGTACGTCCGTGGCTGGCGGACATCCGACATACTGGGCGGGCTCAGGAGGCGCCCATGTCCATAATCCCACCAGCTGCGTGGCGGCAGATCGTTCACACCGCCATCGTCCTGGTCGTGGCCAGCGGCGGATACGCCCTGGGTCAGCAGGGCCGCGAAGCGGCTTCCACGCGTCGCGTGATTCAACCGGCGAGCTACAAACCCTCACCCGCGCCGCTCGTGCCCGCCATCCTGGTGGGCGACACGCTGTACATGTCGGGCAGTACGGGCGGCGACCCGACCACCGGCCAACTCGTTTCGGGCGGCCTCGAGCCCGAGATGACGCAGCTCATGTCGAATCTCACCACGGTCCTGGCCGCCGCGGGCATGACCATGGGCGATGTCGTGTCGGTGACCGCCTACCTCGCCGACATGAACGACTACGCGACATTCAACGAGCTCTATCGCCGCTACTTCCCGAACGGCAGCTACCCGACTCGCTCCACCGTCGCCGTCAAGGACCTGGCTCGGGGCGCGCGCCTCGAATTGACCATGACGGCCGTTCGAAGCAAGTAGAACGTTGACCAGGAGACCCCCATGACCCGCGCCGCTCTCGCCTTACCGCTCGTCCTCGTCTGCTGCGCCCTCCACGTGCGTGCGGCGGCGCAATCGGCGCCGTCGAACCCGTTGTGGCACGAACAGAAGATCAAGAACTACCTGCCGCACATGACGTGGCCCGAGGTCCGCGACCTGCTCGCCCGTAGCGACATGGTGATCATGCCGGTGGCCTCTGTCGAGGAGCACGGGCACCAGGGGCCGCTCGGCACCGACTTCCTCAACGGGCTCGAGCGCGCCAAGCTGATCGCGCAGAAGACCGACGTGCTCGTCGCGCCCATCCTCTTCCCCGGCAACTCGCCGTATCACATGGGATTTCCCGGCACGATCACGTTGCCGGCCGAGACCATCCAGGTGGTGTTCTTCCAGGCCGCGCAGAGCCTCATCCGCCATGGCTTCAAGCGGTTCCTGATTCTCAACAGCCATGGCGGCAACCAGGCGATCTCGCGCTACATCGCGGACCGGATCAACCAGGAAACCGCCGGCATCGCCGTGGAGCTGGGCGAGGCCGCCGAGCCGTTCCTGAAACGCTCCCCGCGCACCGAGTCCCGCGAGTTCGACCGCCACGCTGGCGTGAACGAGACGTCGGCGTCGCTCTACCTCACGCCGGGCCTGGTTGACATGGCCCGCGCCCGCACGGCGCCGCTGACCCTTCCGCCGCATCTCGAAAAGATGCTGCCCGAGGTGATCGCTGGCGATCCCACCGCCTCGCGCGTGTTCCTGGCTGAATCACTGAAGGCCGAAGAGACCGGCAAGGGCACGTCCACGAAGGACATGACCGAAACCGGCGTGTGGAGCACCCGTGACGTCAGGGCCGCCACGGCCGAGCGCGGCCGTGATGAGACCGACACGTTCGTGAGCGCGGCCGTTGCCTTCATCGAGCGGTGGAAGCAGTTGCGCCCGCTCGGCGCGAAGTGATCGCGACGTCGAGTTACCGCGGCATCCGCTCATCCCGCATCGCCACGTGACAGAGCACCATCGCGGTGACGACCGCGGCCTGCTTCAGCGCGGTGAAGGCCAGATGGTCCGTGGCCCCGATGCCGCCCGACACCGTTTCGGTCGCGCCCAGGTCGGGAGAAGTACATCGGGGAATTCCAGAGCGGGGTCCGCGACTGCATGCTCTTCCACCTATTGGCGCGTTATATCGCTCATTAAAGTCTGTTAATGCACCAATAGAGACCCATCTGGCATACAATCCGACGAACCCCTCAGGGAACGAGGATTCGAATGACGAAGATGGCCAGGTCAGGAGCGTCGGTCAGCGCCCTTTTGGTGGCGGTGACGATCGGTGTGGCCCTGCTCGGCGAACAGTCGCCGCAGGCGCAAGGCCAGGGACGATCCGGTTTCCGGGCCCTCACCGGCCAGGATGCGGCCGCGTTCGTCGTCCCGTCCGACGTGCGGCTCGTCGCCCGCGGAGGGGCTGGCAGCAATCGACCAGGTGCGGTTGCGCGGTACCGCCAGTTCGTCGGCAACGCGGAAGTGCTCGGCGGACAACTCAGCATCTACACGGACGCCGCGGGACAGCGGACTGCCGTCGTCGGCGCCCACTACCCCAACCTGGCGCCCGCGACCGGGCCGCGCATCGCGCCCGCGGCCGCGCAGACCATTGCTGCGGCACGCCGCCCGGACCTCTCGGGTGAGTGGCACAACGACTTGATGATCCGCCCCGACACCGGCCGCTATTTCTACCGCGTCGAGCTTCGCGGGGTCGACACACGATGGTTCTACTGGGTCGACGCGGAAACCGGTGCGGTAACCAACGAGTACGACGGGTTCGCCACCGGGAGCGGCATTGGTGTCAAGGGCGACATCAAGGATCTGACGGGCCTCACGTCCGACAATGTCCCCCACGCGATGTCCACTGATCGCCTGACCACGTACGACGCGCGGAATCGGCAGACGCTACCCGGCGTACTGGCGACCGACGTGGACGACACCTGGGACACCGCAGGCCGCACCTCTCCGGGACAGCCGGCGCTGGTGGACGCGCACTTCTACGCCAACGTCACCGACACCTACTACCAGTCCGTGTTCGGATTCGACTGGCTTAACCACTATTTGCAAGGCATGCGCTCGTCGGCGCACGTGGGCCGCAATTACAACAACGCGGGCTGGAACGGCACGCAGATGGTCTACGGGGATGGAGACGGAAGCACCTTCATCGAGTTCTCTGGCGATCTCGACGTCGTGGGCCACGAGCTGAGCCACGGCGTCACCGAAGCCACCAGCAACCTGATCTACCAGAACCAGTCGGGGGCGCTGAACGAGGCGTTCTCCGACATGATGGGCTCGGCCATCGAGTACTACTACGGCACCGGAAACTGGACCATCGGCGAGGACATCACGCCCGGCACCAACGGCATCAGGAACATGGCCAACCCCGGCGAAGACGGCGACCCCTCGCACTACGCCGATCGCTACACGGGCACCAGCGACAACGGCGGCGTCCACACCAACAGCGGCATCGCCAACCACTGGTTCTACCTGCTGGTGAACGGCGGCCAGAACGCCACTGTCAGCCACAGGGACGGCATCGCCGTCCAGGGCATCGGGCTGACCGCGGCGCAGGAGATCGCGTTCGACGGGTTCACGGCTCTTCCGGCGACGGCCGGCTTCTGTCAGGCGCGCGCGTCGACGATCGCGGTTGCCGCTGGGAACAGCAGCAACGTCGCGGCCGCGTGGGACGAGGTCGGCGTGGACGAGGACCTCTGCAGCGGCGGGGGATCGGGCGACACCACCCCGCCGGTGATCAGCAACGTAGCCAGCCGCAAACTGAAAGGCACGAAGTTCCAGATCACGTGGACGACGAACGAGCCGTCGACCAGTGTCGTGGCCTTCACCGGCTACGGCAGCTACAGCAACACGTCCCTGGTGACGAGCCACTCGATGTCGTTCACAGGCAGCAACGGGGTGCTCTACGAGTACCGCGTCACGTCAACGGACGCGAGTGGAAACTCGAGAACCGAGGGGCCGTTCTACCACCAGAATTGACGAAACGTGCGACGGTCCGCGACAGGGGACCGTCGCCCTAACCCTTCAGCTCACTTGAGTGGGTGTTCCAGCTGCTCGCTGATCAGATGAAAACCGGCGCGTACGAGCGGGAGTCTGCGCAGATAGCATCGTCAACTCAAGGGAATTGTGGGGCTAGAACACCGCCAGCGTGTTGAGTGGCGACCCGGTGCCGCCAATCACCGGCACCGGGTTGATCACCAGCTGGAATTCCCACCGTTTCAGTCTCGCCGCGGTCTCGGCCAGGCGCTCCAGATCCTGGTTGTCGAGGATATTGATCCCCAGGGCGGTGATGATGAGGGTGTGCACGGGCAGGTTCACGCCCTCGACTCCCGACGGCATCACCTCCGATGCGGCGTCGCTGCCGACGAACGCGACGTCGCGCGCTTTCAACCAGGTGGCGATGGAGGCGTGGAATCCTGCGGCGCTCCGTCCCACGGGCCACGCCCCCATCTTCTCGCGCCGCGCCCAGCGGCCGGTCCGAAGCAGAATCGCGTCTCCGGGACCGACCTTGACGCGGGCCTGTTTCTCCCACGCCTCGACGTCCTCCTGGTAGACGGCGGTACCGGGCTCGAGATACGGCACGCCCTTCAGCCGGGGAATATCGATGAGGATTCCGCGCGTAATCACTCCCTGCTTCAACGTGGCGATCGACAGCCGGGTGCAACCCTTCTCGGTGTTCACGTCGGCACGCGCGTAGCCGTTGTAGGTCCGGTCCTTGTAGAGGATGTGGCAAAGCGCGTCCAGGTGGCTGTGCGCGTAGCCGTGATAGGAGACGCGGTAGGTGTCG
>DATLLC010000055.1:0-7942 GCA_035538015.1 Vicinamibacterales bacterium
CTATCGCCCGTCCGCTCGAACCAGCGCGCAGAGCGGCTCTCCACTCAGGCGGGCTGAGGGGTTACTTCTTGACACCACCAAGGCTGCGCACGTAGTTCACGACGTTCCAGGTGTCCTGGTCGCTGATCTTCCCCTTCAGCCCCTTCATCTTGTAGTCGGGGCCTGCGCCCTCCTGGATGACGATGAAGATTTCGCCGTCGGTCGAGCCGCGATCCCAGGTGGCGTCAGTAAGGTTGGAAGGCTTCGTGTCCTTGGGCGCCGATGTGCCGTCCCCCACGCCCGTCGCGCCATGACAGAACCGGCAGTACTTCTGGTAGAGCTGCTGGCCGGTGGCAATCGAGGCCGCATTGGAGGGCACCGGGTTCTTGAGCTTGGCCGCCTCTTCACGTGGCGTCGGTTTTGCTGGTTGCGCCGCGAGGCTCGCCACCAGCACCAGGCTCCATGCTGCTATCCCACTTGCAATTACACACCGATGGCCCATCCGAGTCTGCCTCCTCGTGTCGGGGGTTCTACCCCTCAATTCACTTGTGTTGCGTATCCATTCGCTCGAACTCCCCTCGAATCGTGCCGATTTCCGCCGGGTCAGCGAGCTGATGGAGTCTCAAGTGAACTGTGAGGTTAATGCTATGCGGAACGAAACGATGACCAATCCTCTTACGAGATGGCTCGGACGTGTCCGCAGCGGATCCTTCCATACACCTAGGCTGGATTGCAACCGAATGTCCACGGCGGCCGGCCGGACGGGTTGCCTGGTGCCGGGACTGTCCGTCAGCGCCCCGACTTAGGTCGTTCAGACTGCCAGACCGGGCGGTGCCTGCCCGACGCCCACCGGGGCCGGCTTCCGCATCACGTTCCCGCCGTAGCGCTCCACCCAGAAGCTTCCGATCAGCGCCAGCAGCGCACTCCCCATCATCAGGTAGGCCGGCGACACGACATTGCCCGTCTCGCGGATCAGCGTCGTCGCCGCCAGCGGCGCCATGCCGCTGAAGAGCGTGAAGCTCACGTTGAAGATGAGCGCCACCCCGCTGAATCGTATGCGGGTCGGGAAGAGGTCGGTCAGCAGCACCGCGAACGAACCGTTGGTGAGCCCCGCCGCCAGGCCGGCGGCAATGCAGACCAGCGTCAGGTTGGCCGTCCGCCCCGCGAGGGCCCCGTAGAAGGGCAGCGCGAGGGCCATCAGCAGCACGACGCCGGTGCGGAGCAGATACCGCGGTGGGACCCGGTCCCCGATCCAGCCCGTCAACAGGATACCGAGGGTCGAAGCCAGCACGCCAACGGTCTGCGCGAAGACGGCCTGGCGCGGATCGTACTTCAGCACCGTCGAAAGGTACGCCGGCAGGTGCGAGAAGAACAGGCCGTTGAAGCAGCCCGTGCCGGCCAGGAGCGCGCTGCCAATCACGACATGCGTCGCGTGCGTGCGCAACATCTCGCTGAAGGGCTGGCGGGACGCCAGGCTCTTCATGCGCTCGAACTCCGGCGACTCCTCGAGCGAGCGACGCAGCCAGAAGCTGAGCACACCGCCCAGCCCGCCGAGGATGAACGCGATGCGCCAGCCGTAGACCGGCACCAGCGCCGGATCCAGGAACGTGCGCACAGACAGGCTCACCATCGTCGCGACCGCGACGCCCATCGTGACGCACGCGAACACCACGCCCGCCACCAAGGGCGCGATGCGCGGCGCCGTCTCCACCACGTAGGTGAGCGCCCCGGGCAGCTCACCGCCCAGACAGAAGCCCTGCACCAGCCGCAAAAACACCATCAACGCGCTGGCGGCCACGCCGATCTGGACGTGTGGCGGCACCAGTCCGATGCCAAGCGTCGCCAATGACATCACGGCCACCGACCAGATGAACACCTTGCGGCGGCCGTAGCGATCGCCGTAGTGCGCGAGCACGATCCCGCCGATCGGCCGCGCGAGATAGCCGGCCGCGAACGCACCGAAGGACGCCATCAGGGATGCGAGCGGGTCGGCCAGCGGGAATACGGCGTCGGCAATGTCCCTGGCGAAGATGCCGAAAATAACGAAGTCGTAGAACTCCAGCGCGCCGCCAAGACTGGCGAGCAGGACCAAGCGCCAGCCCGCGGCGCCGATGCGGTCGGATGCGGTCATGCAGGCCGCATTGTATGGCAGAGGCTCAGAGCTGAAGAGCGCAGGGTGCCGGGTGCAGCGTGCCGGGTGCAGCGTGCGGTGCGGGGTGCCGGGTGCGGGGTGCTGGGTGCGGGCTGCCGGGTGCGGGCTGCCGGGTGCAAAATGCAACCGTTGAGTTGCATTGACGATTGGGGGCGCTGTAGTATGCAACCAGGAGGTTGCACATGCCTGCTGCATCGCCAACGACCGATCGTATCGAGAAGAAGGTCACCCTGAAGGCCCCGCGTGCCCGCGTCTGGCGGGCCCTCGCCGATTCCACTGAGTTCGGCACCTGGTTCCAGATGCGCTTCGAAGACCCCTTCGCCGTCGGCCGGACCGTCCACGGCCGCGTGCTCGTCCCCGGGTACGAGCACGTCACGGCGGAGTTCCAGATCGTCAGCATCGACCCCGAGCACTACTTTGCCTACCGATGGCATCCCTTCGCGGTGGATCCGAAGGTGGACTACTCGGGCGAGCCGACGACGCTCGTGGAGTTCCGCCTGGAACCGGCCGGCAAGGAAACGGTGCTCACCGTCGTGGAGTCCGGGTTCGATCGCATTCCGGCGGCCCGCCGTGCCGAGGCGTATCGCATGAACGACGGTGGGTGGACCGCGCAGGTCCAGAACATCGCCCGCCATGTCGAGGCATCTTGAGCGGACGGTGCGGTCGCTCTCGGAAGCGGCCCCGGTGTTCGCGGCGCTGGGCGACGAGACCCGCCTGGCCGTCATCGCGCGGCTGTGCACCGAGGGCCCGCTCTCCATCGCGCGGCTGAGCGAGGGGGCGGCAGTCAGCCGTCAGGCGGTGACGAAACACCTGGAGACGCTCGCGCACGCCGGGCTCGTGCGCGACGCGCGCCTGGGGCGCGAGCGGATCTGGCAACTGGAGCCGCGGCGGCTGGAGGTGGCCCGCCGCGAGCTCGATCGCATCTCCGCGCAGTGGGACGCGGCCCTGGGCCGACTGAAGGCATTCGTCGAGGAGGAGTCATGAGCGTAGCGGTCCGACCGTTCCTGATGTTCGAGGGCAATGCCGAAGAGGCGATGAATACGTATGTGTCCGTCGTGCCGGGAAGCACGATCATCGACGTCGAGAAGTACGGTGCAGGCGGCCCTGGCAAGGAAGGCACAGTGATGCGCGGAACGTTCGCGGTCGCGGGACAGGTGGTGCAGTGCACCGACAGCCCGATCGAGCACGCCTTCACCTTCACGCCGTCGTTCTCCTTCTTCGTGGACTGCGAGTCGGAGGCGCAGCTCGAGTCGCTCTGGGCCGCGTTCTCCGAGGGCGGCGGCACGATGATGCCGCTCGACAATTACGGCTTCAGCCGCCGCTTCGGGTGGCTGAGCGACCGCTTCGGCGTGTCGTGGCAGTTGAATCTGCCCTAGGAGGGGTCTTGAGGTCTTGGGGTATTGAGTCTTGGGCCTTGCCTAGAGCCTAGAGCCCAGAGCCTCGAGTCCAGAGCCCGCTCACCTTATCTTCGCGAGCGCCGCGAGCACGGTCTTCGCGGCGGCGGTCCCGGACGGTGTGGGCGACGATTCCATGGTCAGCGCGGCGTGGAGGCTGCGCATCACCTGTTTGGCATTTTCTACCTGCGCGAACGCGCGCGCGTTGACCTGCGGCCCGTTCGCCCACAACGTCCGATGCGCCTCCACCCACTGCGCGGTCCACGCCTCCAACGCCGCGGCATCGGCATCCGGGCGGCGTACCGCGGACTGCAGGGCGAGCGCCATCCGATCGTTCTCGCCCCAAAGGAACACGGTGTCTGACGACTCGATCTTCGCCTTGACGGCGGCCAGCAGACGATGGTCGGCGCCGGCCCCGAGCTTCGGGTTGCGCGCCAGGAACTTGAGCGCGTCCGCAGTGTGGGCGACGGTATGCATCCAGCCGCGCACCGGGTCGAACCCGCGGAGGTCCTTCTCGCGCGCGAAGTAATCGAGCAGCCGGCCGAAGAGCTCTTCGACTTCAGCGGGTTGCATGAACGGCGCGGACAGGTCCGCCGAGGCAATGACCGACAGGCACAGCGCCGAGAACGAGCGGCCGAACACACGATCGTCGCCCGTCTCGCCCAGCCCGTTGCCCAGATTGGACGTCCACTGCCTCGTCAACGCGCGCAGGCCATCGGGCGGCACCAGCTTGTCCCGCAAGATCCAGCGCTCCGCCGCGGAGTACGCCACATCGTCTCGGAGCACCGGATCGGGCGAGGCGAGCAGCGGGTTCATCGCCTGGAGCAGATCGATGGCACGCTGGTCGGGCGAGAGCGTGAACCGGCCTTTCGCCAGAGCGATCCACCCCTCGCGGTCTCGTGGGGCCGTCGGCTGCGCACACACCAGCCCGGCCCCGAGGCTCATCAGCACGGCGATCACGCACATGGCGCGCATGAGGTGCATCATACGCGGCCGTTGCTTTGCATCTCACGCGGGGATGAGCGTTTCCACCCAGCTCGTGTGGCTGTTCGTCCTGGCCGCGCCGGTGGCCTGCGTCGCCTGGACCGTCACGCACGAAGAAGCTTTCTCCGGCGCCCGCCGTTTCTGCCTCGAACGCAGCCGCCGCGGTCGAACCTGGCTCGAACGCAAGTTCTTCTATCTCTTCACCTGCGAGTACTGCTTCAGCCACTACATCGCCGTCGCCGGCGTCCTGCTCGTCGACCTGCGGCTGCTGGTGCCCGGATGGCGCGGAACCCTTCTGGCCTGGTTGGCCGCGGTATGGGTGGCCAACATCTACATGAGCCTGTTCGCCCGGCTCCGTCTCGACATCAAGCGCGAGCGCGTCGAGATCTCGCAGGAAGAGCATGTGGCCGCACGACTTGCGAGCGACGATCACGACGAGACGGCGCGGCAAGGCCGCGCCGCATCCCATTGAACCGAGCGGTCGCGATTCCACCCGACCGGCGGTCGAGCGGCGTATCATACGCCCGCATGGTGGAGCTCCGGTGACTCGTCGGTGGCACATGTCCGCGTCGGCGCACGTGCTCGTGCTCGTCCTGGCGCTCCTCGCCGGCGCGGCCGCCCAGTCGCCCCGCTTCGAACTGGTACAGCCTGACCTGTTCGCGGCCTCAGGCGGCCAGCCCAACGCCTGGGCCGACTACGACGGCGACGGCGACTTGGACCTCTTCGTCGGCTTCCGGCAGGACGAGCCGAACCGGTTGTATCGCAACGACGCCGGCAGGTTCGTGAATGTCGCCTCGGATGCCGCTGTCGCGGATGTCACTGACACGAGAGCCGCGTCGTGGGGCGACTTCGACGCCGACGGGGACCTTGACCTGTTCGTCGGTTTCACCCGCCGCTCGAATGCGCCGGCGCGGCTGTATCGCAACAACGGCGCAGGGAGGCCCTTCACCGACGTGGCCGCCACCATGGGTGTGGAGGTCATCGGCGAGATTCGCCAGCCATCGTTCGTGGACTTCGACGGAGATGGTGACCTCGACCTGTTCGTGGCGGTCCGGGACGCGCCGAACCTGCTGTTCCGGAACGACGGCGCGCGTTTCGCCAGCGTCGGGAAGGAGCTTGGCGTCGACGATCCGCGCCGCACCGTGGGAGCGGTGTGGTTCGATATGGACGGCGACGGCGACCTGGACGTGTTCGTTGCCAACCAGAACGGCGACTTGAATGGGTTCTTCCGTAACGACCGGACGCGCTTCGTCGACGTGGCCGGCATACTGGGCATGGATGCCGCCGGCCGGGAGCAGACCTCCGGCAGCAACGGGCCGAGCGTGGCCGACTTCGATCGCGACGGCGACCTCGACCTCTTCGTCGCCAGCTACGGGCCGAACTTCCTGTATCGGAACGATGGCGCGGCCAGGTTCACCGAGGTCGCCGCGCAGGTGGGCGTGGCGGGCGGCGCGCTGGCCACACCGTCACGCTGGGGCGACATCGACAACGACGGCTGGATCGATCTCTACGTCTCGTCCTACATCGACAAACCCGTGAACGAGCGCGACTTCCTGTTCCGCAACAATCGGGGCCGCCTCGAGGACATCCTCCCCACGTTGAAGCTGCCTCATGGCGCCACCCACGGGATCCAATGGGTGGACTTCGATAACGACGGCGACCTGGACTTCTCGCTCGCGAACAACAACCCCCAAGGCACCCACGCGCTCTACCGCAACCTGCTGCCGGCTGGCGACACCGCGCAATCGGTGCTGGTGCAGGTGCTCGACCAGAACCGCCGGGCCACGAGACCCGGCGCGGAGGTGCGCGTCTTCGCCGCGGGCACGCGGCAGGTGCTCGGCATGGGGATCGTGGACAGCGGCGGCGGCTACTGCTCGCAGAACGTGATGCCCGTGCACGTCGGGCTCGGCGCGGCCGAGCGGATTGACATCGAAGTGACGACGATCGCCGGCGGGCAACGGCAGACCACGCGCCGTGCGGGCATCGAGCCACTGGCGGGCGTTGTCGAGATCCTGCGGACGCCGTGAGCCGGTTTCAAGAGACACCCGGCAGAGGGCACAGGGACAAGGCAGCACGGAAGAGGCAGACGGATGAAGACGATGAACAGGCGTCAGTTCGCGGGTGCTGTAAGCGCCGCGCCGGTCCTCTTTGCTGCCGGACGCCCTCGCGCAGCGACTCTCCGTACGCAGGCGGAAGGGGTCTACGAACGCTCCATCGTCATCGACGCGCTCGCCAATCCTGGCTCGATGAACGTCTCCTGGCCGCCGCGCGGTCCGCTGTCGCAGAAACAGCGCGACGCGATCGCCAACTCGGGCATCACGGCCATCAACGTGACGGTGAGCGCGGACAGCTTCGAGGCGACCACGCGGAACATCGCGCTCTGGACAGGCGAGACCGACACCTACCCGACCCTCCTCTCCATCGTCCGCCGGCACGACGACATCACGCGCGCTAAGAAGGAGAAAACCCTCGGCCTGATCCTCGGCTTCCAGAACACAGACATGCTCGAGCGCGACCTGTCGCGGCTCGACGTCTACCACCGGCTCGGCGTGCGCATCATCCAGCTCACCTACAACGACCGCAACCTCGTCGGCGACGGCTGCCTCGAGCCCGGCGATGCTGGCGTGAGCGTGTTCGGACGCCAGGTGGTGGAGCGCATGAATGCGCTCGGGATCGCGGTGGACCTCAGCCACTGCGGAACGCACACGACGGCCGACGGCATCGCCCTCTCGAAGAAGCCGCCCCTCATCACGCACAGCGGCTGCCGCGAGGTCTATCGCCATCCGAGGAGCAAGGAGGATCGCGAACTGAAGGCGATGGCAGACAAGGGCGGCGTCGTGGGCATCTACTTCATGCCGTTCATCGGCCCGGGCCCGGGAGCGCCGACGGTGGAGATGTTGATACGCCAGATCGATCACGCCATCAAGGTCTGCGGCGTGAACCACGTGGGCATCGGCAGCGACCTCAGCACGGCCCCCATCGAGGAGACGCCGGAGTACCTGAAGGAGCACAAGTCATTCGTCGAAGCCCGCGTCTCGCGCGGCATCTCGGCCCCCGACGAGGAGCGGCCGCTCTTCATTCCGGAGCTGAACCACTCCCGCCGCATCGAGGGCGTGGTCCGCGGCCTGCGCCAGCGGAAGTTTCCGGACGCCACCATCGAGAAAATCATCGGCGGCAACTTCCACAGGGTGTTCAAGGAGATTTGGACGAGCTAAGGCAGGAGGTGGGGCGAGGAGCCAGGAGACTGAGGAGGAATAGGGGCGAGGGCGGGGAAGTAGCTGGGCTGTACGCCAGCGATGGCGCGGCTGTTGCAGGTTGTTTTCCATCGTGATCCCTGATCCCTGATCCCTGATCCCTGATCCCTGATCCCTGATCCCTGATCCCTGATCCCTGGAGGTCAACCGTGCTGAGACGGGTGGACGCACTCACGAAG
>DATLLC010000056.1:0-32931 GCA_035538015.1 Vicinamibacterales bacterium
GGCACCGGTTCGGCCCAGAGGTGCTGCGTCAGACCTGCGGGATACCACGTCAGTCCCCGGCGCCAGAAGGTGACCAGCTCCGGCGCGCAACCCAATCGATCGACGATGCGGCTGATCACCTCTTCTCCGGCGTCTCCCTGGACACTCATTCATTCGATTGGAGCAGGAAGGCAGTGGATCCCAGGTGACCGTCCCGGCCACGCGGTTGACAATCCCGGCCAGAGATCTCTAAGTTCGGGTGTGGTGACGCCAGCCAGACTCGGTCCGGGCGCGGGGACGGCCCGCGGTGGGGGACTCACCGTCTCCGGTTGGGTGCTGCCCTACCTGATGGTGCTGGTCGCCAGCGAAGGCTGCGACCCGGCTGAGATTTCGCGGCTGCCCGGCTTCGCCGGCCTCGATGATCCCGACGCGCGTGTATCCGAACGCGCGGCGCAAGAAGCCTGGCGGCTGGCGTCCAGCCTCACCCGCGATCCCGCTCTCGGCGTCCACCTCGCCGAGTCGTTGCCGCGCGGCGCACTCGACCTCGTCGAGTACGCGTTTCGTTCGAGCGCCTCGCTCGGAGTCGGGCTCGAGCGGCTGGCGCGCTACGGGCGCGTGTTGAGCGACCGCGTCGCGGCCCGTACGGAAGACAACGGCACCGGCCTCCTCATGGTGGTCCGGGACACCGGCAGCAGTCCCCTGCATCCGGCCCGCGCGGAGTTCGCCCTGGCCGTGGCCGTGCGCCTCGCGCGCGACGGGACGGGCAGCGAGCTCACGCCAGTGCAGGTGTGCTTCGCGCACTCGGCGCCGGCGGACGTGGCCGAGCACCAGCGCTTCTTTCGCGTGCCGGTCCGCTTCGAGAGCGGCGCCAACACGATGATCCTCAGCCGAGGCGATGCCGATCGCCCACTGCGTGGCGCCGATGCCGCTCTGTCGGCGATCGTGAGACGCCGGCTGGAGAAGGCCCTGGCCGAGCGCGAAGCGGACGGTAAAGGCCCCATGGCCGTGCGGGTACGGCGCATCCTGATGGACGATCTCGGCCAGACCACGCTCACGCCCGCGGCCGTCGCTCGGGCACTGGACGTGAGCACCAGAACGCTCAGCCGGCGGCTGGCGGCCGAAGGCACGTCATTCCGTCACATCCTGGATCAGGCCCGCTGCGAGCTCGCGATGGCGCTGCTGCACGATGGCAGCCTGAGCGTGGGCGACATCGCGTTCTTCCTGCAGTATTCCGAGCCGGCCGCGTTCCACCGATCGTTCCGGCGCTGGACCGGGCAAACGCCGAGGGCATTCAGGCAGGGACTCACGGCTGCATGACGTGAGGCTATTCGTATCTCAGTGCATCGATGGGATCCATCCGCGAGGCGCGTATGGCTGGCACCAGCGCGCTGACGAGACCGACGATCATCAGGATGCCGCTGCACACCCCCAGGAGCTCGAGCGACAGGGCCATGTGAATGTCCGCCGAACGGCTGGCATCGTCGAGGAGCTCGGACAGGAACGGCTGGGGGCTGAACCAGGACACCAGCAGCCACGACACCAGCACGCCGGCCGCACCGCCGGCACCGGCGGTGACGATGCCCTCGAGCAGGAATTGCAGCAGGATGGCCTGGCGCCGAGCCCCGAGCGCCTTGCGAATGCCGATTTCGCGGGTGCGCTCGGTCACCGACACGAACATGATGTTCATGACGCCGATGCCGCCGATGGCGAGCGTCAGCACGCCGATGAACCCAAGCACCAGCTTCAGCCCGACGACGATGCCGGCAGTGATCTCGGCGGTCTGAGCCGAGCCGAACATCCGCAGCGCCCGATCGTCACCCGGGTTGAAGTCCAATCGTTTGCCGAGGACCCCCTTCACCTGATCGGTGGCCTGCGCCTCCTTCGTGGCGTCCACCGCCTGATACACCATGACCGTGGTGAACTCGGTGTTCCAGAGCTGACCGGCCGTGGAGTACGGGATGAAGATCGATTCCCGGTCGGGCCGCAGGTAATTGGAGAGCTGCACCTTCTCCTTCTGCACGCCGGCCACCTCGAATGCCATCCCGCCGATGCGAATGCGCTGTCCGACCGGCGGCGTGTTCCCGAACATCTTGCGCGCCACCTCGCTACCAATGAAAGCGACGCGCCGCTGCAGGCGCAGGTCCTCGGCGTCGGGGAACCGGCCGGCCGCCACCCATTGGCTCCGCATCACCGCGTACTCCGGTGAGACGCCGCGGATCAGGTAGCTGCCCTGCCTGGTGCCCCACGCCACCGGGAACTCGCGCGTGAACTCGGGGCTCACGAACTTCACCAGCGGCGCTTCGGAGATGGCGAGCACGTCGCCCAGCTTCAGCTGAATACGTTTGCCGGCCCGTTCGCCGCCGGCCTGCTGGCTGGTCTGGCCGGGCCACACGATCACCACACCGTCGCCAAACGCCCCGCGAAAGCCACGGGCCAGCGCGTCGCGGAAGCCGTTGCCGTAGGAGAGCAACATCACCACCGACACGATGCCCCACGAAATGCCGAGCATCGACAGCAGCGCGCGCGTGCGATTACGCGCCAGACCCGTGAACGCCTCCCCGACGATCTCGCGAAACACCTGCATGGTATTCGGGTCCTGGGGTCTTGAGGTCCTGAGGTCTTGATGTGAGGCCTACGTTTCGTACCGCAAGGCCTCGACCGGGGGCAGCTGTGCCGCGCGGCGCGCCGGATACGTGGACGTGACGACGCCGACGAACACGAGCGTGGCCAGGGCCACCATCCCTGACTGCCACGTCATCACCATGCCCTGGAAGCGCGGCGGCATCGGCAGCATGTTGACGAGGCCGCACAAGCCGATGGCGACCGCGAACCCCATCGTGCCGCTGAGCATCGTCAGGAAGAAGCCCTCGAGGAAGAACTGCCGCTGCACTTCGGTGGTCGTGGCACCGAGGGCCTTGCGCACGCCGATCTCGCGCGTGCGCTCACGGACCGCGACCAGCATGATGTTCATCACGCCCAGGCCGCCAAGCGCAAGCGTGATGAAGCCGACGATGCTGAAGAACCGCTTCATGGTCTCGACCATCCGGCCGAACATGAGGCTCTCGAGCGAGGTGTCCCATACCGACAGCGCATCGCGATCGTCGAGGTTGAACCCCTTACGGCGGGCCAGGACGTGGCGGATGTCGCGCTCGAGCGGCCAGTCGACGTCCTGGATGCGGCCGGTGCGCGCGTCGAGCACCCGCGGCAGGTCGCTGACCACGAAGGGCCTGGGCGATACGATCAGCTGCGAGACAACGCCCGCCGGCAAGTCGGGACGCGGGAAGTCTCGCGCCATCGCGGTGAAGGGCACGAACACCTTGTCGTTGTCGGGCCCGCTGTAGTTGCTGTCCTGGTTCTTCTTCCGGATCTTGCCGATGACCGTGTAGGGCTGCCCGTTGATCTCGACCGCCTCGTCCAGGCCCTCGCGCGTGCCGAACAGCTGCGCCCAGGCGTCCGCGCCGATGATGGCCACCCGCCGCGTCTGCTCGTTGTCGGCGGCGACGAAGCTGCGCCCGTGCTCGATGTCGATGGTTCGGATCGCCTGATATTGAGGCTCGATGCCGTGAACCGACAGCGCGGCTGCGTTGAAGCGGCTCTTGATCCGCAGGCCGCGATTGATTTCGGCGCTGACGACGGCGACGAGCGGCGCCTCCCGTTCCAGGGCCCTGGCATCCTCCACCGTCAGGAAGACGCGACGGCCGGCACGCTCCCCACCGGCCTGCATCGTGGTCCGGCCGCCCCAGACGATGGCGATGTTCTTGCCCTGTTCCTCGAGGACTGCCTGGTTGCCGCGCTGAAAGCCCTCGCCCGTCGCGGCCAGCACCACCACCGCGATGATGCCCCACAGAATCCCGAACATCGTCAGGAAGCTGCGCAGCTTGTTCGCGCGGAGGTTGTCGACGGCTTGTGAGAACGCTTCCCGCATGATGCCTGTTCGGTTACCGTTCAGAGCTCAGGTTGGCGCTCGCCTGCACGTTGAGCGTGTAACGGCTCACTATCCAGGAACCACAACCTTCTGTCCCTGCATCACGCCGGTGAGCACTTCGGTCTTCGTCCCGTTGCCGATGCCCAGCGTCACGGGCACGCGGCGACGGCCGGTCTCAGCTGCGGGATCCGCCACGTCGACGCTGGCCTTCTTCTCCGTGTCGTAGCTGATGGCGGCTTCGGGGACGATGAGGGTGTCGGGGTGCTCCTCGAGCACAATCTCGGCGTTGGCCGTCATGTTGGCCTTCAGCTCCTGGCCTGCATTGACGATGGACACTTCCACTTCGAAGGTGGTGACGTTGTCCTTCTCGACGCCGATCGGCGAGATCTGCGTCACTTTGCCCTGGAAGACCTTGTCCTTGAAGCTCTCGGTGGTGATGCGGGCGGGCATCCCGAGCCTGACGAGTCCGATGTCGGCTTCGTCCACCTTGCCGCGCACGAAGACCTGCTGAATGTCGCCAATGGTCATCACGAGTGACGCGTTGGCGCCGAGGTTGAGGATGGACGAGACGGGGCTGCCGATCTCGACGTCCCTGGTGAGAACGGTGCCGCGGATTGGGGCCTTGATGGTGGCGTTGGCCATCTCCTCCTCCGCGCGCTCGACCGCGGCCTCGGCCTGCGCAACCTGAGCGCGGGCTTCGTTCACCTTGGCGCGCCCGATGAGCGCCTGCGAGGCGGCGGCCCGCTGGCGGTTCACAGCCTGATCGTAGGTGGTGTGCGCCTGATCCAGCGCCTCTTCCGAGACCAGTTTCTGCTCGTTGAGCGACTTGGCACGGTCGAACGCGGACTTGGCAAAGGCCACCTCTGGCGCTTCGGCTTCGATGTCGTGCTTGGCCGCCTGGGCCTCCGCCGCCGAGAAAGCCGCGCGCGCCGCTTCCAGGTTGGCCCGCGCCTCGCGCAGGCGGGCCCGCAACGTCTCCTTATCGAGTTCAGCCAGGACCTGCCCCGCCTCGACGTGATGATCGACGTCGACCGACAGGCGCTCGATGATGCCGTTGGCCTTCGACTTGATCTCGACCTTGGTGATCGGCTCGATCTTGCCGGTGGCCACAACCGAACGGACCATAGGCCCTCGCTCGACCGTGACCAGGCGGGACGGGTCGATGTTCGTGGACGCGCCGTTGGCGGTGGCGATGCCGTAGACGGCCGCTCCCACCGCTCCCAGCGCGACAGCGGCAAGTGTCCATTTGCGGGGTTTCGTCATGACATGAGGGTTTACGAGCCGGCCGGCATCCGGGTTCCGACGGCCGGTTGCCGGTTGCCGCTTCCCCGTTGCCGTTTCCCGGCTGCCGCTTCCCGGTTGCCGGCTGCCGCTTCCCGGTTGCCGCTTCCCGGTTGCCGTACACTGTCCTTTCACCCATGTGGATCCTTCGCTCGCTTGAGCCTGCCTTCGCCTTCCGGTTGCTGCCCGGCGACGTCCGTACCATCGGCCGCGCCACTGGGGCGCAGTTCGTCGTCGAGGCCCCCCTCGTCTCGCGCGTGCACTGCCGCGTCAGCTGTGCTTCTGACGGCCGCCTGACGGTCGAAGACCTGGGCAGCACGAACGGTACCTACGTCGATGCGCGCCGCGTCGAGGGAACGATCCCGTTGGCACCGGGGACCAAGCTCACCGTCGGCCGTGTGGGCTTCGAGGTGGTGAAGGCCGAGGAGACGCCGTGATCCTCTTTGCGGCGGCGGCGCCGCCATTCATGAAGAACGGCTTCGTCCTGGGCTGCGAGCGCACGCTGGAGGCGCTCGTGATCGACCCCGGCGACGAAGTGGCCGAACTGCTCGCGTTCATTGACCAGCGGCACCTGCAGCCGAAGGCGATCCTGCTGACCCACGCGCACGTCGACCACGTCTCTGGCGTCGGCGCAGCCAAGCACGACCTGGCGGTACCCGTCTGGCTGCACCGTGCCGACCAGCCGCTCTACGAGCGCGCCGCGGCACAGGGCGCAATGTTCGGCCTGTCCGTGGAGCAACCGCCGCCGGTGGATCACTACTATGGCGAGGACGGGGCCTGGGGACGCTTTGGCGATTACGAGGTGTCCGTGCACCATACGCCCGGCCACTGCCCAGGTGGCGTGTGCCTGGCAGTACGGCGCGTCACCGATCCCTCACGCCTCGAGGGCCTGTTCGTCGGCGACACCCTCTTTGCCGGGTCCATTGGTCGCACCGACTTGCCCGGCGGGAATCACGCGACGCTGATGCGGTCCATTACGGAGGTGCTTTTCACATTTCCCGATGACGCGGTGGTGTACTCCGGGCACGGCCCCGAAACGACCATCGGCCGCGAGCAGGCCACCAACCCGTTCGTCCGGGACTGGCTCGAAAGAGGGTAGGCGATTCATCATGATCCTTGCCGCCGTTGACGACCTGATGTTCTCGTCTCGCATTTCCACCGCAGCCAAGGCGGTAGGTGCCACTATCCGGTTCACTCGATCGGTCAACGCGGTGATCGACGCCGCGCGTGAAACGCGTCCGGCGCTCGTGATCCTCGATCTCAACAGCGCGCGAACCCACCCGCTCGAGATTCTGGCGGCGCTGAAGGCCGATCCCCTGCTGGCGGCAATCCCGACCGTTGGTTTCGTGTCGCATGTCGACACACCCACGATCGAAGCGGCCCGCGAGGCCGGCGCGGACCGCGTGCTCGCACGCTCGGCATTCGTCGAGCAGCTGCCGCAACTCCTCCAGGCGGCCCGATAGGCCCCAGCCCTCAGGACCGCACATCCTCAAGACCCCAGGACCTCGGGACCTCAAGACCCCAAGCCCCCAAGACCTCAGGACCTCAGGACCTCAAGACCCCAGGCCCCCAGGACCTCAGGACCTCAGGACCTCGAGACCCCTTTAGAACCGCAGCCCGTAGCGCACGTTGACACCAAATCCCGGCGCGTCCATGCCCCAGCTGATGCCGCGGTAATTGGTGTCGGTGAGGTTCTCGAAGTCCACCAGGATCTGGTGCGGTCCGCGGCTGAACCCGCCGCGCACGCCCAGAACGACGTAGCCATCCACCTGGGTGAACAGCGAGCTGCTGTTGGCGGTCCCGAGGACCCGATCCTGAATCTGGGCGAGGGTCTCGCCGGTAAGGTCGAGCACGTCGTCGGCGTTGCCGCGCACGCCGTCGGGCCCTGGCGAAACCCAGCCGCGCGCCGTGGCGCCGTTCAAGAAGAAGCTGCGGATGCTCGCGCGCGTGCGCTCCGCACCGGTGCGGCGATCGGTGAGATCCAGCGACGAGAGGTTCGGCTGATCAGCGGCGATACGGAGATAGGGCTGCACCCACCACGAGCGTCCCGGCGTCGCGAAGCGCGCCAGCAGGTAGAGCTCGGGCGCGGGCGTTCCGCCCTCGATGTTGGGCGGTCGACCGGTGGCGGTGTCGCGCGAGTGCAGATAGGTGTAGACAGCGTTCAGCGTGAGGGACCCCGAGGCCCGGACCTCGCCTTCGGCTTCGATCCCCAGATGCGCGCGTTGTCGAAGTTGTCCCGCACCAGCACCGGCGACGGCATGGCGGCAACGAAGACGGCGCCGTTGGCGTTCTGAGCGGTGATGATCTCGGTGCCGAGCGTCGTGCCCACGGCGCCGGGCGGCAGGATGAGCGCCTGTTTCTGGATGTTGTCGTGGACGTTGTTCACGAACACCGTGAACGAGCCTCGCACCCGGCGATCGCGATAGCGGACCATCCCGTCCCACGACAGGCTCGACTCCGATTGCAGCTCCGCGACGGCCTCGCCGGTGGACACCGCATCGACGCCGGCGGAGGATCCGACCGTGGCGCCGCGGCCCTCGACATCCGGGAACGACACCTCGAACCCGGAGCCGGTGAGCCCCAGCGTGCCGAGGTCGGTCATGTGCGGCGCCCGGTATCCGCGCGCGAAGTTGGTCGCCACGCTGACGTGCTCGCTGGCCGTCCCGACGGCTCCGACTCGGAACGTCCAGGCGTTGGCCGACAGGGCGTCGTCGGGCCAGAGCGGTGCGCCGTTCACGACTGGTGCGTCGGCGGCGTTTGCCTCGTAACGCGCCGCGCCCCATCTGAGGGCGCCGACCAGCTCCAGCCGGTCGGGTACGGCCTCGAGGGTGGTCTGCCCGAAGAGGCCGCCGTTGCGGTAGGTGGCCCCGCTCGGCACGCGAGGACGCCGCGGCGAGACAGCGCCCGTGGTGGGGTTCACGTTGAAGGAGTCCGATGTGAGCCCCTCGAAATAGATCTCGCCGCCCAGCCGGAACGTCTGGCGCGGCGACAGCTGGCGGCGTACGCTCCCCTGGATGCCGTTGGCGGTCGTGCGCTCGGGCTCGTGGCCGATGGTCGCGGTCGGATTGCCATTGCCGCCCTGGTTGACGCGCTCCTCTCGCTGGCTGTTGAACGAATAGGTCACCTCGGCGTGATCGAACCACCGATCGAGCTGGCGTTCCACGCGCGCGTAGAACAGGTCGAGCGTCAGTTCGTTCAGCTCCGCGATCAGGTTGCCGTCGCCGCCCAGCAACTGGTCGTAGCGCTGGCCGCCATCCTGCCGCGTGCCCATGTAAGCGGACACGATTCGCGTATTGGGGTTGGGCGTCCAGTTCAACTTGAGCATGCCGGCGAACTGGTCGAATCCGGTATCGGTCAGGCGGTCGGCGTAGAGTTGATCTGAACTGATGCCGAGGAAGCGGGTCACGGCCGCGTGCGAGTCCAGCGCATCACCCGGGCGGACGTCGCCCATCGACTGTGCACCGAACGTGCCGAAGAGACCGAAGTTCGAGCGGGCGAGCGAGCCCGACGCGGTGCCGGCCCCACCCTGGTGCCCCGTGGAGCCGCGCACGTCCACCTGGCCACCCAGGCGCATGTTGCCGCCGGTTGCGAGCTCCGGCACCTGGGACAGGAATTGCACGCTGCCGCCGAGCGCGTCGCTGCCATACTCGGCACTGTTCGGTCCGCGCAGCACCTCGATGCCCTCGAGATACGCCTGGTCGATCAGATCGAGGAACGTATTGACGCCGCCGCGCTGGGCGGAGTTCGAATAGCGGACGCCGTCCACGAAGACGTTGACCTTGTTTCCGGTCAAGCCGCGGACGAACACGCCGGCCATCGTGGGGCTCGTGCGCTGCAGGGCCACGCCGGTTTCCTCAGAGAACGCCTGCGCTGTTACGGCCGCCGCGCGCTGCTCGATGTCGGAGCGGGCGATGACGTTGACGGCCTGCGCGGTCGCGTTCGTCTCGAGCACCGCGCCCGGCGACGCGGTCACCGAAACGCTTTCTCTCACCCCGGCGACCGAAAGGACGAGCTCGACGCGTGCGGGCGTCTCGGCGCGAACGTCCACGGCCGACTGGCGCTCTTCGAGGCCAGTGGCGCGCGCGATGACGAGATAGCTCCCCGGCGGCAGGTCGGGCACGGAGAAGGCGCCGTCCGGACCGGTCTCGACCGTCACGACCACCCCGCGCTGCGGCGTGAGGACAAGCACCGCGGCGCCGGCGAGCGGGCGGCCCGAGCTGTCGGTGACGGTGCCACGCAGTTCCGCGGCGAGGGCCGACGAGGTCGCAGCGCATAACATCGCCACGAAGAAGAAGATGCGGGACATCATGGGTGGCCGGTACTATATGGAGCGGCCCGCGACTACTACCAGACGCCGTTGTCGCGCCGATTCGGCCGAGACATGACCCTCCCGACCGTCCTGGACGTCTACGACGCGCGGCGCCGCCTGCTGCCCTGGCTGTCGCCGACGCCGCTTCGAGCCTCTTCCTGGCTGTCCGACGCCGCCGGCGGGCCGGTGCTGCTCAAACTGGAGTCGACGAACCCGACCTGCTCCTTCAAGGTTCGCGGCGCCTACAACGCGCTGGTTCGCTTGGTGGCCGAGCATCCTGACCCCGCGACGCGTCCGCCGGTCGTCACCGCTTCGGCCGGCAATCACGGCCGGGCCATCGCATTCGCCGCCGAACAGCTGGGCGTCCGCGTCGTGATTTTCACGCCTGCCACTGCTCCCCGTACGAAGCGGGCCGCCATCCTCCGCCACGGGGCCGAGCTGCATGATGAGCCGCCGACCTATGACGAGGCCGAGCGTGCGGCGCGGGCCTTCGCCCAGGAGCGAGGCGGCCTCTATATCTCTCCCTACAACCATTCCGATGTCATCGCCGGCGCCGGTACTGTCGCCCTCGAGATCGTCGACGCCCTCCCCGACGTCAAGACCGTTGTCGTCCCGCTTGGCGGCGGCGGGCTGGCGAGCGGCGTCGGCCTGGCCCTGCGCGCGGCCGCACCCGGTGCGCGCCTCGTCGGCGTCGAGGCCGCCGCGTCGGTCGCGTTCACGACGAGCCTGGCCCGTGGCGCGATCACGCAGATCGATCCCGCGCCGACGCTCGCGGACGGATTGGCGGGCAACCTCGAACCCGGCTCGATCACGTTCCCCCTCGTGCAGCAGGTCGTGGACGATGTGGTGACCGTCAGCGAGGCCGAACTGCGCGCCGCGATGCGCGCGATGGCTGCCGAGGAACACCTGATCGTCGAAGGCGCGGCGTCTGTCGCAGTGGCGGCGACGGCAGCCCGGCGGGGGGTCTCAGGGTGGCCAGCCGTCGTGCTCGTCACCGGCTCGAACGTGGACGTCGAGACTCTGGCGGAGGTCTTGAGGTCCTGAGGTCTTGAGGTCTTGAGGTCCTGAGGTCTTGGGTCTTGAGGGATCGGGGCCGGGTCTTCGCCGGCGAGCTTACTTCGGCGGTCGCGAGGGCCGTATCTCTACCCGGCTAGGCAGGCTGCGCGTGGGGTGATCCAGCAGGCCTTCGATCACCTGCGCCACGTCGTCGGGGCTGAGCTTCCATTCAGCGCCGGTGTCTGGCGTGCGGCCCGAAAAGCCGGTTGCGACCGAACCGGGCAGGACATAACTGACTCGGATATTGCTGTGTCTCAGCTCCTGCATCAACGCTTCGCTGAACGCGTTGAGGCCCGCTTTCGACGCGCAGTACGCGGCGCCGCCGACGAACGGGTTCTTGCTGGCCAGGCTGCTGACGTTCACGATCCAGCCGCCGCCGCGCGACACCAGGTGCGGAATGACCGCGCGGCAGCAGTGGTACACGCCGGTCAGATTGGTACCGATGATGCGGTCCCACTCGTCGTAGGGCAGCTCAGAGATTGGCTGTCCGACGCCCACGCCCGCGTTGTTGACCAGCACGTCGAGCCCGCCGAAGCGCGCGACGACGGTGCGAATGGCGCGCTCCACGGCACCGGGATCGCGCACGTCGCAGCCGAGTCCCAGGACCCGCCCTGGATCCCCGCACTGCTCGGCGAGCGCGTGCTCCGCCCGGGCCACGCCGTCGGGTGTGGTGCCGGTTATGGCCACCCGATGCCCGCGTGCCAGCAGGCGCGACGCCAGTGCTTGACCGATGCCGCGCGTGCCGCCGGTGATGAGACTGACAAGGGACATGGGGGTCGCCTGAGGCGACTCAAGCTTATTACAATGCGTCTCGTGACCATCGTCGTCCTCGGTGCCGGAGACATTGCCGCGGCCACCTCCCGTCAATTGGCTGCGGCCCGGCTGGCCACGCGGGTGATCATGGTGGACGAGGCGGCGAGCGTGGCCCAGGGCAAGGCGCTCGACATCACACAGGCGGCCCCGGTCGATCGGTACGACACGGTCCTCGTGGGCACGAGCGACGAAGCCGCGGTCGTCGGCGCGAGCGTCGTCGTGCTCGCGGACCGCGCCGGTCCGGCCGGAGAGTGGTCCGAGGAGGCAGGGCTGGCACTGGTGCGCCGGGTCGCGGGGCTGAACGAGCAGGCCGCGTTGGTCTGTGCAGGTGTGCGGCAGCGGTCGCTCGTCGATCGCGCAGTGCACGAGTTGGGGCTGCCGCGCACGCGGATCTTCGGCACCGCGCCAGAGGCGCTGCGCGGTGCCATCGCGGCGCTGGTGGCGCTGGAGGCGGAAGTGGCGCCCGGGGACATCTCTATCCTCGTCGTTGGGCGAGCACCGCACGACATCATCATCTCGTGGGACTCGGTCAGCCTGAATGGACGGCGCGCCATCGACGTGCTGCCGCCACCCGTCATCACCCGGATGGATGCTCGCGCCGCGCAACTCTGGCCACCCGGCCCGCACGCCCTCGGCAGTGCCGCCGCGAGGGTCATCCGGTCCATGTTGACTCGCGCCGCCCGCACGCATGTGCTCGAGGTTGCACTGACGCGCGACGAAGCAGCCGGCGGTCACCCCGCGATGCTGCCCGCACGAGTCGGCCCGCGAGGCATCTTGCGCCTCGAATCCGCCCCGCTGTCGGCCCGGGATCGCGTTCGGCTCGACTCCACGCTGGCGCGCTGAAGCCAATGGGCCGCATCCTCGCGCTCGTCCTCGCGTCGAGCGTGGCGCTGGCGGGGCAGGCGCCGCGAGCGGTGTCCGCCGACCGCTTTCTCGCTCACGTGAAATGGCTGGCCTCCGACGACCTGGGCGGCCGCGGCAACGGCCTGGACGGGCTCGAACGTGCCGCGATGTACGTCCGGGACCAGCTCAGGGGCGCGGGCCTGGACGGTGCGATCGCCGGTGAGTTCGATCAAACCTTCGAGACCGAGATTCGAATCGACCCGCCCGCTGGCGCGACCCTGACCATTACAAGCGGCGCGGCGAGCAGGAGCCTGACGCTCGGCCGGGATTTCTATCCCCTGTCGATCCTCGAGCGCAGGCCGGAGGTCATCGCTCCTGCCGCCGAGGCCGTTCCAGTGGTGTTCGCCGGATATGGCATCTCGGCACCGGGGCTCCACTACGACGACTTCGCCGGGATCGACGTCCGCGGTGCCGCCGTGCTGGTGTTCACACACGAACCGCAGGAGCACGACAGCAGCAGCGTCTTCGATGGTCGCGATCTCACGCCGGTCGCCGCCGTCGCGCAGAAAGCGCGCGAAGCGCGCGAACGGGGTGCTCGCCTCCTGATGGTGGTCGAGGATCCGTCGCATGGGGACGACCGAGCCACGCGGGCCACCTGGCGCAGCGATCCGCAGAGCGAGGACATGGGACTGCCGGTGGTGCGCATCGCCCGCGAGCGCGTGGTCGAGGCGTTCTCAGAGCTGAACCTGGTCACCACGGCCGCGATCATCGACCGCACATTAAAGCCGCGGTCGCGGCGACTCGAGTCCGCGCGGATCAGCTACGTCGAATACCGGGCGCACTTCACCGCGCGCCTGCGCAACGTCGTCGGGCTGCTGCGAGGCGCGGACGCCACGCTCGCCGACCAGGCCGTCGTCGTCGGCGCGCACTACGACCACATCGGCGCCGGCGGCGAGTACTCGGAGGCCCCAGATTTGACGGGACAGATCCACAACGGCGCGGACGACAACGCCTCCGGCGTTGCCGCGCTCATCGAGATGGCGCGAGCCGCCGCGCGCACGCGATCGCGGTTCCGTCGTTCGATCGTGTTCGTGGCCTTCGCCGGCGAGGAGCTGGGGTTGCGGGGTTCCGAGGAATACGTCCGGGTCCCACCGGTCGCACTTCGTCTCACCCGCGCGATGGTGAACCTCGACATGGTGGGCCGGGCCCGCGGCCGCGTGATGGTCGGCGCATTCGGCCCTCCCGTGCCCTGGTTCTCGCCGGCCTGGCTGCGGCCGTGGACGGCGCTCGCCGTGCAGGATTTTTCCCGCGGCGGCTACGAGGCCGACGAGTCGGACGTCGCGCCGTTCGCGCGGCGGGGAGTACCCGCCCTCGCGTTCTTCACGGGCTTCCACGCCGACTACCACCGGCCCTCAGATGACTGGCCGGGAATCGACGCCGAAGGCGGCGCGGCCGTCGCGACGCTGGCCCTCCGGCTGGTTGAGGAGCTGGCGCGTTAGCGCCTCCGCCCACTCACCGAGCAATCAGGACGCTTCGAGCGGACGGTGCAGCGTGAGCCCGCCAACGCAGGGCTCGAGCCGCTAGCGGCGAAGCAACTGATCGCGCACGTGCGACCGATGCTGGCCCGTGCGCTCGACCTAAGCCGCTGCAATGGTGTGGGTCACGTCCCGCTCGAAGACCGCCGCCATCTCGGTGGACAGCGCGACTGCCACCTCGGCGAGGTCCAGGGGGCGTCGGGTAACCCGCTCGAGCGAGGTGACGCCCCGGTCGGCGATGCCGCACGGCACGATCAAGTCGAAGAAGGCGAGATCGGTCGCGACGTTCAAGGCCAGACCATGACTGGTCACCCACCGCGATATCCGCACGCCAATCGCGCCGATCTTCTCGGGGCCACGCGTCGGGTGTGTGACCCAGGTGCCGGTCAGGCCCGCCAGGCGGCCCGCCTCCACGCCGTAGGCGGTGCAGACGCGGATCATCACCTCTTCCAGATCGCGGACGTAGCGATGGACGTTGCGGCGATCGGGATTGAGGTCGATGATCGGGTAGCCGACGATCTGCCCCGGCCCGTGATAGGTGACATCGCCACCGCGCCCGGTGTCGAAGACCTCCACACCCAGGCTGGCGAGCTGCTCTGGCGTGGCGAGGATGTTCCTGCGACCGTCCTTCTTGACGCCAACCGTCAGGACGTGGGGGTGCTGCAGGAGCAGGAGCGTATCGGGAATAGTGCCGGCACGGCGTGCCTGCACCAGTTCGGCCTGCAACGCGAGCCCGTCCGCGTAAGAGATGACGCCCAGATGCCGTACTTCAAGGGGGCGCATCGACATGCTCTTCGTGGCCTTCGGGTCACACCTGAGCGGGATCGAACTGCTCTATCGTCTTCTTCAGGTCGGCCATGAACTGGTCGGCGACGGCGCCATCCACCAGCCGGTGGTCGTAGCCGAGCGTCAGGTAGCCCATCAGGCGTATGCCGATCATGTCGTCGATGACGACCGCGCGCTTCTCGATCGTGCCAACGCCGAGAATCGCCACTTGCGGCTGGTTGATGACCGGCAGGCCGAACTGCGCACCCAAAGTGCCCGGGTTGGTGATCGTGAACGTGCCGCCCTGAACCTCCTCGGGACTCAGCTTCTTCGCCCGGGCACGATCGGCGATGTCCTGGATGGAGCGCGACAAGCCGAGCGTGTTCTTCTCGTCCGCGCCCTTCACGACGGGCACGATGAGCCCGTTGTCGAGCGCGACGGCAATGCCCAGGTTCACGGACCCACGGTAGATCACGCGCTCCCCGTCGATCGAGGCGTTGATCGTCGGGTGCTGGCGCAGGCAGTCGACCGCGGCCTTGGCGATGAAGGAGGTGAAGGTGAGCTTCGCGCCCATGCGCTCGTACTCGTCCTTCTTCGCCTTGCGGATCTGGTCCACGCGGCCGTAGTTCACCTCGAAGACGGAGTAGACGTGCGCGGAGGTGTGCTTGCTGAGCACCATGTGCTCGGCAATCTTCTTGCGCATCACCGACATCGGTTCGACGCGATCGTTCGGCAGGCGGAACACGGCCGGGGCATGGGCCGGTGTCGGTGAGACCGAGGCGGCCTGTCCCACGCGAGCCGCCGGCGCCGGTGGTCCCTGCTCGATGAAGTTCAGGATGTCCTGCTTGGTAACGCGGCCACCGATGCCCGACCCGACGATCTGGGCGACGTCGACGTTGTGCTCCTTCGCGATACGGCGCACGAGGGGTGAGGAGCGCTGACGGGCAGCGGATGACTCGGCGGGAACAGCCGCAGGTGACTCCGCCGAGGCCGCCTCAGATGCCGCAGAGGGGACAGCTGGCACCGCAGCGGCTGATTCGCCGGACGCCGGCGCGCCGTCGGCCTGCGGCAGCGGCGAGCTGGGTGGCGCCGCCGGGGCCGTGGCGGTCGGGGTGACGGCTGATCCGGCCTCGCCGATCACCGCCACCACGCTGTTCACCGGTACCGTCTCGCCTTCCTTCACCGAGATGTCCAGTACCACGCCGGCGGCTGGCGAGGGGATCTCCGCATCCACCTTGTCCGTGGAGATCTCGAACAGCGGCTCGTCGCGATCGACCGCGTCGCCGACCTTCTTGATCCACCGGACGATCGTGCCCTCGGCAATCGACTCGCCCATCTGGGGCATCACTACTGGAGTAGACATAGGACTCTCGTCAGGCTCTAGGCTCTAGGCTTTAGGCTTTAGGCTCTAGGCTTAGGCTTCAGGATCTAGTTCGTGTCGCACGGCATCTCTGGTCCTGACAGTGTGACAGGTTTGTACCTGGAGCCTAGAGCCTAAGGCCTAGCGCCTAGAGCCTAGCGCCAGAGCCTAAATGTGTATGGCGGCTCCGTGCGCAGCATGCGCCGCCTCGCCAACAGCCTCCGACATCGTCGGGTGCGCGTGGATGGTCTTCACCAGCTCCTCGACCGTGCACTCCAGCCGCAGGGCCAGCACCGCCTCGGCGACAAGTTCCGTAGCGCGCGGGCCGATGATGTGCACGCCCAGTACCTCGTCGTACTTCTTCTCCGCCACGATCTTCACGAAGCCATCGGTTTCACCGACCATCCTCGCGCGGCCCAGGGCCTTGAACGGGAAGGATCCGGTCCGGACGTCATAGCCCTTCGCCCTGGCCTGGGCCTCGGTCAACCCGACACTGCCGATCTCGGGATCGCAGTAGGTGCACCGCGGCACGTGGTCGTAGTTGATGGGGGTCACCTGCTGTCCGGCGATCCGCTCGGCCAGCAGCACGCCTTCCATCGACGACAGATGCGCCAGCTGGTAGTGCGGGCCGCCCATCGTGATCACGTCACCAATCGCCGAGATGTTCGGCACGTTGGTGCGGAACAGCGAATCGACGACGATGTAGCCGCGATCCATCGTCAGGCCGGCCTCTGCGGCGCCGAGCCCATCGGTGACCGGGCCGCGGCCGGTGGCCACGAGCAGCAGATCGAACGAGGCCTTCAGTCCCTTGCCTGGCCCCGAGCCGGCCGACGCGCCATCCGCGGCCGACATCTCCAGGTCCACACCCTTGGCCGCCGCCTTTGCGCTCGTCACTTTCGTGCCGGTGTGCACCTTGATGCCGCGGCGCTTGAGGTTCTTCTCGAGCTCCGCCGACACCTGCTCGTCCTCGCCGGGGACGAGTCGTGGCAGGAGCTCGATGAGAGTCACCTCGCTGCCGTAGCTCCTGAAGATCGAGGCGAACTCCACGCCCACGGCGCCGCTGCCCATGATGGCAATCGACTTCGGCACCTCGGGCAGGTGAATGGCCTCGTCGCTGAAGATGATCTTCTTGCGATCGACCTCGACACCGGGCACGCTGCGAGCCGCCGAGCCGGTGGCGACGATGATCTCCTTTTTCGCGGCGAGCTGTCCGGTCGCGCCGTCGTGGAGTGTCACCTCGACGCCCAGCTTCCCCGAGAGTCGGCCGGTACCCTTGATCCAGTCGATCTTGTTCTTCTTGAACAGCATCTCGATGCCGCCGGTGAGCCCCGCGACTATCTTGTCCTTGCGCGCGTGGACGGCGGGCATGTTGATGCCGACGGCCTTACCGTCGACTCCGCTCAGTCCCCACTCCGCAGCGGCCTGGGCGATCTTGAGCGCGTGGGCGTGCTCGAGCAATGCCTTGGTGGGAATGCACCCCCAGATGAGGCACGTGCCGCCCAGGGCCTTCTGTTTCTCGACCACCGCCACTTTGAGGCCGAGCTGGGCGGCACGAATGGCGGCGACGTAACCGCCGGTGCCCGCGCCAATCACGACCACGTCGTACTCATTCGCCAAGACCGCGCTCCTTGTCACCACCATCCGTTCCGGAAATGCCGCAAACGTCAGCCCTTCACTCTGACTTGGAACGGCGGATAGCGTCAAGACAGGCCGCGCCCGGGCACAGACGCGCGGCGGTCAGCCCAGGATGTCGACCGAGATGGCGCCGATGCGACGTCGTCACGACGGCTTGCGTTTGATGGCGCCGAGCGGGACGAAGGCGGCGGACGGTGGCGGCGTCTCTGTGGGAGGTGTCACGCTTGCCTTCAGCTCACCGTGGTCGTACTTGAGCTGCCAATACATCTCGGTGAGCTGGGCGACTCGACGCGCCGACCGGCGCCCCTGGACGAACGCGACGACGGCCACCACGCAGGCGACGAGGGCAAAGACCGTCGACATGGACCCCTTCTGGGGCGGAAGCCCGAGCTCTTCGGCACTCCGCACCCGGCACTCCGCACGCGGCACTCAGCACCGCACCTGGCACCCGGCACCCGGCACCCTGCACTCGGCAAACGGCACCCGGCACCCGGCACCCGTAAGGCTATACTGCCCCCCGATGTCATTGCGCCGCAAGACCATCCTCGTGGTCGATCCCGACGAAGGCGCGCGCGAGACCTTGGTGGCGCCGCTCCGGCGCGACTACCGCGTGCTGCGTGCCGGTGCCGGCGGACCCGCCGCCGAAGTCCTGATGAAGGAGGAAGTGGACGTCGTCATCACCGAGATTGCGCTTCCCGACATGACCGGCGTCCAATTGCTGCAGCTGACGCGCGTCAACTTCCCGCTGACCGAGGTCATTCTCACCTCGTCGGAGGCGAGCGTCGACGAGGCCGTTCAGGCGATCAAGCTCGGGGCCTATCACTTCCTGGCCAAGCCGGTGACCGCCGACGGTCTGCGTTCCATCGTTGCCCACGCGGAAGAACGATCCGAGCTCAACCGCCGGGTGCTGCGCCTGGAAGACCAGGTGCGGGACGGGGCACAGCGCGAGTTCATCGCCGGCCCGAGTCTGGCGCTTCGTGACGTGCTCGACACGTCGCAGAAAGTGGCACGGACCGATGCCACCGTGCTGATTCTCGGGGAGAGCGGCACAGGCAAGGAGCTGCTGGCGCGCCGCATCCACCGGGACTCTGAGCACGCCGACGGCCCCTTCATCGCCGTCAACATGGCGGCCATCCCACGGGACCTGGTCGAGAGCCATCTCTTCGGCCACGAGAAGGGCTCCTTTACAGGCGCCGTCCAGCAGCGGATCGGCAAGTTCGAGCTGGCGAGCAGCGGCACGCTCTTCCTCGACGAGATCGGGGACCTGCCGCTCGATCTCCAGGCCAAGCTGCTGCGGGCCATCCAGGAGCAGGAGATCGAGCGGGTCGGTGGCGAACGCCCGATTCCGACCTCGTTCCGGCTCGTCGCCGCCACCAACGTCGACCTCGCGCAGGCGGTGAAGCAGGGTCAATTCCGTCCCGACCTGTATTACCGCCTGAACGTCGTACCGCTGAAGCTGCCGCCGCTCCGCGAACGCATCGACGACCTGCCGATGCTCGTGGACTTCTTCATCAAGCGCTACAACGTGCGCTTCAAGAAGACCGTCGCGGGCATGGCCGCGTCCACGGTCCGCCTGCTCTCGAACTACTGGTGGCCGGGCAACATCCGCGAGCTCGAGAACCTCGTCGAGCGGCTGGTGGCGATCGTGCCGCACGAGTGGATCACCGACGAGGACCTCCCCTTCGAGTTCCACGTCGCGGAGCTGGACCGGACCGCCTCGGACAAGAGTCTGCTGGATCGCGCGCTCTGGACCTTCGAGCGCAACTTCCTGGTGCGGGCGCTCGAGCGCAGCGGCTGGAACGTCACGCAGACCGCACGCTATCTGGGCGTGCCGCTGAGCACCCTGAAGTTCAAGATGGAGCGCCTGGAGATTCGGGAACTGGCGAAGAAGCTCAAGGGGAACTGACCGCGGCGGCGGTCAGGCGCCCTGGAGATCTGCGGGGATCAGATCTCCAGGAGGCAGCCGGCTACTTCTTGGGCAGGACCGAGTCCTTCAGCTGCTTGATGATCCGGGCTTTGACCACGGTCTTGGCCGGAATCTTGATCGGCTCGCCGGTCGCGGGATTGCGGCCGAGGCGTGCCTTCCGCTTCTGCACCACGAGCTTCACCATGCCGGGCAGCACGAATTCGCCCGACCGCTTCAGCTCCTTCTCGCACAGAATCGCGAGCTCGTCGAAGAAGTCGCGAGCCTGCGTTCGCTTCACGTCGAAGCGTTCGGCGAAATGCGAGAAGAGTTCCGACTTGCCCATCCTGCGGGCTTCTACCATCGTGTCCTCCGGTGATGAGTGGCGCGCGAAGTCGAACGAGTGTCGCCGGCGCGGCCGTCGCACGCGAAATGGCTGCCGACAAAAAATGGCCAAAAAGCGACGTGAATCCTAACGCCGACGGCACGAGGTGTCAAACCAATCGTGTGACATCATCGCCGGATTGATGCCATGATCGGAACGTGACCGATTCACCCGCGGCTCTGCTGGAGACCTTCCCCAACCCCCGGCCGGAACGCGACTACGAGATCGCGATCGATTGCCCCGAGTTCACGTCGATGTGCCCGAAGACGGGCCTGCCGGATTTCGGTACCATCCGAATCCGGTATACACCCGATCGTACTTGCGTCGAGCTGAAGTCGCTCAAATATTATTTGCTGGAGTTCCGCAACCGGGGCATCTTCTACGAGGCCGCCACCAACCAGATCCTCGATGACCTCGTCGCCGTGTGCCAGCCACGCCGCATGACCATCGAGGGCGACTTCAGCGCGCGTGGCGGCATCACGACCAAGGTGACGGTGGAGTACGTGAAAAGCGTCCATTGACGATTGATGATTGACGATTGACGATTCATTGGGCGATTGCCCGATTGGCGCACTGATGATTCCGCTTCGCGATTGCGCTAATTGTGGAGACGCCGGCCCTAATTCGAATGCCTCAATCACCAATCACCGATCGTGCAATGAATCGCCAGTCATCAGTCATCAATCATCAATGGACCCCGACCCCGACCCCCACCAGGTTCCCATAGAGGACCGTCTCGATTTGCACGCGTTCGCGCCGCGCGACGTGCTCTCGGTCGTCGACGAGTACCTGCGGGCGGCCAGGGATGCCGGCTACGGGCGCGTCCGGCTCATTCACGGCCGGGGCATTGGCGTGCAGCGCGCGGCCGTCCAGCGGCTGCTGGCGGGACACGTGCTCGTCCGCCGCTATTGGGACGCGCCGGAGTCCTCGCTCGGCGCCACCATCGTGGAGCTGGTCGAGACCGGCGGATCGTAGGTCTCGCCGCCAATGGCTCGCGCCACCGCTTCCAGGTGGCGCAGGAACTCTCCCGTCCGCACGGCTCGCACCGGTGTCCCCGAGGTAATCGCGGCCGAGACGGTCCGATAGTCGCTCGGGATCCGCCAGTCGAGCGTCAGGCCCAGCACCCCCTCGATCTGCGCGATCGAGAGGCCCTCGTGATCCGAGGCGCGGTTGAGCAGCACCCGGAGCTGCTCGGTGGACACGCCCGAGAGCCGCACGGCATCGAGGAGCCGTTGCAGGTTGCGCAGGCACGGCACGTCAGGGTTGGCCACCAGCACGACCAGATCGGAGGATTGCACCGCCACCGCCGACGCGGGGGTCAGAGTGGAACCCG
Source organism: Vicinamibacterales bacterium (assembly GCA_035538015.1). GTDB lineage: Bacteria > Acidobacteriota > Vicinamibacteria > Vicinamibacterales > UBA2999 > VFZN01. Next base: position 21,123 of record DATLLC010000056.1, read on the forward strand.
CATCTACGATCACCCACTCGTGCGTCGCACGAAGGCACGAGAGGGTGGCATCGACGCCTTCGGCGTCACGCGCCGCGGGACGCCCCCATTCCTCACCCGCGGCCATCACGTCCACGCCGCAGGAATGCGGCGTCAACAGTCCGTGCAGCAACCCCACGTCGCGCCACGCCAGCTTGTCCAGCACGTGCGTCAACGTGAATCGGGGGCGCAAGCCCAGGAAGAGCGCCACATCCCCGGGGGCCGGCTTGAGGTCGACCAGCACCGTCGTCCGATCGCTTGCACGCCGAATCTCCGCGCCAAGGTTCACGACCATCGTCGTCGTTCCAGTGCCGCCCTTGGTGCCGAGGAACGTAACCGTCATGAGGAGCTGTTGGGCAACCACTGTGCCACCCGGACGATCGATCGAACGGCCATGGAATCCGGGACGGTTCACAGTACAGCGTGAATCCAGTAGATTGCAGAAACGTAAGGCCGCACGCGAACTTGGCGGCGCCCGGATGAACGGCTCGGGGGTGTCGCCCAGGCACAGAGCGATTCTCGCCTGATCTTGAGTGGTCCGCCGCTCCGGGCCCACGGTACGACCCTTGCTCCGTGCCACGATGCTGTCGCCCCCCGGGAGCTGGTACTGCATGCCGATGACACCCTCGTCCACCGCCGCTCGACGCCCCACCGTTGACGAGTGGGGCGTCTACGACCCGCAGCAAGCCGGCCTGGCCGCGCTGTACACCAAATTGACGACGCCCGGCGACAACCCGGAACCGACGGAGTCGCAGCCTCCGTGCCCCGAGCAAGCGCCAACCGTCAAGCCGTCGGACCGCTGAGACCCAACGCCTCCTCACCCGACCATCGCTGCGCCGCTTCAGCAGACCGCTGGAGCGGCGTTTTTTTTGGTCGGGCATCGTCCTTGCCCTGACCACGCCGCTGGGGCGCCAACACCCGCGATCCTCGCAGTTCTTGCGCGCCCTGCAGCGTGACCGCGATGGAAGAAGTGCGATCGACCCTGGTACCGGGAGCCCTGGTGTGGGCCCGCGGGGAGCGGTGGCATGTGCGTCTCACCCGGCCCCTGCCGCGCGGCGCCATCGTCACCCTCGACGCAGCCGATGCGGCGAACCCGCAACGGGCCGCGACCCTCCTGGTGCCGTTCGATCTCATCGATCCGGTCACGGACCGGACTCCAGCGCGGCGTCGGCGCGATGCGGTCATCCGCGGGACGCTGCACGCGCTGTCTCGGGCACGCCCGGAGCGCGTGCTGTGGGCGGCGCCGGTGGCGACGATGGATCTGTTGCCGTGGCAACTCGCGCCGGCCCTGGCCGTGCTCGGCGGCGTCACTCGACTGCTGCTGGCGGATGCAGTGGGGCTGGGCAAGACGATCCAGGCCGGGCTGGTGCTCGCGGAGCTGCGAGCGCGCGGCCTCGTCGAGCGCGCGTTGATCCTGGTCCCCGCGGGCTTGCGGCCAGCGTGGGCCGCGGAGCTCAAGACCCGGTTCGAGCTGCCCGTGGAAATCCTCGATCTACCGGCGATATTGGAGCTCGAGCGATCGGGCGCGGTCGGAGCGAACCCATGGAACCTGACCCCACTCATCGTGTCGTCTCTCGATCTCGTCAAGCGGGCCGAGGTTCTCCAGGCGGTCGAATTGGCGCCGTTGGATCTCCTGATCGTGGACGAGGCGCATCACGCCACGCCGGGCACGGACCGCCATGCCGCGGTGAGCCGGTTGGCGGGCCAGGTTCCGTGGCTGGTCCTGGCCTCGGCCACACCTCATAGCGGCGACGCGGCGGCCTATCGCGCGCTGCTCGCGCTCGGCGCCGTGGGTTCGCCGCCCGTCGACCGCGTCTGTGTGTTCCGGCGCACGCACGGCGAAGTGCGCTTCTCGGTCGCCAGGCGCACGCACATCCTGCGCGTACGGCTGTCCGTCGAGGAACAGCGGTTACACGCTGCGGTGCTGGCCTACGCGCGCGAGCTCTGCCGGGCGCCGGCCGGCGCGACACCGGGCATGCAGCTACTGGCGGGCGTGCTGGCCCGGCGGGCATCGTCATCGCCCTGGGCGATTCACCGGACCCTGCTCCGGAGGCTCGAGGGCCTGGCGGGCGCGCGACCGATGTCCACGCCCGCCGAGCCGGTCCTGCCCTGGGAGGAACTCGACGAGGAGGAGAGCAGCGAGCCGCCGTGGCTGTCGGTCGCCGGCCTGGTCGACGCCGCCGCCGAACGGGAACGCGTGCGGGAGCTGGTGCAGCTGGCTGACACGGCCGGATCTCGGTGGTCCAAGGGCGTGCGGCTGCAGCGGCTCGTGCGGCAGCTGGGAGAGCCGCTGATTGTGTTCAGCGAGTTTCGCGACTCCTTGGACGCGTGTCGAGAGCTGCTGGAGCCGATGACCTCGGTGGTGTGTCTCCACGGCGCCATGGACGCCGCCGAACGCCACGCCTGCCTCGCGGCGTTTGTCGAGGGACGGGCCCGAGTGCTGCTCGCCACTGATGTCGCGGGAGAAGGCCTCAATCTGCACGGACCCTCCCGGCTGGTGATCACGCTCGAGTGGCCCTGGAGCCCCCTGCGGCTCGAGCAGCGCATCGGCCGGGTCCATCGGCTCGGTCAAACCCGAACGGTCCACGCCATTCACTTGACCGCGCGCGAATCGTACGAAGACACCGTGGTGGCGAAGGTGCTGGGCCGCGCGGCCCGGGCGGCGGCGGATCTTTCCGAGGCGGCAAGCCGCTCGGCGAGGGTGGTCGCCGCCGAGGTACTCGGCGTGGCGTTGGGCCCTCCTATGCAGGACGGGCCGGCGACGCCGACTGTCACTCCGAGCGCGCAAGTGCATGGTGAGGCCGCGCGCATCGCTCGACTGCGTGGTTGGGCCAGCCTCGGTCGTCCGCTCCCCGCCAGCGCGCCGTCATGGGCGCGGCCCCGCCGCGGTCCCGGCGCGGTGCGGGTCGTCGCGGTGTTCGACGTTCTCCGCGCGGTGTCGGGGGCGCCTCGCTCGAGCCATGTCGTGCCAATCGAGATCCGGTTGCGGACAGCGCCTGCCGACCGCCGCGAATGGCGCCTGATGTGCCGGCGCATCGCCGCCGACGACCGCATCCGTCAGGCGGCTATCGATGCAACGAGCCAGGCGCCACCGGACCATCCGTGGACGGGCGTGTGCGCGCGCCTGGCGGCGATTCGGGAAGCGAGGCAGGCAATCATTTCACCTGCCGTACAGCCATCCTTGTTCGACCGCCGCGCCCTTCGCGAGGCACGCGGCCACGCCTCAGGACGCGCGCAGTGGGACGAGTGGCAGGCTCGTCTGGAGGACGCCTGCCGGGACGGCACCCATCGCCCGGCGGTCACGACCCGCATGCTGGCCATCCTCCCGATCGGAGAGCACCCGTCGTGATCGCGGGCGTCTCGGGCGAGCTGCTCTCGAGTGCCTACCTGGCGAGCTGTGTGACGCCGGAACAAGTCCGCGGCGCCTCGCAGGGATCCGCCTGGACGCGCGGGGTCGTCCATTGGTGGCGCCGAGCGACCGCAACCCTGGGCCCGGCCAGCCCACCGCGCGCGATGCTCGACGTGGGTGCCCGCCCGCTGCTGGACCTGCTGCAGCTCACGATGACACACGTCGAGTGCCATCCGTGGGGGCACGCCGCCGTAATCACCCACAGCGCCGAGCCGGTGGCCGCATTCGTCTCAACGGCGTGGGGCACCGCGCCCACCACGGCATGGCGGCAGGCGCTGCGCGTCTCGGCGGGAGCACGGGTGCCATGGGCGCTGCTCTTCGGAGGAGACACCCTCACGCTCGTCGATGCGACTCGGCCCTGGTCGCGCCGTGTGCTCACCTTCGACTTCCCGGTTGTGTGCCGTCAGCCCGGCGCCCTGCTCCTGCTCTCGAGGCTGACGAGCGGCTCCTCGCTCAAGGGCGGAGCCACCAGTGAGCTGGCCGGCGCCATCGCCAGCTCGGACCACGCGACCATCGCGGTGTGCGCCTCGCTCGGACGGGGCGTCCTCGAAGCGCTCGAGTCGCTCATCCGCGCGTTGGGCACGCGGAGACGCGGAGTCGTGGCGGGCGGGGCCCTGGCCGATCGGCTGGCCTTCGACCAGTCGCTCACCATCGTGTATCGCCTGCTCTTCCTCCTCTTTGCCGAAGCGCGCCAGCTGGTGCCGATGTGGCATCGCGTGTACCGTGACGCGTACAGCGTCGAAGCCCTCTGCGATCGGCTGTTGGCCAATCCCCGGTCGCGCGGCGTGTGGCCCGCGCTGCAGGCCATGGCGCGGCTCGCGCACCTTGGCTGTCACGCCGGCGACCTGCGCGTCACGGCGTTCAACGGGCGCCTGTTCGCACCCACCCGGACTCCGCTGGCTGAATGGCGTCAGCTGCCCGACCGCGCGGCCGCCGACGCCGTGCTGGCGCTCGGCACCTCCTCGTCTCGCCGTGGCCGGCGCCGCATCGACTTTCACGATCTCGGCGTCGAGCAGCTCGGCGCTGTCTACGAGCGGGTGCTGGAGTACGAGCCGGTCCGCTCGGAGGGAACGCTCACGCTGCGTCCCACCTCCGCCGAGCGCAAGGCCACCGGCAGCTTCTACACGCCCCGCGCGATGACCGACTTCCTGGTGAGGCGAACACTCGCCCCGCTCGTCGAAGGACGGTCGGCCGACGCCATCCTGAGGCTGCGCATCCTCGATCCCGCCATGGGGAGCGGCGCCTTCCTTGTGGCGGCCTGCCGTTACCTTGCGGAACGCGTCGAGCAGGCCCGCCTGGCGGACGGCGCGTGGGCAGACGGAGCGGTGACCGACGCCGATCGCGCGGAGGCGGCTCGCGTAGTGGCCGAACGCTGCCTCTACGGGATCGATCGAAACCCGACGGCCGTCCAGCTGGCCCGCCTGTCGCTCTGGCTGGTGACGCTGTCGGAGCACCGCCCGCTCACCTTTCTCGATCACCATCTCGTGACAGGCAACAGCCTCGTGGGTGCCCGACTGGAGGACCTGGGGCGCGCCCCGTCGCACGCTCCCTCATCTGACGACCGGCAGCCCTCGCTCTTCGACGAGGACGCGCGCCAGGCCTGGGGACGCCGGGTCGTGCCGGAACGCCAGCGCCTCGCTCTCGAACCCTCCGACACGGCCGCGGACGTGCGCGCGAAGGAGCGTCGCCTCGAGCGACTGACGGCACCGGAGAGCCTGTCGCATCGGTGGACACGGGCCGCCGACCTCTGGTGCGGGCTGGCACTCAGGGGCGGCCGCGTTTCGGCGGGACTCTACGCGGACCTGCAGCAGCACGTCGCGGGAGGGCCCACGGCGCTGACCTCGCGAGACCTCGCGCCGCGCGTGGATACGGCCGTGGCGGCCGCGAGGGCGCTCGACGCCGCGCACTGGGAGCTCCTCTTCCCCGAGGTGTTCCTCGACGAGAACGGGCTGCCTCGTCCGGATGCCGGGTTCGACGCCGTGATTGGCAACCCGCCCTGGGAGGTCCTTCGCGGCGATGCCGGCGATTGGAGCCAGCGGGCGGGCGGACGCGGCGAGGTCGAAGCCATGATGCGGTTCATCCGCTCGACGGCCCACTACCGTCTCCATGCCTCGGGACACGTCAATCAGTATCAGTTGTTCGTCGAGCGCGCCTTGCGGGCCCTCGGCCCCCAAGGCCGGCTTGGCCTGATTCTGCCATCGGGCCTGCAGTCCGGCGCTGCCCACGTCGGACTGCGGCGGGCGCTCTTCGACCGGTGCCGACTCGACACCTGGATTGCGTTCGACAATCGCCGCGCGATCTTCCCGATTCACCGGAGTATGCGCTTCGTGCTGCTCGCGGGCACCCACGGCGGGCCGACCGAGGTGCTGCCGATGACCGGAGGAGGCAGCGACGCCGCGTCCCTGGCACAGCTGCCCGACGACCCTCGCATGAGCCAGACTGCGCTGCCCCGCGTGATGGTGACCCGTGGCTTCGTCGAGCGCTGGGACCCGGTGCACCTTACGGTTCCCCATTTCGCCACACCACAGGCCCTTGCCATCGCGGAGAAGGCCCGACACGCGCCGGCCTTGAGCGACGCCGCGGGTTGGGGTGTGACGTTCAGCCGCGACCTGAATGCCACCGACGACCGAAGGCACTTCGTGACGGCCGGCACGCCGACGCACGGGACGGTGCTGCCGGTCGTCGAAGGAAAGCACCTGCGGCCCTTCGGCGTGGACGTCGAGGCCGTCAGCCGCTTCATCCTGCGGTCGCGGGCGCGCGCCCGGCTGGGGAACCGGTGGTCGCAACCGCGAATCTGCTATCGCGACGTCGCCTCGGCCTCCAATCGCGTCACCTTGATCGCCGCCGTGCTGCCGCCCGGCGTGGTCGCCACGCATACCGTCTTCTGCGCGAGGACACGCCTCGGCGACGCGGACACCTGGTGCCTGACGGGCCTGCTCAACAGCCTCGTCGCGAACTTCCTCGTGCGCCTGCAGATGAGCACGCACGTAACGACGGCACTGATGGCCCGTCTTCCCGTGCCGCGCCCGGCGCCCGGTACGTCGGCGCATCGAACGCTGGTGGAGTGCGCGCGGATGCTCGCCGCGTGCCGAAACGTGGATGACAACGTGCTGGCATTCGGCCGGCTGGACGCTACGAGCGCGCGTCTCTACGGCTTGTCGCGACCGGAGTATGACCACGTGGTCTCGACGTTTCCACTGCTGTCGGAGGACCTGCGCCACGCGTGCCTGGAAGCGTTCCGGTAACCAATCACCAGATAGATCACCAGATCGATCACCAGATCGTCAGATCTATCGATCGATCACCAGATCACCACATCAACCGATCACTAGATTCACGCTCTCTACCTATCTATTCCAAGCCACCCACCCACTCAGCACAATCACGCCCAGAATGCCGGCCGTGAGCATCGCCGAGAGGCGATCGCCGGCCCGCACGTAGCGTGCGCAGGCGACGACCACGCGCGTCACGGGTGTCAGCATGAGTACCACCAACGCGAGGTACACCACGGCGGCCGCCCACAACGAATCCGGGTGCAGCCACAGGGCCGCCACGCCATAGGCCATCAGGGCGGTGCTCAGGTACCCGCTCGAGACAAAGACGCGTTCGATCATGGCAAGCGCCGCAGCATCAGGACCGAGACGATGAGCAGGACGATGGACAGCAGGACCTTCAGGCGGCGCGGATGCTGCTGGCCGGATCGCAGGGCGACGCTCGATCCGAGCCGCACGCCGAGCACGGCCGCCGCGGCCAGCGCCGGGAGCAGCAGACCACGCCCCAGGTAGACCAGGGCGCCGGACGTGGCGGTCACACCGATCATGAACGCGCTCGTCGCCGACGCCACCCGCATCGGAACGCCGCACCAGCCGTTCAGAATCGGGACCTTGACCACGCCGCCTCCGAGGCCGAGCAGCGTGGACAGAATCCCGGCGAGAAACGACGTGATCAGGGCCAGTGGCATCCGGCGGACGCGATAGGTCACGACCTGGCCGGTGGGTTCGTCGAAGAACCGCCCGCCCCATCCCCCGGGGTCGGCCGATTCCGGCAGAACGTTCCTGAAATCCCGCCGCAGGAACGTGAGCACGCTCATCGACGCCATGACCACGCTGAAGGTGATCATCAGCGAGCGCTCGGTCACCGAAGCCGCCACGAGGCTGCCCAGCAGGCCGCCAGCCGCGGTGATGAGCTCCAGCAAGAAGCCCAGCCTCAGGTTGATGGCGGTTCGCGCCTCGGCCGATCCCGAAATTGCGTTCGAGGTGGCAATCACCGTCGTCAGGCTGACAGCCACCGCCTGCGGCATCGGCACGCCGAGACCCTGGACGAGCACCGGCACGAGGAAGACGCCTCCGCCAAGACCGAGCAAGCCTCCCAGCGCGCCCGCCAGGGCCCCCGCCATCGCGGTGGCGAGCGCGAGTGAGAGCGAGACTTCGGTCAACACGGAGCCATCGTCATGGTCGAGGGCTGCCCGACGCCCAGGGCTTGAGCACGGCGTAGAGCGTAGCGACAATCGGCGCCGGCACGCCGTGCGCGGCCGCCCGGCGCAGCGCGGCGCCCTGCAGCGCCTCCACCTCGATGCGCTTGCCTTGCTCCAGATCGATCAGCAGTGAGGACCGCGTCGTCGGCGGGATGTTGTCCATGTATTCCTGGAGGGTCTCGAAGCGGTCGGCTGAGAGCGTCACGCCCTCGGCCGCCGCGATGGCTGCGACTTCGCGCGCCCCCGCGTAGAACATCTCGCGCACCTGCGGGTGCGGCCACAGGAAGCCGATCGGCAGGCGCGCCGAGCCGGTGAAGCCCGAGAACGGCACGAGGTAGACAAATTTGTCCCACAGCGGCGTGCGCGCGTCAGGCACGGCGCGCACCTGGATGTCGGCGGGCGACATCGCGTCGGCGATCGCCCGAACGCGCGCCGTGAGGCCACGCGGTCCGAACACTTCACCGAAAATGACCGATCGGTGGACCCCGGTTTGCACGATCAGGCCCGGCGCCTCGAGCGCGGTGGCAACATACGTCGTCCCGCCCAGCACGCAGGCCGGCCCGACCAGCTGCGCCAGCTGATCCACGTTGTCGACACCATTCTGCAGGGTGAGCACGACCGTATCCGGTCCGAGCATCGGCGCGATCAGCGGATACGCCGTGTCGTTGTCGTACGCCTTGACCGCGACGATCACGACGTCCACCGGGCCGACCCGGGCTGGATCCGACTCCGCCTGGGCGCTGGCGACGAAGTCGCCGAGCTGGGCACTCCGCACCTGCATGCCCCGTGCGCGAATCGCTTCCAAGTGGGCGCCACGGGCGATGAACGTCACGTCCTGCCCTGACCGGGCGAGCCGGGCGCCAAAGTAGCCGCCCACCGCGCCAGCGCCCAGAATCGCGAATCGCATACGGCGTAGAAGCATATCGCGCCGCCCCGCCAGCCCGTCTTCCCGGTGCTAGAATCCCCCCATGGCGGCCCGCCTCACGGCTTACGTCGTCGCGTTCATCGTTAGCGTGACCTTCATCGCCGGACTCATCGTCGGGGCACAGCGTGATGACGATGGCCCGGTCGATTTGATCATCGTGAACGGCAAGGTGTTCACGGGAGCGAAGGCGGACGCCGAAGCCGTCGCGGTCCAGGGCAACAAGGTGCTGCGAGTCGGGTCCAATCGCGAGATCCAGCGGCTGGCCCGTAGGCAGACCACGATCATCGATGCCCGGGGCGGCAGTGTGTTGCCGGGTTTCAACGATGCTCACGTGCACTTCCTGAGCGGCGGCCTGGCGTTGGATCAGGTGAGCCTGACCGAGGCGTCGTCGCTCGAGGCCGTCCGGCAGACCGTCCGGGCCTGGGCCGAGGCGAACCCGACACACGAGTGGGTCCGCGGACGCGGGTGGCTGTACGCGCCGTTTCCCGGCGGCCTGCCAACACGGCAGCTCCTGGATCAGCTCGTCCCCGATCGGCCCGCCTATCTGGTGTCTTACGACGGGCACACGGGATGGGCCAACACCGCAGCGCTCGAAGCCGCTCGCATCTCCAGGCGGACGCCGAATCCCGCCAACGGTGTCATCGTGAAGGACGGGCGAGGCGAGCCGACTGGCGTTCTGAAGGAAGCCGCAATGGCGCTCATGAGCCAGGCATTGCCGATCGCCACGCGTGAGGAGAAGCTGTCGGCGTTACGGGCAGCCGTGGTCGAAGCCAATCGCGTCGGCATCACCAGCGTGCAGAATGCCGGGGGATCGGCGGACGAGCTGGAACTCTACGACGAATTGCGCCGCCGGGGCGAACTCACCGTGCGCGTCTACCAGGCCCTCAGCGTGGATGCGTCGGCAACCGAACAGGATCTCGACGCGCTCGACGCGTTGCGCGAACGCTTCGGTGACGATGCGCTCCTCAAGACCGGTGCGGTCAAGATCATGGCCGACGGCGTGGTGGAGACTCGAACCGCCTCGATGCTCGCGCCTTATGAGGGCACCAGCGACAAGGGCGAGGCCCGCCTCACTCCGGAAGAGATGACGCGTTTGGTCGCGGAGCTCGACGGCCGCGGCTGGCAGGTGATGACCCATGCCATCGGCGACGCGGCAGTGCGGGAGACACTGGACGCCTACGCAAGCGCGCAGAAGTCGAATCCCACCCAGGCCGATGGGGGCCGTCATCGAATCGAGCACCTCGAATCACCAGACTCCGAGGACCTCCAGCGTTTCGCGGCGCTGGACGTGGTGGCGAGCGTACAGCCCGTGCACGGCACGCCGCCCGAACCTGGCGATCGGTGGGCCGCGAATCTCGGTCCGGAACGAGCCGCACGCGGGTGGATGTCAGGCAGCCTGTCGAAGGCCGGTGCGCCTCTGGCGTTCGGGTCGGACTGGCCGGTCGCGCCGTTGGACCCGCTGCGCGGCATCTTCGTCGCCGTGAACCGCACCGACTTCGAGGGCGATCCCGAGGGTGGCTGGATCCCGGAGGAGAAGGTGACGCTGGCCGAGGCCATTCGAGCGTTCACCAGCGGAGCGGCCTGGGCCTCCTTCGACGATCAGCGCAAAGGCACGCTGGCCCGGGAGATGCTGGCCGACATCGTCATCCTGTCGGAAGACCTGTTTGCCCTGCCACCCGAACGTCTGCTGCAAGCCGAAGTCGTGATGACGATCGTGGACGGCAAGATCGTCTATCGGCGCGACCCTTCTTCCGAGACCGACCACTAGCGGTCCGCCATCGGCGCGGCGCCGTCCCCGGCAGGGGAACCCGCCGGGGGTTTGATTCGTCACTACCTCAATCGCCATGCGCATCGCGGTTTCGGCGTCGCTTGCGGTCTTGCTGCTCGCCAGTGCCACCCCGTCGGCGCAGCCGAACGACCTCGACCGCCTCATGGAGCAGGTCCTGGCGCGGCGTGACGAGAACTGGAAGAAGCTGCAGCAATACCTCCTGGACGAACGGGAGACGTTCGACCTCACTGGCCCCGGAGGGGCGCGGCTCTACGGTTTTCGCCGCGACTACTCGTGGTTCATGCAGGAGGGCATCTTCGTCCGCAGCCCGGTCAGAGCCGACGGCGTGACGCTGTCAGAGTCGGCTCGCCGCAAGGCCGAGGCCGACTGGATCAGGCACGAGCGCCGGCGGGAACAGCGGCGCGTCGAGCGCGCCAAGGAGGCCGCGGCTTCTGCGGCCGACCCGTCTGCGTCCGCTGCGGTCCAACCCGATTCTCCTTCGCCATCTGCGTCGTCTGCGGCCCGGCCTGATCCCCCTGCGCCCGTTGCGTCATCTGAGTCTGCCCCTGATCTACCTGCACCATCCGCGGCCCTGGTATCCGCGGAGCCGGCGTTTGTGTCCTACGCCTACTTTCTGCGGTTTCGATTCGAGCCCAATCACTACGCCCTCGTCGGCCGCGAGAGCCTCGATGGCCGCGCCGTGCTCCGCATCGAGTACTACCCTTCCGAGCTCTTCCGCGAGGGCCGCACTCGTCCCAACCGTCGGGTCCGCGACCGCGACGAAGAGATCGAAGACAAGATGAACAAGGTGTCGCTGGTCACGCTCTGGGTGGACCCCGAGGCGCACCAGATCCTGCAGTACACCTTCGACGACATCGACATGGACTTCCTGCCCGGCCGCTCGATCGCACGCGTAGACGACGTCCGCGCGACGATGCGCATGGGCCAGCCGTTCCCCGACGTGTGGCTGCCGAAGGACATCGAGATGCACTTCCGCATGGCGCTGGCGGTCGGTCCGGTGGACGCGCGCTATCGCGTCGAGTATCACGACTACCGGCAGGCGGACGTCACCTACAAGATCCGATGAGGCTGCTGGCGCTGCTCGTCATGCTGTCCGCGGCCAGTCACGCCGGCGTCAGACCCGCACTCGCTTCCGCCATGACGCCCCAGGATGCGCAGCCAGCCGCGGCGCCCACTCGGGCAGCCGTCGTCGAG
>DATLLC010000057.1:0-4749 GCA_035538015.1 Vicinamibacterales bacterium
TCAGAACGCGGAGGACATCGCGAAGATCAAATTGAATCGGGCCTCGCGGCTGCTGGCCACCTCGATACGGAGGGGCGTCGAGAACGGCCCGTGGAAGCGCACGCCGACGCCATAATCGTCTTTCAGCCCATCGAGGTCGAGATCCGACCTGTGCGCGGTGACCTTGCCGGCATCGTAGAAGAATGCCAGGTCGAGGTAGCGATTGACCATGATGCGCCACTCCCCCTGCAGCAGCAGACTGTTGTCGTCGCGGAACCGCCAGCTGCTGTAGGCGCGCAGCGTGGACCCTCCGCCGAGCGCCGGCAGCATGAAGAAGGGGACATCCTGACCGTCCTTCTCGACCGCGGTCTGGACGCGGCCGCGGAACGAGAGCACCCAGGCCTCGCGCAGGATGGGGACGTGCGCAATCCCCTCGTATTGGACCATCTGGAAGCCGAATGCCTCGTCCCAATCCTTGTAATCGTGCAGCGTGATGCCCAGGAAGGCGCCCCGGCGGCTGTACTCCGGGGAGGTGCGCCAGTCGAGTCCAACGGTGCCCTGGGTGTGCAGGTAGTTGACTTTCGCACCCAGCCCAGGGAGCGTCTCACGCGTGTACCGTTCCTCGACCGAAGGGAACGAACCCTCGCCGGGCTGCTGGGACCACTGCGTGAACTCGATACCTCCGCGCAGCATCATGATCTTGCGCGTCGGAAAAATCGTGAAGAGCGCCGAGCCGTACGGCTGCTGAAAGAGGAAATTCGTGCGGTCGTCAACCGACGTGTCCGTGCCGATGCCGAAGAAGCCGACCTGCGTCGCTTCGCGCCAGCCGCCAATCACCGACAGGTGAGCCCGACGGTCGAACAGCCGCGGCGCGACGAACTCCGCCTCGGCGCGTTTGTAGCCCAGGATCGAGTAGCTGCCGCGGAGGTCGATGTAGTTGTACGCGCTCACGTAGCTTGCGTGGCCGACGCCGAGCGTGAACCCACCGCCGTTGTACGCGCTGTCCAGGAAGGGGTGCCACCGCAGCGTCCCGCCTTCCAGCACGGTGTCGATCCGGCGAAAGATCAGCTCGACCTTGCCCGGAGTGTAGGGCTGCAGGTGTGTCGCCTTCGCCGCCTGCTCCTCTTCGATCGCCGCCTGCCGCGTAGATGCTGGAGCGGATTGCGCGGTATCAGCGCCGGTAGCCTCAAGCGAATCGGGGGGCGCCGTCTGTGCGGCCGCGGCTGTCGTTGATGCGGCCGCCAAGGCGGCCATCAGGCACAGTTTCAACGCTCCAGGCGTACGCATGTATCGCCACCTTGCGAACTTGTGTTCGCGACCCGACAGGCGTTTGGTGTCAATGGTCATGTCCGGCTCTTAGCGTTTGGAGTAAGCGTCAAGCGCGATTACCTTCGGTGAGCCTCCGACCGCCGTTTGATCGAGATTATAACGAGCGACAGGAGCTGAACCGGTTCAAAATGGGCGGTTCAGCGCTGCCCGACCAGCGTGAGTCCGACTCCGCCACCGCCCGTGCCGCCAAGGGCACCAGGGCGAAGCTTGCCTCACCACGCCCGATTGTGACGGTCCGGCCGGCAACGAGCCCGATGGCGGCCCCGAAAATAACATCGCTTGGGTAGTGGCGGTTCTCCTGCAGGCGCGAGCCGCCGATGAATGTGGCGAATCCGTACGCCGGAATGCCGACACGCCACCCATAGTAGCGATGCAATACCGCGGCCGTCGCGAACGTCGACGAGGTATGGCCCGACGGGAAAGAGAATCGGCCGCCGTCCGGGCGTTCGCGCCCGACGCTGAGCTTGATGCCCTGGGTCAGCACGGTGTTGACGATTAGTGACGCGCGCTGTATGAACGCCCGATGAACACTGCGGCCCGATCACGGCCGGGTCGTGCCGAAGACGAATCCGATCGATCGCTGGATCGGGTTGTAGAACCGCCCGTAGTCGGGCGCCGCGACGTTGGCCTGCACGTCTCGCTCGTCGCCGGTGTCAAACGCGTTGTAGACCTTGATGCCGGCCGTGAACCGGTACTTCCGGAAATGCCACGGTCGCGCGAGGGTGAAGTCGAGGGTGGAGACCGAGGGCAGCCGGCCCGATCGATTGCGAGTGCCGACGAAGTCCTGGAACTCGTCCACCGCCGACCACGGGAACCCGGAGCGCCACTCGTAGAGCGGCGACAGCACCCACTGGCCACCGACCCCCAGCGTACCCCGGACGATCATGCGGTTGGGGACGTCGGTGGGGCTGAGCGAGTGGTCGTTGGGCCGGATGATCGGGTTTCGGAAGTTGCCGTAGAACTGGTCGTAGTCGTTCAGGTCCCGCGTGCTGTGCGATCGGACGTACGAGACGCTCACATCCCTGTGCTCGCTGGCGAGGAAGCGGCCGGTCGTTTCGACCTCCCAGTACTTCGACGCGCCCGAGGATGCGAGCGTGAGCACCCCGGTCGCAGGATCCGGGTTGACGATGTAGGCGTGCGATCCGTTGCGATGCAGATAGGCGGCCTTGAAGAAGAAGCGGCGGCCGAACCGCTCGTCCCAGGCGACGGTCTGGACGATGCTTTCCGGCGTCTTCAACGCACCGTCGACGACGTGAGTGAACGTCACCGGGCCGCCGATCGCCGCGCCGTTCGCATTGAAGCGGCTCACGGTCTGCACGTCGTATTGCGTGAACGCGCCCACCGTCAGCGGCGTGCGCTCGGCGAACTTGCCGAAGCCGCCGCGAAGAATCGCCCGTCCCTCCGGTAACACGCTCACGGCCGCGCCGATTCGAGGCGAGTAGTTCACACGATCGACCACCGCGTCGCGGTCGGCGCGAACCCCCAACTCCAGGTTCAGCCGATCGCTCACGTGCCAGCGATCCTGGACGAACACGGCCAGTTCCAGGCCGCTCACTTCGGGGTTGGTCAACTCGGGGGAGTAGGTCGTGCGCTCGGCCAGGGAGCCGTCGAGTCGCAGCACGTTGACCTCCTGGCTGTACACCGGACCGGCGAATCGCGAGTGCTGGAGGTCGAGGCCGGCCTTGAACAGGTGCTGGCCCAGCCAGTCGCTTTTCGAGACGGTCAGCGCCTCGACCAGCTGGAAGCTGCGAACCTCACGTTCCTGCCGATTGAAGAAATGGCCGCTCTGCCCCTGCGGCGCGTAGACCATCGGCGCCTCGCCGCGGGGCCGCTCGTTGATCTCGAAGGTGCGGATCGCGAGGGTCGATTCGAGGAACGATTGCGGCGTCAGAATCAGCCGATCCGCCGCGCCGGCCGAGAAGCCGGACTGGGTGAAGGTCGGCGTCGTCTCTGGAGGCCGGAACGTGGAGAGGGTGGGATTCTTGATCTCCCTCGGGAAGTAGATCACGCCGCCGGTGAGCGCGTGACGGGACGACAGCACCGCGTCGAGCCGGGTGAACGAATCGAAGCTGTCCAATCCAATCTGCGGTTCACCGGGCAGGCTCCTCACCGCGGTGCGGGCGAACCGGTACTGCAGGTACTGGCCGAAGAGCAGGCGATCCTGCTTGAGCGGCCCCGAGATCGAGAGCCGCGGCTCGAGCTTGTTGACGAACGCGAAGCCCTTGCCGAACCCGGGGAAGAGATTGGTCGGCTTGACCACCCATTCGTTGGTGCCGCGCTTCGTACGGACCTGCGTCACGCTCGTCGAGAATCGGCCGTACTCCGCGGCGAACGGGTTCGAGAGCACCTCGACCGACTCCACGGCGCCGCCGGGCAGCTCGAGGTCGAAGTCACCGGTTGACGGATCGTTGAGGCTGGCGCTGCTCATCTGAAGGGCGCCGGTCGTCGGAGCGCCGCCCTTGATCCGCAACCGCCCGTCGGGCCCGCGAATGGTGCTGGGCAGCACGGCGAGCAGCGACTGGAAGTCGTCGCCGGCAAGCGGCTGGATGTCCATCTTGGCGCCGGTCAGCACGTCGCTGACCGCGACCGGTTGCAGGCTCTCCGTGGGCGAATTCGCCGGGACGACGACCTCGACGCTCTCGCGTACGAAGGTGAGCTGCATCTCAACGAGCACCTGTGCCGTGGCGCCGCCGCGAACCTCGAAGGCGGACGACTCTCCATCCAGGAAGCCGTCGCGGGTGGTCGTGATCACGTACCGTCCAGCCGGCACGTCCGGGAAGGTGGCCTGGCCGATGCCGTCGCTCGTCGTCTGGGCGACGACGACGTTGCCGTCGACGCTGCGCAATGACGCCGTGACGCCTGGGATGCGCACGCCTTCGAGGGCAATGGTCACCACGACGCGGCCGGCCTCGCTGGCCAAGGGCGGTTGGCCAGTTGCCTGCGTCCAGGTGGGCACCGCGGCCCCGTGCCACATCCGGGACGGCGGCCCCGAGCAGGCAATGAAGGCGCAGGAACATACTGTGAACAGAATTGTGATCACGATCGGTACCCGGGATCGAGGCGGCGGCTGCTCAGGGGAGGTTACTGACGCGAAGATGAACCGTCGATGACAGTGCAGTACGATTTGCGGAGGGAATCGAAGGGATGAGGTTGCTGCTGGTGGAAGATGAGCCACAGGCCGCGCGCATGCTGTCGAAGGGGCTGCGCGAGGAGTCTTACGCCGTCGACGTCGCCCGAGATGGCCGACAGGCGCTGTACCAGACTGCGATCGCCGAGTACGACGCCATCGTGCTGGACGTCATGATGCCCGGCCTCGACGGAATTGCCGTCTGCCGGGAGCTGCGCCGGACCGGTTCGAACGTCCCCGTTCTCATGCTGACGGCAAGGGACGCGGTCGAGGCCCGCATTTCGGGTCTCGACAGCGGTGCCGACGATTACCTC
>DATLLC010000058.1:0-56086 GCA_035538015.1 Vicinamibacterales bacterium
AGCGACGGCAGGTAGCCGAGCGGTGGGAGGCTGCCGACCACCGTGCGGTTGATCGGCCCGAGCGACAACGGCACTACGACGATGCCGAGGGCGACCAGGGCCAACAGGAGCCAGCGCCGGGCAGATGACGCGGAAGTCAGAGATGGCGCAGATGACGAGGATGGCGCGGCGGCCGCAGATGGCGCAGACGCCGTAGATGGCGCGGATGGCGCAGATGACACGGATGAGAGCAAGTACGACCGGGTGTCCCGGGCTGCTTCACGGGACCGTACCAGTATAACTGAGGCGGGTCGCCCGGCACGATCGTTGCACAAATTGCCGGATAGAGGTGTCTTATGGGTTGTCAGCGTCTCGCGAAGTGGTCACTGGCCGTTGCGTTTGCCGCCGCCTCGACTGTGGCCGCAGCCCAGGAATCCTCCCAGAAGCTCTTCGAATCGGGGAACTACGGGGCGGTGGTGGAGCGCGCGGCGTCGGGCGCGCCCGAAGACATCTACCTGGCTGCCATGGCTCAACTCAAGGCAGGGAACGCCGACGGCGCGAACAACGAGCTCAGGCGCCTGCAGGAGCAGGGCGATGAGGCGTGGAAGAACGTCGGCGTCTCGGGTGCGGCGATGATTGCCCACAACGACGCCGAGGCCGTGGCAGCCGGACGCCGCGCCGCCGAGGCTGGTGGCGACAATCCCTACGCCCACTACCAGCTCGGGATCGCGGCCGCGGGCGCGAACGACTTCGACACCGCCGCCGGGGCGCTGGAGCGCGCCACGCAACTCAAGCCCGACTTCGCCTACGCTCACTATTACGCAGGACAGGTCTACCAGAAACAGCGGAACGTCGCGAAGGCCAGCGAGCACTATCAGTACTTCCTCCAGCTCGCGCCCGACTCGCCGGACCGCACCGCGATCCAGGCCATCATGCGCTCGCTGCGCGGCTAGGGAACCAGCCAGGCGCCGGCGTTGCTGATCCGCTCGGGTGTGGGTGCGAGGCGAGTGCGTCGCAAGGCAGCGCACCTGCAGCACCCATCAGAAAACGTGTCCGATCCCGAAGTACCAGCGCCCGCTGCTGAAGGTGTTGGCCGGACGCCCGGAGCTGGAAATGGTGGACCCCGGAATGGCGAAGTCGAGGCGTAACAGGCCGATCGGTGAGTTGAGCCGCAGGCCGGCGCCGTAGCCGATCTTCAGCTCCTTCCAGTCGAACGGATACGTCTCATCAAAGGTATTGCCCACATCCAGGAATCCCACGCCGCGGAACCAGCGGTGGATCGGGAACCGCAGCTCCTGGTTCAAGATCAGCAGTTGGGTGCCTCCGACCGCGAGCCCGAAGATGTCGCGCGGACCCAATGCATTCTCGCCATAGCCCCTCACCGTCGTCGCGCCGCCCGCCAGGAAGCGCTGATCGAGGGGAATGTCGCTCCCCACGGTTCGGCCGCCCATCACGCGACCGGCCAGGACCAGCGAGCCTCTGGACCAGAAGCCATACTGCTGCAGCAGTAGTTTGGTGTACGACGAATCCGACGCCAGCCAGCCCGCGGCCCGCTCGAAGGACAACGATGTGAATGTACCGCCGGTCGGGCTCACGGGATCGAGCCGGCGGTCGAAGAGAAACGCGCCGGTCAGACGTCCGTCGTTCTCCACGACGTCGAGCGGGAGGAAGTCATTGGGGTCGGGCTCAGGGTCGTAGAAATGGTTTCTATCGAAACGATAGCCGTAAGTGATCTCGAAGCCGCGGCGCCGGCGCCAGCGCTGCTCGAAGCTCACGCCGCGCTCCTCGTTGATGAATAGCGGGACCGAATCCTGACGCACGCGCTCGCGGGATCCGAAGATGAACAAACCGGAGCGCAGCGGCAGGCCGAAGAAGCTGGCGGTCTGGAGGAAGGTGTTCACACGCTGGAAGTCCAGCTCGATGCGGGTCGCGACACCCCCGGTGATCGCGCGGCCGAACAGGTTCTGGTTGCGGATCTCCGCGATGCCTCCCAGGCTGAGGTCTGGTGGCGCGCTCTCGATGCCTTCGACGCTGGAATCGTCCCGATTGCGATCCGCCTGGAGCCCGTAGCGGAACCGCCACGGAGGGTACTCCTCCACTGTCACGCGCGCGCGAACCTGCTGGACGCCCTCGACCGGATCGCCGAGGGGCACGAGCTCGATGTCCACCGACCGGAACACATTGGTATCGAAGAGCCGCTTGCGCGCCAGCGCCCACTCCTGCAGGTTTACGGGCCGGCCGACCGGCAGGCGCAGCGCGCGGCGCACGACGCCGTCTCGTGTTCGTGTCGCGCCGGTCGTCTGGACGTCCTGCAGCACCTGCTGCGGGCCCTCGACGACCGTCAGGTTCATGTCCACCTGCTGGTTGTCGCTGACCGGGGTGGCGATCGCGTTCACCTGCACGGCATTGTGGCCCAGCGTGCGATACCGCTGGTCCACGCGCTCGCGCGCGGCATCGAGGGCGGCCAGGGTGTACGGCGTGCCGGGCTCGAGCGCGAACGCTCGCTCGGCGGCCGCCGCATGCTCCTCGGAGAGGCCGGACCAGTGAATCTCGCGGATCGTCGCGCGCGGGCCTTCCTCGATGGTCACGGGCAGCACGCCCTTGCCGTTTTCGAGGCTCGGCGCGCCGACCTCGACGTTGGCGTTCAGGTAGCCTTCGTTGTGGAGGAAGATCGTGAGCGTCTCGTCCAGGTTGTCACGATAGATCCACCCCCACACGTCGAGCCCGTACTCCTGCACCACCGCTTCGAGCTCGTTCCGGCTGACGTTGGCGTTCCCCGTGAAGCGCATGCTCCGGCTGCCGCCGGACTCCCCAGGGATCACTGTGAGGTGCAGCGTCTTGAAGTCGGCGCTCGACTCCATGCGCCCGGTCACGACGCCATTGACGAACCCGCGGGACACCAGGTGCTGTTGAACCCGACCCTCGGCGTCTTCGACGATGAAGCGGTCGAAGACGCCGCGTGACCACGACTGCTGAATGGCGGCGAGGTCGTCCGCTGGCAGTTCGATGCCGTCTACCTGCACGCGCGTCGCCGGCCCCGGCGTCACCGAGTAGACAACGTTGACCCTGCCCCCGCCCACATCGTCGCGGCGCCCGCGCACCCGGACCTCGTAGTGTCCGGCCTTGATGTAGCGGGCGGTCAGATTGTCCAGGTCCTGCTGCCAGGCGTAGTAGTCGAAGCGCTCGGCCGGCTTCACCTTCAGTTCCTCGCGGACCTGCGCGGCCGTGAAGGGCGCGAAGCTGCCCTCCAGCAGGACCTCGACCACTTCCAGCTCCATTCGGGCAGCCGCCTCTCGCTGCACGGAATCGCCGCCGAAGGTCAGCTGGTGCCGAATCCCCACGCCCTGCGTCCCATCGTCGCGCGAGATGGCCCGCAGCTCGAGGTTCTGCAGCGGGTAGTAACTCACCAGGAACGTCGTCTTTCCGTTCTCGGCGAGGTTCTGAGACAAGGTGAACTCGACGTTGTCGCGCAGCCGTTTCGAGAGGGTCAGCCGCGTCACCAGGTCCTGCTGGTCCTGCAGCAGCGCGCTCGGATCCTCGCGGAACTCGTCCTGGACGATGTCGCCGCGGTCGATGCGCAAGGTGTCGAGCCCGATCTGCCGGCCGGTCGCGCCGAGCAGGTCGCTCGAGACGAGCGCCAGCGCGTTGACGCCGGTGACGCCGCCGCCGAGCAACGCCGTCGCGATCTCTTCCTGCGACGCGTTGTTTTCCGACGAGAGCTCGAACTCGAATCGATCCGGCGTCCCCTGCAGGGTCATCGTGACGTCGCCGAGGTTGGACACGCGGGTCACCGCCTGGATGTCGAGGTCGGGGCGAATGCGGTTCAGGTCCGTAAAGGAGATGGACCCGCGCGACAGCGTGAAGGTGCGGCCGATGGCGTAGATGCGACCGCCTTCGCGGAGCGTGACCTGGCCCGACATACCGGGCTGGGCCGCGGTCCCCACGATCCGGAGCTGGGCGCCACCCTCGAAGCGGCCGTAGTTGTTGTCCACCCTGATGTCTTCGACCGTGGTCACGGTGATGTTCAGCTGCAGCCGCTCGAGCGGCGATTCGGCGCCAATCGGCCGCACCGCGGTGGCGCTGTTGCTGGCTCTGGCGAGCGCGGCGAGGCTGAGGGGCTGGGTGTAGGCGCTGCGCTGGACCCGGACATCACCGCTCAGGACAGGCGTGGGGCCACCCACGTCGTAGGTGACGAGCGCGTCCACTTCACTTCTCAGGCCAGTTGGATACTCAATCGCCATCCCCGCCGCCTGGACATAGACGTCGCCGTCCACCAACTCGGTGCCGTTCAGCACGAACCCGCCATCGATGGTGAGACTGCCGCCATTGGCCGAACCGCTGAGGCCGCGGAGATCGATCCGGTTCCCGCTGAGCGCGATCGGGCCCGACAAATCGGAGATCACGACACGCGGCGAGGCGAGCGCAATCTGGGCGTCGGACAGCGTGATTGTGCCCGACATCTCCGGCGTCGACGTGGTGCCGCCGACGCGGACGTCCACGTCAGCCGTGCCATCCACGCCAACCTGCGGCACGAAGGCCGACAGCACGCGCAGCACCGCGATGCCCTTGACGGTGAGATCGAGCGCCGGCATCTCCGACGACAAGTCGATCGAGCCCCCCAACGCGAGCTCGCTCCCCGCCGCCTCCCAGACCACGTCTTCCATGGTGACGAGGCCGTGCTCAACCGAAAGGGTGGTGGGCCTGGTCTGTTTGACCTCCACGCCGGCGGTATCGAACGTGGCGGCATCGAGGACGAACCGGCCGGTGGCGCGCATCGGGTCCAGCCCGGGGATGGTGGCGGACCCTTTTCCGGCAAACGTGCCGCCGGCCTTCTCGGTGTCGAGCCTTCCCGTGAGGGCGTGGAGCGTCAGCGACTCCCCCTCGAGTCCGGCGACGGTGTTCACACTGCTCAGGAACACCTGGCCGGCCTCGAGGTAGCCGTTGGTGATGGCCACCGACGCAATGAGATCCTGGCTGTTGTCGGTGGCGTACACCTCAGCCACCATCCACCCGCGCGGCGCCAGCTCGGTTTCGACGCCGAATGCGCGGGCCGCGGCCACGAGCTCTGCAATCTCGCCGCGATACGAGCTCGAGAAGACGCTGTTCGACCGATCCCCGCGCGTGCCCTCCGCGGTGAGCGTCCCGTCACCAAGGCTCGCGGTGAAGTGGCGGACCGTGAGCTCGCCCGGCTCCCACGTAATGGCCGCCGGCGCCACCAGCGCGACCGGGACGCCCCCGACCTGTGCGTCCATCCGCTGGAGGTTGGCCTGCACCTGTGGCGGCGCGTCGCCGCTGAAGGCGCCACTCGCGGCGGCGGTGGCATCGACCTGTCCGGCGAGTTGGCCTGGGACGACGCCGAGCAACGGCGTCAACCGAGCCAGGTCCAGGGCGTTGACCACCGCGACGCCGCGGTAGTCGAATGGGGCGGCGGTGGCCACGGTCGCGTTGGCGAACGTGCCGAGCGACGGGATGTGGGCATCGAGGCGCGCGAGCTCGCCGAACAGGCCGACCCGGAGCGTGCCCTCGCCCACCAGCTCTCCAGCCAACCCGCCGCTGATCGTGAACCCGAAGTCGCCGGAGCCGCCAGGACGATCCAGCGTGCCGCTCCCGGCGAACGTGCCGTTCACGGTGACGCGGGATACGGCGTCGCCGACGAGCATGCCGCTCCAGGTCATCGCCGCCAGCTCGAGGTCCGCGGTATAACTGCGGTCGAAGCCATAGCGACCAATGGCGCGCAGGCGACCCCCCTGATCCTGCGCCACCTCCAGCGAGGTGACGTCGAGCCCGGCGTTGGAGACCCGCAGGCGGCCGTCGAGTCCTTCGAACGTGTCTCCGGCAAATCCGAGGGTCGGGCTGGTCACGTGGACATCCACGGTGGGGTCGTCGAGCGTGCCACCGAGCGCTAGGTCCGCCTCGAGCGCGGCCGCGACCCGCCAGCGTTCCGGAACCTGGGCCTGCAGAACACTGGCATCGGGCACGGTCGCGTGCACCGCACCGCCGAGCGTCCGCCGGGTGAGGTCGATCGCCACCTCGCCCGCGGCTGCCATCCCGTCGCGCTCGATCGTCAGCGGCGCGATCGCAATCGCGCGGCGATCGGCCTCGACGGTCGCGCCAATCGACGAGGGTCCGACACTGGGAATCTCGAACGCCGGCGCACGAGCCACGAGGGTCACGCGCGGATCGCCGAAGGTGCCGCCCACGATCGCCTCTGCTTCGATCGCACCGGCCGAGTCGCGAAGCGCCTCTGGAACGCGGATGCCAAAGGGCGCCAGGCTTCGATCCGCCGCGGCCAGGCTCGCGATCACCACACTCGACGGGCCGGCAACGGTGGACTGGCCGGCGGCCTCGGCATCGAAGCGTCCTTCGGCGCGGCCGGCGACGTTCATGCCGTCGGCACGAAGGTCGTGGCTCATTCTCCAGGCCGTGCCCTCCAAGACCACGCTGACCCGGCCGGCCAGGGGCGTCGAGCCCGCTTCACTCAGGGCGGTCAGATCGGTCTCGAGGTTGAGCGTCTGCCGGTGCCCACCTGTGAACGTCGCGGTGCCGTCCAGCCGCGTCGCGACAGGTTGCGGTTCCACGTTGGCGGCACGCATCAGCGCACGGGCATCCACGCCCCGCCAGGTTGCCGTCAACGCCGGCGGTTCGTCGCCGAACGGCACCTGCGCGGCCGCGTTGACTTCGCCGCCGCCATGCGGGGAGGCGGTCAGCCGGTTGGCGATCAGCTGCGTCCGATCGATGAGCACTTCCCCGCTGGCGCTGAGCCCCTCCTCCGTCCCGAGGGTGAGCGATGTGGCGTCGAAGCGGGTCACGATCTCGATGGCGTTGGTGGGACCGTTGAGGGTTCCGCGAACGTGCGCCGTGCCCGATACCGGGATGGGCGGCGGCGCCCACTCGGCGGCACGGCCGACGTCAATCTGGCCGTCGAAGCCGAGCTCCAGCGACAGCGCGTCGAGCACGCGGTTGAGGCTCCCCGAGAGCGAGAGGCTACCCATCGCGGTGACGATCGGCAGGTCCTGCATCGAGACGCTGCGGCCGTCGAACGCGAGCCGCGCCTCGAGCGGCTCGATGCGCAGGGCACGGTCGCGCCAGCGCACGTCGACGCCGCCCCGTACGGCGAATGGCCCCTTCGCGCCATCGAACGCCCGGTCCCGGTCGTCGAGCGAAGACTCGACGCCGGTCGCCGAGATTCGCATCGGCGTCTGTCGATCGTCGTACAGGAAAGCGAAGTCGCTCAGATGCAGAGCGCGCAAGGCGAGCGCACGGGGCTCGGCCGGAGGTGGCGCGTCGTTGTCGCGGCCGGGAAGGTTGGTCCGGCCCTGCTCGTCGATCACGATCGTCAGGTGGCCGCCGTCGAGCACGACATCGTCCAGGACAAGCCGACCCGCGTAGACCGCGAGGGGCACGTCGGCGTGCACTCGGGCCGCCGTCAGAAAGGGCTGTTGGGGGTACTCGCGCGCGGCCAGCTGCATGTTGGTGAGCGTCACGCCACCGGTCAGCAGGTTGTAAGACAGGCGGTCGGCGGTCAGCAACAGGCCGTAGCGCGACTCGAGCTCGGCGATCACCCACGACAACGCACGCGCACGGGCGGGTGGGAGGTGGAGCACGCCGACCAGCAAGAACCCGAGGAGCGCCATCGCGGCGGCCCCGATGGCTAGGCGTCTCCTGACGGCAGCTCCCACGTCTTCGATTCTACCGGCCGGCGCGCCGAGACCAGCTCGAGTTGGGGCCTGCTCGTGCGTGCAGACGCGCCTGAGGTAACGAAGTCCTGGGGGCCTGACGGAAGACCTTTGCCCCCGGCTGGTCCTCTGCTAGCATCCGGCGGTGGAGGATCTGTTGATGCGAGTCAAGTCCCTGTTCAGCGTGGGGCTCGCCGCGGTGCTCGGCCTACTTGCCAGTGCAACTGGCCGGGCGCAGGCACCATCGGTGGAGCTCAAGGTGGGAGACGCCGCACCGGCGTTCTCGCTGCCCGGATCGGACGGCAAGACGCACAACCTCGCCGATTCGAAGGGGAAGACGGTCGTCCTGGCCTGGTTCCCCAAAGCCTTTACCGGTGGTTGAACGGCCGAATGCAAGTCGCTCCGTGAGAGCGGCGCACTGATCCGGCAATACAACGTCGACTACTACATGGTGAGCGTCGACACGCTCGAGGACAACACCAAGTTCTCGCAGATGCACGAGGCGGATTACCCGATCCTCAGCGACGTCTCGAAGAGCATCGCCAACGCCTACGGCGTGCTGAGCCCCGCGGGCGTGGCGCGACGGTGGACGTTCTATATCGGCCCCGACGGCAAGATCCTCCACATCGACAAGACGGTTGCACCAGCGACCTCGGGTCCCGACATGGTGGCCAAGCTCGGCGAGCTGAACGTACCGAAAAAGTAAGCACGAAGGGCACGAAGGCGAGACGAAGGGCACGAAGGCGACACGAGGGACACGAAGAGCACGAAGGAATACGAAGGGCACGAAGCAAGACAAAGGGCACGAAGGAATACGGGCACGGACGAGGCGGATTTCGCAACGTCCGTGCCTTTTCCTTTGTCTTCGTGATCTTCGTGTCCCCTTCGTGATCTTCGTGTCCCGTTCGTGCTCTTCGTGCCTCCTTCGTGATCTTCGTGTCCCGTTCGTGTATCGTCGGGACCGTGACCCGCTTCCTGCCTCTCGCGGTTGGCCTGATCGTCGCAGCGCTCGCCCGCGGCGCTCTGTCCGCCCCACTGGCGCCTGCCGACGAGGTCATCGTCGAGAAGAACCAGCCGGCGCGGATGCGCGACGGCGTTGTCCTGCGGGCCGACGTCTACCGTCCGCGCCCGCCGGGCAGCTATCCGGTGTTGCTGCAGCGGACGCCGTATTCCAAGAACGACACGGAAGCGCCGAAACGGTTCGCCGCGATCGCGGCCCGCGGCTACATCGTCGTCGTGCAGGACACCCGCGGGCGGTACACGTCGGACGGCGTCGCGGTGCCGCACGACGAGGCCGCCGACGGCTACGACTCGGTCCAGTGGGCGGCGGGGCTGCCGGGTTCGAGCGGGCGGGTTGGGATGTTCGGTGGCAGCTACTTGGCCACGACCCAGCTCGAGGCCGCCACGACGCAGCCGCCGGCGCTGAAGGCGCTATTCCCTGCCTCGTCCTACGCGCGGCGTCACGACATGGTGTTTCAGGGCGGTGCGTTCTACCTGAGCGACGGGCTCTCGTGGAACCTCGGTCAGGCCATCGACATGCGGCGCCGCCTGCTGACGCCGGGCGTGGATCGCGATGGGCCGATCGGCATCGATGCCGAGCAGCGGCAGATGCTGCGCAGTGCGTGGTACTGGCACCTGCCCCTGAAGTCGTTCAACGAACTGGACCTGCGCCGTTTCGCGCCAGGCTATTTCCAGATGCTCGATCACCCGAGCATGGACGGCTTCTGGGACCCGGCTGACATCCAGTCGCGGCACGACCGCTTCCAGGTGCCCGCATTCCACCTCACCGGCTGGTACGACACCCTGCTCACCGGCACGCTGAAGAACTTCATGGGGCTGCGCGCCAATGCGGCGAACGAGACCGCTCGCCGGTATCAGCGCCTGATTGTCGGACCCTGGACTCACGCGCGCCCGACGCTGGTGAGCACGTCGATTGGCAACGTGTCGTTCGGACCAGACGCCGGCTTCGACTCGGAAGGCACGATGATCCGCTGGTTCGATCGCTGGCTGAAGGACGGCGAGCGCAGCGTGCTTGACACCGCGCCGGTCCGGATCTTCGTGATGGGCGCCAACCAGTGGCGCGACGAGCAGGAATGGCCGCTCGCCAGGGCCAGGCAGACGGCCTATTACCTGTCGAGCGGCGGCCGCGCGAATACCCTGAATGGCGACGGCGTGGTCGGCACCAGCCGGCCGGACGCGACGCTGCCGCCGGATCGCTACATCTACGATCCGAAGAATCCGGTCCCGACGGGCGCCAGCGGCGGCTATTCGCGAACGCCGGCGGACCAGCGGGCCACCGAAGCGCGCGACGATGTGCTCGTCTATACGAGCCCGCCGCTCGCCGATGACATAGAGGCGACTGGTCCGATCGCGCTCACGCTCTGGATCCAGTCGAGCGCGCGCGACACCGATTTCACCGGCAAGCTCGTGGACGTGTTCCCGGACGGCACCGCGCGGGCGCTGGCCGATGGCATCCTGCGGGCGCGATACCGCAATGGACCGACCGCGCCCGTGCTCCTCACGCCTGGTGAGCCGACCGAGATCACGATCGACCTGGGCGCGACCTCGAACCTGTTCAAGGCCGGGCACCGCATCCGCGTGGAGGTCTCGAGCAGCAACTTTCCCCGGTTCGACCGCAACCCGAACAGCGGCGGCGTATTCGGCGAGGACCGCGAGGTGCGCACCGCCGACCAGACGATCCTGCACGACGCCGCGCACCCGTCGCGCCTGATTCTGCCGGTGGTGCCTGGACCGGCAACCGAAAACCGGCAACCGGCAGACGGCGGCCGGCAGCCGACAGTCGAGGCCGCCTCGTTCATCGTCACCAACGCGCGGCTGGTGGACGGCACGGGGACGCCATCACGACCCGCCTCGGTGCGGGTGGTGAACGGCCGCATCACAGACGTCGGAACCCTCGCACCTACCCGGGGCGAACGGATCATCGACGCCGCCGGGCTGGTGCTGGCCCCCGGGTTCATCGATGCGCACAACCACTCGACCGACGGGCTGCTCACCGAGCCGCTCGCCAACAGCCAGGTATCGCAGGGCATCACCACGCTGTTCGTCGGCCAGGACGGCAGCTCGCCATGGCCGATCGCGGACTACCTCTCGAGACTGCGCGCCGCCCCGCCCGCGGTCAACGTGCTCGCCGCCGTTGGTCATGCCACCATCCGCCAGCTGGTGATGGGTGAGGACTACAAACGCGCGGCCCGGCCGGACGAAGTGACGAGGATGGAGGCGCTGGTCGATCAAGGCATGCGCGAGGGTGCCGTGGCACTCTCGAGCGGCCTCGAGTACGAAGTCGGCAGCTACTCGACGACCGATGAAATCGTGGCGCTGGCGCGCGCGGCGGCCCGACACCGGGGCATCTACATCTCGCACATACGCGACGAAGCGGACAAGTCGTTCGAGGCCATCCGCGAAGTCATCACCATCGCCGAGCGGGCGAAGATCGGCGCGCAGAACACCCACATCAAGCTCGGTACTCTGGGTGTCTGGCACAAGGCGCCGGAGGCCATCCGGCTGCTGGACCAGGCCCGGGCACGGGGCCTGGACGTCACGGCCGACGTGTACCCCTACAACGCCTGGTCCTCCACCATCACGGTGCTGATCCCCAGCAAGCGCTACGACGATCCCGAGGCGGTCACGCAGGGACTGGCCGACGTCGGCGGCGCCGGCAACATCCTCATCACGCGGCACGCCGCGCACCCCGAGTACGAGTTCAAGACCCTGGCCGACGTGGCAAAGGCGCGGAGCGTCACACCGGTGGCGGCGTTCATCCAGATCGTCAGGGACGGCGGCGCCTCGGTCGTCTGCACGTCCATGGTCGACGACGACATCGAGGCGTTCGTGCGGTGGCCCTACACGATGTTCTCGAGCGATGGCGGCATCGGCATGCGCCATCCGCGTGGTGCCGGCTCGTTCCCGCGCGTGCTGGGCCGCTTCGTGCGCGAGCGGAAATGGATCTCGCTCGAGGAAGCCATCCGCAAGATGAGCTCGCTGCCGGCGGCGCGGTTGTCACTGGCGGATCGCGGCACCGTGAAGGCCGGCATGTGGGCCGACCTGGTGCTGTTCGATCCGGAGACCGTGATCGACCGCAGCACGTTCGGCGATCCCTTCGTCCTCTCCACCGGCGTCCGGAAGGTCTGGGTCAATGGCCGCCTCGTCTGGGACGAGGCGGCCACGACGGGCGCGACGCCAGGCAGGGTGATTGGGGGGAGTTGATGAATCTGATGATGTCGTGAGCTGGCGATCTGATGATCGATCTGACGATCTGATGATCTGGTGATCGATCTCGCGATCTATCTGGCGATCGGTCGAGCTTGCGGGTGACCGGTCGCGGTACGGGAGGCCGGCATGCAGACGGTGCGGCGCGCGGTGTTGGTGGCGGGGCTGTTGTCGTGCCTCGTCGTGGCGGTGGTCGGACAGGGCGCCAGGGCCACGGCGGTGGTCTTCGAGGGCGCACGCATCATCGACGGCTCAGGGGGCACGCCAATCGAGAACGGCGCCCTGCTGGTCCAGGATGGACGCATCGCGGCGGTGGGCCCGCGAAGCGCGGTGACGCCGCCGCCGGGCGCCGTCCGGGTGGACGTTTCGGGCAGGACGATCATGCCCGCGATGATCAACGTGCACACGCACATGGGATACGAGGGCTATGCCACCTGGGGCGCCCGCAATCACACGCCTCAGAACCTCCTCGATCACTTGCAGCGCGAAGCCTACTACGGCGTGGCGGTGGCCACCTCGGTCGGGAGCAGCCCGACCGAGATGTCGCTCCAGTTCCAGCGTGACCAGCGCGCCGGCACATTCCCGGCGGCCGCGCAGTACCTCTTCATGCCGGGTATGGCGCCTCCCAACGGTGGGCCGGATCACATCCTGCGCGAGGCGACCAGCGAGCTGCACGTCGTCAACGAGGTGAGCACTCCTGAGCAGGCGCGCGCCGCGATTGCACGAATGAGCGATCAGCGGATCGGCCACCTGAAGATGTGGGTGGACGATCGCCGCGGCACCTATCCAAAGCTGCCACCCGACGTCTACAACGCCATCGTCCAGGAGGCGCACGCGCGAGAGATCCTGGTGCACGCACACGCCATCCAGCTCGCGGATCAGAAAGCGGTGGTAGCCGCGGGTGCGGACGTGCTGGTCCACATGGTGCAGAGCGAGCCGATCGATGAGGAATTCCTGGCGCTGCTCCGCCAGAAGCAGCCGTATTGGGCGACGGTCATCGGGCTGGGAGACCCGATCGAAGTCTGCAACAAGGACCCATTCTTCGAAGACGCCCTGCCGCCTTCGGTGGTCACCAGGATTCGCGCGACGCTCGACCGGCAGCCGCTGGTACCGAGCTGCGGGCCGCCCTCCCCCAATGCCGCGAACCGCGAGAAAATCCTGGCCGACAACTTCCCGCGCATGATCGCATCGGGCGTCAGGCTGGTGCTCGCGACCGACACGGGCATCCACCCCGGTCACACCTTCGGCTCCGGCGAGCACGTGGAACTGGCGCGCTGGGTACAGCTGGGGCTCACGCCGGCACAGGCGATCGTGGCGGCGACCAGGACACCGGCGGAGCTGATGGGGCTCGCCGATCTCGGGACGCTCGTGCCTGGCAAGCGCGGAAGCTTCGTCGTCCTGGACGGCAACCCGCTGGACGACATTCGCAATACCCGGAAGATCGTCGATGTCTATCTCGACGGCGCGAGGTTCGATCGTCAGGCCGTCCGTGCGAAGTGGCGGCTTCAGGCGGAGCCGCGGTGAGGTCCGCGGCTGACGGAGCCCGACAGAAGGAGAGCACGATGACCCGCATCCTCAGGACGGTGGCGATTCTCGGTTTCGTGCTGGCGGCCCACGTGGCGGCCGCACAGGACCAGTTCTTCGATTCGAACGGGGTGCGCATCCGCTTCATCGATCGCGGCAAGGGCGAGGCGATCGTCCTGATCCACGGCAACGGCGGGAGCCTGCAGGGCTGGATCGATACCGGCGTCCTGCCCAACCTCGAACGGGACCATCGCGTGATCGCGCTCGACGCGCGCGGTCACGGCAAGAGCGGAAAGCCCCACGACGTCGGATCGTACGGGCGTGAGATGGCGCTCGACGTCACCCGCCTGCTGGATCACCTGCAGGTTCGCCGCGCGCACATCGTCGGGTACTCGATGGGTGCGTCCATCACCAGCAAGCTGTTGACGCTTCATCCGGAACGCTTCATCACCGCGACGTTGGGCGGTTCGACCGGCCGGTTCCGGTGGGACGCAGCCGAGGAGGCGCGCATGGAGCAGGAAGCCTCGGAGAAGGAGCGCGAGTGCGTCAGCCGCAGCCAGCTGATCCGGCTGGCGCCCGTCGGTCAGCCCAAGCCGAGTGAGGAAGAGATCCAGAAGCGATCGGCGGCCTGCATGGCCGATCCCAATCAGGACCGGTTTGCCCTCGCGGCCCTGCACCGCGGGTTCAAGGACCTCGCCGTGACTTCGGCGCAAGTCACCGCCATCAAGGTCCCGAGCCTGGGCATCGTCGGGAGCCTGGACGGGTACTTCGCGGCCTTCCAGGACCTCCGGAAGCTTCGCCCGGACATGAAGCTGGTCGTGATCGAGGGGGCCACCCATGGCGGCCCCCGCGGGGCGATGGCCCGCCCCGAGTTCGTCGCGGCCGTGCGCGAGTTCATCACGGCACCCCACGCGACCGTGTCACGTTGAGTCGTATGGTCCACTCGGCGTCCCCTTCCTTCGTCAAGAGAACCTGAAGGCCATGGCCGCGGAGCGACTCTACCGGACGGGCACGACGCTCGAACGAACGCTGCGGGTCGCCTACCCGGCGGGCCGAGGACGCATCCTGCTCCGCACCGAGTCGGACTGGGAACGGGACATCGAGCCGGATACCGTGAGCGAGGACGGCCAGACGTCCACGTTCACGGTCCGCGCAGATCAGCCCTTCCTTTACTTCAAGCCGTGCCTCGTCTCGGATGGAGCACGTCACTGGTCGGTCGGCGCGAACAAGCTCCTGCTGATGGCCGAGGAGGACCGTCGCGTCTCGTATCCGTATTTCCTGAGCCCGGAGCATGGTCGATTTTCGCCGCTCGTGGAGTTCCCGTCGGCGATCCTCGAGCGGAGCCATCGTCTCCGCGTTCACCTGCCACCCGGGTACGACGAGAACACGCTCGCGACCTATCCCGTCGCCTTCATGCAGGATGGTCAGAACCTCTTCTTCCCCGACGAGGCCTTTCTCGGGCAAGAATGGGAAGTCGACGAGACCACCCGAACGTTGCGGGCGATGGGAGCGGTCGAGGAATTTGTCATCGTCGGCATTCACTCGGGCGACCGGATGCAGGAATACACGTCGCCCGGTTATGGCGCCTACGCTCGATCCCTCGTCGAGGAGATCGTCCCCGAGGCCGAGCGCCGGCTGCGCATCGGTCGCGAGCGGCGGCATCGCACCGTCTGGGGTTCGTCCCTCGGCGGTGTGGTGTCCTTCTATTCGGTATGGCACCACCCCGACGTCTTTGGCGTCGGCGTCTGCATGTCGAGCACCTTCTCGCATCGTGACGACCTCATCGAGCGAGTGCTGAGCGAGCCGGTGCGGGACGTGGCCTTCTACCTGGATAGCGGCTGGCCCGGCGACAACTATGAGGTCACGATGGCCATGGCCATGGCGCTCGTCTCGCGCGGGTGGCGGTACGGCGTCAACCTGCTTCACCTCTGCTTCCCCAAGGCCGAGCACGACGAGGCGGCGTGGGGGCTGCGGCTCCACCTGCCGATGCAGTTTCTGAACGGGGCGGTCGCACGGGCGTGTCGAGAGGACATGCCGGTTCTTGGCGACAGGCCATACAAGGTGTGACCGGCATCTCTTGTCGCAGCGGCCTTCAGCCTTCTACTTCACCGCTGCGAGCACCCGGTCCAGGGCGTCGTAGGGCGCGAACTCCGGCGACTCGTAGATGTTCCACCCCGTGAACACCGCGATCAGATCGTGCTCGGGCACCACGATCAGGCGCTGCCCGCCGTAGCCAAGCGCCGCATACGCGTACGTGCCGTCCTTGCCATAGGGCAGGACCCACCACTGATATCCGTATCGGCGCGAACGATCGACGCCCGGACGCGTATCCACTTGCGGGCTCGTGGACGCCTTCACCCAGCCCTCGGGCAGGAGGCGCTTTCCATCCCACACACCGTCGTGCAGGTAGAGGTACCCGAGCTTGGCCAGGTCGCGCGCGGCCAGGTAGAGCCCGCCCTCCGTGTCGGCCAGACCTGTGGGCGTGGTCTTCCAGTAGGTGTCGGTGATGCCCAGCGGGGCGAAGAGCTGCTCGGACGCGTATTCGTGCGCCTGCTTGCCGGTGCCCTTCTTGATCAGATACGAGAGCAGTTCGGTGGCGCCGCTGTTGTAGACGAACTTCGTGCCCGGCGGCTCGGCCATCGGCTGATCGAGCACGAACTGGATCCAGTCCTGGCTCTTCTCCATGTTGGCGCAGCTATTCGCCGGATCCGTGTAGGTGACGGTGCTCTCATCCCACTTGATCCCCGTCGTCATCGTGAGCACGTGCGCGAGCGTCATGTCCGATCGCCGCGCGTCGGTACCAGGCAGGCGGAAGCCGTCGAGGAGCGGCAGGACCTTGGTCTCCACCGGCGGCAGCTCGCCCCGCGCGATGGCAATGCCGACGAGCGCAGAGGTGAAGCTCTTGCTCACCGACTGCATCGTGTGGAGGGTGCCGTGCTTGTAGAACGGGTGCCACTCGGGGTCGTAGTAGTTGTAGGGGCCGCGCACCGGATCCCGGCCCTCGAACAGCTTGTCGAAGTCGTGCGTGTAGGACTTCTCGAAGACGACGCGCCCGTGACGGATGACCAGCATGCCGGTGATCTGTCCCCGCGAGCCCGACGCGAACTCGGCATCGAGGGTGCCGAGCGCCGCCGGGTCCAGCCCCTCGGCCTCTGGCGTCGAGGAGGGCCAGCCCCGGGTCGGCCAGGCCGGTCTCACGTCCGTCATCGAGCCGGGGGACGCCGAACAGGCGGCGAGGCAGACACCGAGTATCGCGAGCGGGAGGAGCTTGAGCATCGCGGAATGATAGCGGAAGCGACTCCGATCATTCCTGTCGCAGCACTCGTGCAAGATCGACTCGCGTCGCCCGCCGCGAGGGTCCGTCAGCGGCGACGACCGCGGCGGCGCACAGACCAGCCGCCACCAGCAGCGCCCGCGGCCAGTCCAGCAGGTTGGCGCCATACAGCAGACCGGCGGCGAGGGCCGAGGCCGCCGGCAGCGCCGCCAGCCCCAGGAGCGCCCCTGCGCTGGTGACCGCGGTCACGTCTGCGACCACCATCTGGCGCAGGCGCGCCGGCGTGGCGCCGAGCGCCTGGCGCACCGCCCACTCCCGTCGACGACTGGCAACGCGGTGGGCCATGCGGGCGTAGATGCCAGCGAGCGTGAGGATCACCGAGGCAGCCCCGAACACGGTGACCGCCGCCGCATGGAGACGCGGCGATCGCAGCCATTCGGTCTGGATGTCAGCGAGAGGACGGGCCATGCCAGGCGCGATGCCAGCGTCGATTCGCGCCAGCTCGCGGGTCACGGCGGACACCGCCGCCGCCGGCTCGCCCGCCGGTTCGACGAGGACGGTCATGAATGGCCACGGCACCTGCGCGAAGGGCAGGTACATCACGGTCTCGGCCCGAGGGTCGCTCGAGATGGGCTGCCGCACGTCGCTCACGATGCCCACAATCGTCACCGGGCGATCGAAGCCGACGATGTGCAAGCGGTGACCGAGAGGATCTGCATCACCAAAGTACCGGCGCGCGAATGCCGCGCTGATCACGCACACGTCGGGCGTGCCAGGTCCATCGCGCACGTCCAACAGGCGGCCACGAGCGAGCGTGACGTGCATCGAACGGAACGCCTGCGGATCGACCGCCGCTGGAGACGCGCTCTGGGCGTCCGAGGGCGCAGGGTAGCCCTCGATGGTGAAGCGCAGGTTGCCGGGGGCCTGTGTCGGCGGGACGTAGCTCGAGGCGGCCACCGATGCCAGCTCGGGTCGCGCACGAAGCGCGGTCAGCAGCCGCTCGAAGAACGCGCGCTGCGACGGCTCGTCGGCGTATCGCGAGTCGGGGAGGACGATCTCGACCGCCTGTTGCCGGCGGCGATCGAGTTCGGTCAGGCGGGTGAGGGCGCGCACGTTGTCGACGAGCGCGCTGGCAATGATGGCGACCACCAGCGCGACGGCCACTTGAGCGGCCATGGACGCCCGGCTTCCAAGGCGGGTCGTGGAGCGCGTGTCCTCCACGATCCGGGACGCGGACCAGACCGACCTGAGGGCAGGCGCCAATGAGGTGCCGGCGATGAAGGCGCCGAACAGGCCCGCTCCGGCCAGGGCCACGCGCAGGTCGATGCGCGGATCGAAGTCGAAGGCACCGGCCGGCGCCGACAAGAGCGCCGCAAACAGGCCCAGGCACGTTCGCGCCACCAGGACGGCACCTGCGACGCCGAGGGACGCGACCACCGCACTCTCGGCCACGAGCTGCCAGACCAGTTGCGAGCGGCTGGCGCCCATCGCCATCCGCGTCAGCAGCTCCTGCCGCCGGCCGGACCACCACGCCGCGAGCAGCGCGCCGACGTTCAGGCACGACACGCCAAAGGTGAGGGCCACGACCGCGGCCATCGACACCACGGCCGCGGCGGGCGCCTGGACCAGATCGTCGTGAAGCAGGAGGACCGCTGCCCGCCAGTCGCGTGTCGTCTCGGCATGGTCCCGCGCGAGCCGTTGATACTGTGCGTCGAGCTCGGCGCTCGCCTCGACCACGGAGTGTCCCTCGCGAAGCCGGCCGATGACGGTCACGAGGTGATATCGGCGTTCCGTCCGCTCCTCCGGCGTGAGGATCCACGGGACCCACAATTCGACATGCCCAACCGCCGAGGACGCGGCCGGCATGACGCCGATCAGCGTGTGGACGACGCCATCGATCCGGATCGGCGAACCGATCGCCTGGGGGTTGGCGCCGAGCCGCTGGCGCCACACCCGTTCGCTCACGACGGCGACGGGCGCGGCCGCATCGTAGTCCAGAGCGATCGGCGTGCGACCGACGAGGGGCATCAGGCCCCAGACGTCGAAATAAGCGGGCAGCACCCGTGCGCCGGTCAGTCGCTCGGATCCGGTCTCGCCGTTGAGGCTCACCTCGATCCACTGGCTGCCGCTGAGGGCGTCGAACGCGGTCACCGAGCGGGACCAGTCCAGGAAGTTGGCGGGCGGCACCGCCATGCGGCCCCGCGCCGGGTGCCTCTCGACGATCGTGACCAGACGATCGGCGGCCGGGTACGGAAGCGGCCGCAGGTACAGAGCATCGACCATCGCCCACATGGCCAGCGCGAAGCCGAGCCCGGTGGCGGCGAGCAGCATCACCAGAACCGGTATCAGGGGCGCACGGCGGACGGCCCTGAACGCTGCGCGAAGCTCGGACGGACGCATCTCCAGGAAGCCTACTCCACGGGGCCGCCGGCGACAGCGGCGCTGTTATGATGCGCCCCATGGCGCTGACCCGACGCGAGCTCGTACATACCCTCGGCGCGGCGGCCGGCGTGAGCTGGCTGGACGTTCCCCGCCGGGAGGACGAGGCCTCTACCTCGTCGGTCGCCGCCGACGACCGCAGCGTGCACCTGAGTGGAGACGGAGTGGGCCTGTCGCCGCGCGCGTATGCGGCGCTCCTCGACGAGTTGGCGCGCAAGAGCGACCTCCGAGAGGACAACTACCTCCTCGGCGGCGAAATCGAGCGCTTCGAACGGCACTGGGCCACCCTCCTCGGCAAGGAGACCGCCGTCTTCATGCCGTCGGGGACGCTCGCCAACCAGCTCGCCCTGCGCACCCTCGCCGGAGCGAAGCGCCGCGTTATCGTTCCGGAGACGAGCCACGTCTACAACGACACTGGTGACGCCTGCCAGACGTTGTCGGGCCTCACGCTGATGCCGCTCGGTCCGGGCGCCGCGACCTTCACGCGCGCGGACATCGAGGCCGTGCTCACCCGGACGGCCGGAGGCCGCGTCGCCACCGGGGTGGGCGCCATCCTCATCGAAAGCCCCATCCGGCGGCTGTTCGGCCAGATGTTCGACTGGGACGAAGCGAAGCGCATCACCGACTTCGCTCGTGAGCACGACATCGGCACCCACCTGGACGGCGCCCGCCTGTTCATCGCGTCGGCCTATACCGGGATCTCTCCGGCCGCGTACGCCGCGCCGTTCGACACCGTCTACGTATCGCTCTGGAAGTATTTCAACAGCGGCATCGGGGCGATCCTCGCCGGACCCAAGCGTGTGCTCGACGGGATGTTCCACGTGCGGCGCATGTTCGGCGGCAACCTCGCCGTCGGCTGGCCGGCCGCGCTGGTCGCGGGTTACTACATGGACGGCTTCGTCGATCGGCTGACGAGCGCCGTCCGGGTATCAGAGGACTTCTATACGGCCATCGCCAGGCACCCGAAGGTGACCGTCTCGAAGTTCCCGAACGGTACCAACCTCTCGCGCCTGACCTTCAAGGGCGCCGACGTCGCGTCGGTGGCGCGAAAACTGTTCGATCGCGGCATTCTGCTGCCAGGCGGATCGCCCGAGGGGGTGGTGATGGTGGGGGTCAACGAAACCTGGAATCGCACGACCGCGGCGGATCTCGTGCGGGCATTCGAGCAGGCGCTCGGATGACCGCGGCCGCGTCTCCACGCATGCCGCCCTCCGACGCACCCGAGGCCCAACTGGCAGCATTCATGGCCCGCTACGATCCCGACGTCGCCAGGGTAGCTCAGGAGGCGCGCGCCGAGCTGCGCCACCAGCTGCCCGGCGCCTTCGAGCTGGTGTACGACAACTACAACGCCCTGGTGATCGGCTTCTCGCCGACGGAGAAGACACCGGACGCGATTGTGTCGGTGGCGCTCTACCCGCGGTGGGTCTCACTCTTCTTCCTCTACGGCGCGACGCTGCCCGATCCGCTCCGTTTGCTCCAGGGCAGCGGCAAGCAGGTTCGTTCGATTCGTGTCGAGGGCGCGCATACCTTGAAAGCGCCCGCGGTACGAGCGTTGCTGCGGACGGCGGTCGCGCAGTCTGACGCGCCCCTGCCCGCGCGCGGGCGCGGCAGGCTCATCATCAAGTCGGTCTCGGCCAGACAACGGCCGCGGCGCGTCGCCACTCGATCGCGATGAGGACGCCCGCCCTCGTCGCGTGGCTGGTCGGCATCAGCGCCGTGACGCCAGTCGCGTCCGCCGCTCCCCTGCTCGCAGGTGCCGAGGTCCGGGTCGGGTTCCTGTCACCGACCTCCTGCACCGTGGATCTCGCGGTTACGGTCGAGGGCACCGAGAAGGTGGAGCACCGAGTGGAGATCGCCGAGGGCAGCCGTGTGACGTTGCTGGACGTGCGCGGCGCCACGCCGCTCGGCGACTCGAGGGACGTCGGGCGCACGCGTTCGCTCGTCGTGAGGCCGCAGATGACGACCTACACGCTGCGCTACGAGGTCGAGCAGCCCGAGCACCGCGCGTTCAGATGTCCGCTCTGGATCCCCACTGTGGCCGCCGACGGACTGAGCCGGGACGTGCACCTCGCGGTCCGCATTCCCGCCGGCGCGACCGCTGCCGGGACGATGCCGGCGTTCACGTGGACGGGCGAAGAGGGGACCTCCACCATCGGGCACCTGCCGGCGTTCGTCCGCGTGCCGTTTGGGATGCCAGGCACACCGATGCCAATGAATGTCGCCGGTGTGATGGACATCGTCTCGATCGCGACGCTGCTCGCCGCCACGGCCGCCTGGGCGCGCCGCCGTTTGTCACGGGGACTGGCACCGTGACCTGCCAAACCGCCGCAGTTTTCGCAATCGTGGCAGGAACTGCAGCGAATCAGGATGTCACGGTGCCAGTCCCCGGGTTCGGCTGGAGCTTCTACGGGTTCTTCTTCGCCGCGGCGGCGTGGATGACCCTGTACTTCCTCTGGGCCTGGCGCGCGGCCGTGCGCGATCGACAAGGGCGGGCCGATGGCCGCTGACTCCGGCGTCCTCGTCTGGGTCACGCTCGTCTACTTCCTGGTCGTCTTCGGCGTTTCGGTGTGGGGCTACCGCCGGGCCACCTCCGAGGTCGAATTCCTGGCCGCCGGACGGACGATCGGCCCGTGGGTCGGCGGCGCCGTGCTCGCGGCCACGCAGATCAGCGCCGGCACCTTCGTCGGGACCCTGGGGCGGCTGTATTTCACCGGCGTGAGCTGGACCTGGATCTGGTTCGGGGTCTGGGCCGGTTGGGTGACGTCGGCGATCTTCGTGGCGCCCAAGCTGCGCCGGTTCGGCGCCCTCACCGTGGCCGACTACGTCGGCACGCGCTTCGCCAGCGAAGGTGCCAGGACGCTGGCCGCGGCCCTGATCATCGTCACCTATTCCATCCTCCTGACGGCGCAGTTCCAGGCGATCGGCGAGATTGCCTCGGCGGTGTTCAGCGTTCCACCCCTGATGGCCATGGCTGCGCTTCTCGCCAGCACCGGCTTCTACACCGCCCTCGGCGGCGTCCGTGCCAGCTCGTACATCGAGTTCATTCAGACGCTGATCATGGTGCTGGCGTTGCTCTGCGCCGTGCCCGTCGTGCTCGTCCACCTCGGCGGATTCACCCCGCTCGGGGAGTACATCGGTTCGATCGAGCCGCGAACTATCGGGTGGTGGTTCTCCTGGAAGGAGCTCCTGGCCTTCAGCCTCTCCTTCGGCCTCGGGATCGCGGCCGCGCCCTACGAGATGACGCGTTACTACTCGATGCGCGACGTGGCCACCGTGCGCTACGCCATCGGCATCTCGATGCTGCTCCAGCTCGTCATCGGCGTCTGCGTGACCACGTTGGGGATGGGGATGCGCGGTCTGTTTCCGTTCCTCCCGTCTCCCGATCAGGCATCCAGCATCCTCGCGTCCACGGTGATGCCGCCGCTGCTCGGCTCGCTCTTCCTGGTGGCCATGCTGTCCGCCATCATGTCTACGGTGAACTCGATCCTGCTGGTCACCGGCGGAGCCTTCGCGCACGATCTCTACAAGCGGCTCGTGAACCCCGCGGCCTCCGAGCGGCGGCTCGTCTGGGTGAACCGGCTCTCCATCGTTGTCCTCGGCATCATCCCGTTCTGGATGGCGACGCTGAAACTCGGCGACGTCCAGGCCATCGTCGTCGAGCAGGCCAAGTTCATCGCCAGTTTCTTCTTCGTGCCGGTCGTCCTCGGACTCAACTGGCGGCGGGGCACGAAACAGGGCGCCATCTGGAGCATGGTGGTGGGATTCCTCGCCTGCCTGACCTGGACCTTCACCCTGCAACGGAGCTTCGGCTCGCACGGGATCGATTCGGTCGAGGTCGGCGTGGTGGCGAGCGCCGTGACGTTCGTCCTCGTGAGCCGGCTGACGCCGCCGACGCCGAACCGGAATCTCGCGATATTTTTTGACGACGAAGGTGAGGTCTCGAGGGCTTGAGGGCTTGACACCCTGGGGCGCTCGGGTTGCAGGAGACAGCCATGAACGTATTCAAGGACGAGGCGCTCGAGCAGGTCGCGCGCGACGCCATCCGGCTGGATGAGTCGAAGGCGTTGCTGGAGAGGTTCGTCACGCTGGTTCGCGAGTCGGGCACGGCCGATGAAGAAGCCGCCGGACGCTACATTGTCGAACGGCTGAAGGCATTGGGCGTGCCGGTGACCTTGCACACGCCGGAGCTCTTCATCAGCAACCCCGTGCGCGCCGAGCTGGGCATCACGAGTGCGGACGGCGCCACACGGGCGCTCCATGCGCGGCCGCCGGCGATGGCCCGATCCACCGGCGACAACGCGATCGAGGGAGAGGTCTGCTACGTGCCATCGAAGTACGCGGGCGGCACGTCCAGCCTGTTCGACCTGCCCGACGCCGCTCGCGGTGGCGGCGCCGACGATCCCGTCCGCGGTCGCATCGTCCTCACCGAGGGCTTCTCGATGCCGGCGTCGGTCGGTGCGTTCGAGCGGCGCGGCGCGATCGGCGAGATCTTCATCCATCCCGGAAGGAACGTCCACGAAGGGATCTGCACGTCGATCTGGGGCGCGCCAACCGGCGAATCGATCGTCCGCAAGCCCGCCGTGCCGGTCGTCTGCATCAACCATCCGGACGGCGAGGCGCTCATCGCGGCCGTGCAGCGTGGCTCCGTGCGTGCGTCGATCATGACCTGGCTGCGGGAGGGCTGGATGCGCTGCCTGCTCCCGGTCGTGGAGATCAGGGGGCAGCAGGATCCGGACGAGTTCCTGCTCGTGCACGGCCATTACGATTCGTGGTACGAGGGCATCGGCGACAACGCGACCGGGGACGCGGCGCTGCTGGAGCTGGCGAGGGGGCTGTGGAACCTGCGCGATCGGCTGAAGCGAAGCGTGCGGATCGCGTGGTGGCCGGGCCATTCGACCGGACGGTATGCCGGGTCGACCTGGTACGCCGACACCTTCGCCGACGAGATCGACGAGCACTGCATCGCCCAGCTGGACATCGACTCGCCCGGAT
The DNA here is from genome assembly GCA_035538015.1 of Vicinamibacterales bacterium. Classification (GTDB taxonomy): domain Bacteria; phylum Acidobacteriota; class Vicinamibacteria; order Vicinamibacterales; family UBA2999; genus VFZN01. Next base: position 24,112 of record DATLLC010000058.1, read on the forward strand.
GCGCGGATGCCACGGCCTATGAGGAAGTGATGTGGATGGCAGAAGCGGATGGGTTGTGCCGATCCTCCATCCAGGACGCGCTCGGCCTCCCCGCACAGCGCGTGCGTCCCCTCCGGGCGGGTGACTACTCATTCAACCAGATCGGGCCGACCGGTCTTTACATGCTGCTCTCGAACATCCCGGCCGAAGAACGGCAGCGGCGCGGCTACTACGCGGTCGGAGGGTGCGGCGGCAACATCGCGTGGCACACGGTGGACGACCTGATGCCGGTGGCGGACTTCGAGATCCTCCGGCGCGACCTGATGGTGTACTTCACGACGATCGTGCGGATCCTCAACGCGCCGGTGCACCCGTTCGACTACACCGCGCCACTGAAGGAAATGGCCGACGCGGTTGCCCGTTACCAGGAGGCCGCCGCCGGAGAGATGGACTTGGCGTCGGTTTCCTCCGCGCTCGCCAGCGCCGCAGAGGCGCTCGCGATCTGGCGTCACGACGCCGACCGCCGCGTGACGCTGGCGCCTGGCGATGAAGAGCTCCGCCGGCACGTGAACGCCACGCTCCGCCGCATCGCCAGGCTGCTGGTCCCACTCAACTACGCAAGGGGCGAGCGCTTCGATCACGACCCGGCGCTCAAGTTCGGCGTCCTCCCGCGGCTCGAAGGCGCGGCGAGCCTTGCCGCCGCGCCGATGGAGCTGAAGCCGTTCCTGAAAGTCGGACTCGTCCGGGAGATGAACAAGGTCCACGCTACCCTGCGTGCGGTGCAGAGAGAGCTTCGCTCGTAGAACTCCGACGCCTGGCACCGGCGTTCAAGGCGTGGCGTTGGCTCGCTTCTCGCGGTACAGCATGGCGTCTGCCTCCCTCAGCCCGGCGTCCCATCCGTCCGGATGAGTAACGACCGCCCAACCGGTGGAGAACCGCAAGGGCATGGCACTGGTCCGGTTGAAGGCAGCCAGGCTGGCCGGCAGGCGCGTGGCCACCGCTTGCGCTTCCTCGATCGAGGTAGCCGGGAGCAGCGTGGCAAACTCGTCGCCGCCGAGGCGGTAGATCCGATCGCCTCCCCGATAGAACTGCCGCAGGAATACCGCCATGATCTGGAGCAGCTGATCGCCGGAGGCGTGTCCCAGGCTGTCGTTCACCGCCTTGAGTCCGTCGAGGTCGAACGTGAACATCGCGACCGGGAATTGACGGCTGCTCTTGATCCGCGCGCACTCGTCGTCGAAGTAGCGGCGGTTCGATAGTCCAGTGAGCGGATCGGAATAGCTTTGGTGACGGAGCTGGTCCTCGAGCGCCTTGCGGGTGGTGATGTCCCGCAGCACGATCAGGGCGCCAACTCGGCGGCCGTACCGGTCGTAGAGTCGCCGGCGCTCGATCTCGAACCACCGCGTCGTGCCGTCCAGTGGCCACCGCCGCTCCACTGGTTCCGCGCGGGATTCCGACAGCTCGGTCCATCCCTCGGCACCCGCGACCACCTCGTGCCACGATTGGCCAATGAGATCCGGGGTTGGCCCGCCGAGCAGCCTGGTCGCCGCATGGTTGGCGTCGACGATGACACCGGCCTGGTTGAGCACGACGACCGGATCCGGAATCGACTTGAAGAGCATGTCGAGCGCAACGGGCCGCGGATCCAGCATGCGGTAGCGCATCACCGCATAGCCGATGACGGTGGCACTGAGACCGTAGCCGGTCAGCGTCGGGTTCACCGGCAGCCACGACGCCGCCGCAGCCGACGTCTTCGTCATCCCGGCGAGAACGTTGGCGCCCACCGGCAGCAGCGAGCCTGCCGCCAGCACGGCGCTCTGCGTGCGACCCGACCGGCGCCAATCCTGCAGCAGCAGGCCGGCGGCGAACAGTGTGTAGGCGTAGTTGAGGGTCAGGTGAAATGGATACAGCGGTCCGTTCAACCCGACCAGCTCGCCGCGGCTCGTCGCGATCTCGGTGAAGAACCAGCGGTGCCAATCGTTGGTGAACGTGAGCGGACCAAGCACCAGCGGCCAGAGATACACCAGCCGCCACCGCCACGACCGCGGCGGTCGGCCGATGTGATGGAGCGTGAACAACAGCCAGCTGGGGGGGATGAGCCCGATGGCTGGGAACTTCGCTGCAAACCATACCGCCGCGTGAGGTGGGTCGAGCTGCTCACCGAGGTAACAGAAAATCCACCAGGCGGTGGCGGCTTCGAGCACCACGAAGTGGCCGAAACCGCGGTGCCGCCGATGCGGCCAGGCCACGACCGCCAGCGCCGCGGACGCGGCGCCCATGATGGCAAGTAGGAGGAGGTACATGCCCTAAAGGGATTCTCCCACAGCCGGGCTTGTCTGGGCTGGTGCGACTGGCCATTTCTGCACAGAATCGAACGGCCACTAGCCACCTACGATGGATGCAGCTGCCGCTCTGAGCCGACCCGGACTACGGTGACGGCCGGCTCGCCCTGGGCAGCGTCTCGCGCAACTCTCGCAGTTCGCGGCCGAGCAAAGTGAGTGCGGCCTCGAGCTCGCCGACATCCGCGTCCGCCTGAGAAAGGTCACCCGCGCGGGCCTTCAGCTCGATCTGTCGCGCGAGTTCGAAGGGCCGCCCGCGGGAGAACAGGCCGATCGACCCCTTCACGGCGTGTGCCGCACGGGCCAGCGCACTGGCGTCACACCGTTCGGCGGCGAGGCGGTTGGAGGCCATCAGCGAATCGCTGTCGGCGAGAAAGACGTCGATCACCTCTCCGACCAGCTCGCGGCTGCCGCCGAAGTTCTCGGTCAACGTCGCGACGTCGAAGAGGTCGGCAGGGGCGGACTCGGATGGGGGCGCGGGCGAAAGCGGCGCGTCGCCGACGGCCGGCGCGGTGACCTGCTCGATGGTCGCGAACAGATCGCGGGCCCTGACCGGCTTCGAAACGTAAGCATCCATGCCCGCGGTCAGGCACTGCTCCCGATCGCTTGCCATCGCATGGGCCGTCATGGCGACAATCGGTACGCGCCGGGTCGCGGCTGACTCGCGAGCCCGGATGGCCGCCGTCGCATCAAGGCCGTTCATCTCCGGCATCTGGACGTCCATGAGCACGACGTCGAACGCCGACTGGCCCGAGAGCGACACCGCCTCCCGGCCGTCGTTCGCGACCGTCACGGTATGGCCCCACTGCGTCAGCAATGCGACCACCAGCCGCTGGTTGGTCGCGTTGTCTTCGGCGACGAGAATGCGCAGGGGCCGTCGTGGCGCATGCGGCGATGGCTCTGCCGGCGCCGGCTCACCCGCAGATGGTGATCCGGACGCCGTCAGGATTGCGTCCAGCAGCTCCGATTGCTTCACCGGCTTGGTGAGGCACGCCGACACGCTGTCTGGCGCGGTCAGTACGCGGCCGGCCGAGCTCAGCATGATGACGGGGACCTTGGCAAAGCGGGCGTCGCTCGCCATGGCGCTGACGAGCGCGAAGCCGTCGACATCGGGCATCAAGGCGTCGGTCACCACGAGCTGGACCGGATCGCCCTCGTCGAAAGCGGCCCGCAACGCGGCAAGCGCCGCCTCGGCCCGGTCCTCACACGATGGCCGCATGCCCCACGTCTTGAGCATCTCCTCGAGGATGCGTCGGTTCGTCGGGTTGTCGTCGACGACCAGCACTCGGATTCCGGCCACGGCCGACGGGTCGGGCACACTCGTCGGAGACGCCGCTCGCTCGATGCCGAACCGCCCGACGAAGTGAAACTGGCTGCCCTTGCCCAGCTCGCTCTCGGCCCACACCCGGCCGCCCATCAGCTCCACCAGCTGCGTCGAGATGGTCAGGCCGAGGCCGGTTCCACCGTAACGTCGGGTCGTGGACGGGTCGGCCTGCACGAATGGCCCGAAGATCTTCCAGAGCTGGTCGGAAGGAATGCCGATGCCGGTGTCTGAGACCGTGAATTTCAGCGACACCTCCTCGCCATTCGCACGATCGATCGCGACTATGACAATGATCTCGCCGTGCTCGGTGAACTTCACCGCGTTGCCGACGAGGTTGACGAGGACCTGGCGCAACCGGCCCGGGTCGCCGACGATGGTGCGCGGCACGTCGGGGAGGAAGTGGCAGACGAGCTCGAGCCCCTTGGCGTGGGCCCTCTGCGCCAGCAGCCGCACGGCGTTCTCCACCGTATCTCGAACGTCGAACGGCACGCGATCCAGCGAGACGCGGCCGGCCTCGATCTTCGAGAAATCCAGGATGTCGTTGACGAGCACGAGGAGCGCCTCGCTGGACTCCTTCACGGTCTGCAGGTAGTCCTGCTGGAGCGGCGTCAGGGCGGTTCCGAGCGCGAGGTCGGTCATGCCGATGATCGCGTTCATCGGCGTGCGGATCTCGTGGCTCATGTTGGCCAGGAACTCACCCTTCGCCCGCGTCGCCGCCTCGGCCAGACGCTTGGCGCGATCCAGCTCGGTCACCAGCTGCGCAAGCCGTTCCGCGTGCTCCTCCTGCTCGCGGTGCGCCTGCTCCATCTCGGTGGCGTACCGGCGCAACTCGCTCTGCGCGCGCTTGGCGTCGGTGACGTCGCGCCCCGACGCGTAGATGACGCCCTGGTCGGCCGGCGGCACTGCAGTCCACTGGACCCACCGATAGCTGCCGTCCCGGCAGCGATACCGGTTCTCGAACGCGATGAGATCCGCACCGCCACTGAGCTGCGATACGGCCGCGAGCGAGGCCTCGCGATCGTCGGGATGGATGAATTCCAGGAACGGCCGGGTCAGCAACTCCTCCCGCGTGAAGCCGAGCACCCGCTCCCACGACCCGTTCACCCTGAGGAAGTACCCGTTGAAGTCGGCGACGCACTGCAGATCGAGCGACAGGGTGAAGAACCGATCCAGTTCTTCCTCGGCCCGCTTGCGATCGACGAACAACCCGAGCTGGCCGCCGACCGCGGTCAGCATCGTCAGCAGCTCGTCGTCGGGCTGCCGGATCTCACGGCTGAAGAACTCCATGACGCCGAGCACTTCGGTCCCGCGAAGGATGGGGAACCCGAATGCTCCGTGGAGGCCGACCTGGTCCGCGACCGGCCCGCGAGGGAAATTGGGGTCGGTGGTGACATCCGGAATCCAGGCCGGCTGCCGGCTCTCCCAGACCCGCCCGGGGAGGCCCACGCCACGGGTAAACGTTGTCTCCATGCTGATGGAGGCGAACTCGTCGAACTGAAGGGGGGCCTGGTGCCAGGTCGCGCTGCAGTGCAGCACATCGCTCTGTCGCGTGACCATCCACAGCGCGCCGTACTCCCAGTGCAGGGCCTCGCAGATCGCCTCGAGCATCCGCGGCGCCGCTTCGACGACGCTCGAGCACTGCGCGAGCGCGCAGGCCGTGTCGTAAACGATCCGCCACGGCTGCCGGATGGCTGGAGAGCGCACGGCGTTGACCCCTACGTCCATCTCCACCTCATCGGTTCGAGGTTATTGGATTTTCGGTACGCGAGCCACCGCATCATATATGCTCGCCGGCGCATTCGTTCCACCTGGAGGCGATGCGATGAGTCCTACCCCCGAGAGCAAGGGCCACGTGCTTGTCGTCGATGATGACCGGGCGCTGAGACATGCGCTCGGGGCGCTCCTGACCAAGGCCGGTCACACCGTGCGGCAGGAGGGTGACGGCCCGAGCGCCGTGCTGGCGCTGGCGGAGGGGCCACCCGACGTGATGTTGCTCGACGTCGGGTTGCCGGGGATGAGCGGGCTCGAGGTGCTCTCCCGCGCGCGGTCGGTCGAGCGTCCGCCCCGCGTGATTATCATGACCTCCGACGAGACGCCGGCCACGATGCTCCAGGCGATCCGCGGCCAGGCCGATCGCTTCGTGGTCAAACCCTTCGCCCCCGGTGCGATCGTCGAGATCGTGGAGGAAGTGCTGGCGAGCGGCGCCGGGGCCGCGGCGCTGCCGATCGAAGTGGTGTCGGCCCGGCCGGAGTGGGTGGAGCTGGTGGCGCCCTGTGCGCTGCCGGTGGCGGACCGCCTGCAGAGCTTCATGATGCGCCTGGACGCCGATCTGCCCGAATCGGTCCGCGAGTCGGTCGGCCGCGCTTTTCGCGAGCTGCTTTGCAACGCGATCGAGTGGGGAGGCAAGCTCGATCCCGAGCGCCGCGTGCGTATCTCGTGCATCCGGGCGCAGCGCATGGTGCTCTACCGCATCGCCGACCCCGGCGAAGGATTCGACATCGACCTCCTGGCCCACGCGGCCATCAACAACCCCGACGACAATCCCCTCGAACACGCGTTCGTCCGCGAGGAAATGGGGCTTCGCCCGGGCGGCCTCGGGCTCGCGATCATCCGCTCGATCGTCGACGAGCTGATCTACAACGAGGCCCGGAACGAGGTGGTGTTCATCAAGTACCTGGACTGAACCCCAGGCGAATCACCAGCTCACCAGAGCACGCGCATCGCGACGATCAGGGCGACGCCGGCGCCCGCCAACTGCAGCCACAACGTCGGGCGGCGCGCCGCGAAGAGCGCGCCGAGCGCCGCGATCCCGCACGCTCCCGCGATCAGCGGCCAGTGGAGATCGGTCATCGTGGCCTGCTGCACCTTGGGCGGGGCCGACCGTCGGCCGGCATCGATGACCGCGTTGGCGATGTCTCGATCGAGCTCGCGATCCAGCTCGAAGTAGAGCCCGCGCCCCTCGGCTGCCAGCCGCTGCAGCCCGCGCCGATCGAGGTGCGAGACGGTCGGTGGCGGATCGCCATCATCCGGGAACGGCAGCGGCGGCATGCGACCGCCGGCCAGCGTGCCGACGCCGACGACAAACAGCGGGACATCTGCCTCGCGAAGGCGATCGATGGCGCGCGCGACCTCACCGCTCCAGGTTTCGCCGTCGGAAACGAGGATGAAGGTCGGCGCGTTGCCCGACGGCCCGTGAATCTCGCGGTCCTTCTCAAGCACGCGCAGCCCCCAGGCGATGCCCTGCTCGACGTTGGTGTCCCACGTCGTCTCGTCCTCGAGCCCGAACGGCGGCCGCTCGCCGAGGTGATCGAGGAAGAAGAAGACCGTGTTCGGATCGCGCGTCAGCCGGACCTGGGGCGTCGCAATCCGGGCGAACACCGTGAGCGCCATACGATCGTCGTCCCACCGCAAGGCGTCGCCGAGCCGCCGCAGGAACTCCATCGACCGGGCCCACCGCGTGCCGCGCGGCACGTCGCGCACGTACATCGACGCCGAGCCGTCCTGGAGGACGACGATGTCGAGGCCCGCCCGGCCGAGAGCCGGGGCCACTCCGCGGGGCCGGGCCAGAGCCAGCACCAGCGCGGCGCACGCCAGGACGATGCACAGCCAGAGCGGCAGATCGCCAAGCTGGCTCCAGCGCTCGCGCACCGGTGAGACGCGGACCTGACGAAGTCGCCGCAGGTCGATCGCGCGCCGGGCGACGCGCCAGGCCCACAGCACCAGCAGCGCCGGAGGCAGTGCCAGAAGCCAGAGGTAGGCCGGCGCCGCGAACGCGATCGGTCCGACGTCGGCGAACACGTTTCTCTCCTCAGCCCTTCCGGCGCATCCTGCTGCCGGGGGCCTGCTCGGGATCCGACTCGCGATCGCCAAGGTCGCGCGGAGTCAGGATCTGAAACTCTTCGGCCTTGATCTCGGGCGGCGGTCCACCGGGGAGTCCGTGCACCGAGGGGCCGCGCGGCAGGTCGGCGGTCTGGATCGGTCGGGCGGCGCGGGGCGATTCGCGCTCCTTGCCCGGTGGCGCCGGTTTCATCTGGCCGATCCTGTCCCGCAGCCTGGAGACGTATTCGAAGTTGTAGGCCGCGTCGGGGTGGCGAGGCTCGGACTTGAGAACACTGGCGTACGCCTGCATGACGCCGTCGAGTTGGCGCGCCGCCTCCGGCCCGACTGTTCGATCGAGTCGCGCCGTGCGGAACGCCGCATTGGCGGCGACGAACAACACGTCGGCGTCGGTGGCGCCGGCTTGCCGATCCACCAGGTCAGCGTAGCGGCCCAGCCAGTACTCGACGGTGGCCTGGCGGCGTTCCGCGTCTGCGCGCTCGCCAAGGGCCGCGGCCAGCAGTGGACCCGGCGCCGCCTCCCCGATGGAGGTGCCGTCGTAGCGCAGCGTCGCCAGCTGCTGCCATGCGTCCGCCTCGCGGCGCGCCAGGCGGGCGTCGTTACGTGCGACGGCGGCGGCTCCCAGCAGCAGGAGCGCGCCAACAACTCGGAGCACGATCGTCATCCGCACACGGTCCTCCTCATGGCACTGTCGAAAACATCGGGAACGAGAGCCGCAGCGTGGCCGCGGCGGCCCATAACGACATGGCGGCGAGCGCGAAGCTCGCGAACCGGGGCTCCTGGGTGGTGTATTGACGAATCTGGATCGCGCCAGTCGACCCGCGGTCGATGTCGGCGATCGCCGCCATCAGGCTGCGCTCGTCGCTGGCAATGTAGAACCGGCCGCCTGCCTTCTCCACCGATTCCTTCCAAAGCGCGTCCGGCACGGCCTCGTTGTAGCCCTTGCCGTAGTTGATCCGCACGAAATAGAGCGGGATCTTGTTGTCGGTGGCCGCCTTCAGGATGTCGTCCAGCGGGCGTCCGTGCACCACCGCATTGGTATCCTCGCCGTCGGTGAAGATCACCATCAGGTTCCCCGATGCCTCGAGGAAATCGAACGCCTTGAAGATCGCGATGCTCTGCTCGATGGCGCTGCCGATGATGGTGCCGGGATCGGGAAACTTCGAGAACTCGACCGGATCTCCGATGAGCGCGATGCTGAGCAACAGGTTGTCGTAGTCGCTCGTAAACGGGGTGATCACGTAGGCGCGGTTGCCGAACTCGATGAGCGCCATCAGGTCGCGGTACTGGCCTTGGCGGCGCAGCTCGACGAAGCGAGTCGCGGCGGCCACGGTGGTGAAGAACGCCTGCTGCGTGCCGGCATTGAGCGACGGGGCGGTGAACTTCGAGCGCATGCTGTCGGACGCATCGATCATCAGCGCGATGCGACGGCCCGGGTAGGTCACCTCCGAAGCTGACAGGGAGGCGTGCGGATCGGCGAGGGCCAACAGCGCGAAGGGGAAGCCGGCGGCGAACAGCACCGCGGGCGCGTGCCGCAGCCACGCCGTGCGAGCCGGCCGCATCGTTCGCAGTACCGCCGGCAGGACCACGCGGCCGCGGCCCTGGCGCCGCCGAATGGAGAAACTGGTCGCGAGCAGCAGCACTGCCAGCGCGGCAAAGCCGACGCCCGCCAGGCGTGCGAAGTCGCGGTGCCAGAACGTCAGGCCGGTGGTCTCGAACGAGCCCCAGTCGGCGGCAACTGCCGCGGCGAGCGCGCGCAGGCCCTCGCTCACGGCCGCGCCACCCCTTCCCTCCACACCGGTTTGATCGCGACGGAGCGAGGCCGGCGCCACAGCCTCTCGCGGGCCAGTCGCGCGGCCTCGGCACGCCCGCCTTCGAGGGCGCGGGCGAGGGCCACCGCATCGGGAGCCTCTTCGCCGGACGCATATTGAGCGGCCGTGAACGTAGCCATGGCCGCGTGCAGCGCCTCGAGCCCGGCCCGCCGTGCGATCGGTGCACCGGCGGGCAGCGCCGTCAGCTCTCGCGCCAGGTCCGCCGCCGTGGTCGCGCTCGTGACCGCCACGCCGGCCCGGCCGAGAACGAACGAGCGGACGGCGATCCGGCCCTCGGTCGGCGCCGCGCCGGCTGCCAGCAGCTGCTCGCTGGCGGGTCGTCCAAGCGCGATCGCGCTGACGATGCGCAGCGCGGCATGCCCGGCGCCGAGCAGGTCCGGGGTCCACTCGCTGTGGCTCTCGCGCGCCACTCGCTCGAGCTCGGCGCCAGCGGCCGCGAGCACTCTCCGATCCGGCATCCGCCTCCGCTCGCGGATTCCGGCGCGACGGGCCCCTCCGACGATGGCCACGAGCGCAAGAGTGGCTAGCAGCGCCGCACCCGCACCGAGCGCAATCGCCCCGATGTCGAGCAGCCGCGCGCGGAACTGCAGCCCTTCGATGCGCTCGAGGCCCACATCGGAACTGTCGCGGATGTCGAAGGCGTCGTTGGGCACCTGCGACAGCACCCGCACCGTGAGACCCGGCATCATGTAGGTGAAGTCGCGGCCGGCCAACGTCGCGTCCGCCGCCACGCGGGTCTGCACCTTGTAGGTGATGGGCAGGCGCGGCAGCGAGACGTCCTGCCCGATCTCGTTCGCGTCGATGAGCCGCAGGGTATAGCGATACTGGAAGAAGCGGCGCTGGCCGGCACGAGTGTCGGCGGGATGCTCGCCACCGACGACCTCGAAGGGCTTCAACTGAACGCCAGCGACCGTGAGTCGCGTCTCGTCGGGCACGACCTGGACGCTGGGGGTCTCGATTACCGCGCACGTGAGCCGGACGTCGAACAGCTCGCCGAGGGCGACGGCGCCCGCGCTGGTGCGCCACCAGCACCTGATCGGGGCCACTTCCACCATCGGCCCTTCGGGCGCGGCAGGCGGCGGTGTGCCAGGCCTGACCTGTCCCGCCGCGGTGCTCGCCAGGGGCAACAGCGCGACGGCCAGCAGCAGCGCACGCCTGCTCCTTTCCAGCTTGGGTGATCTCGCCGACATCACACGCCCCTCACCGGGCCGGCTTCCGCAGCCGGCGCTCCGCCACGAATTCGCTCAAGGCCAGGTCGTCCCGCTGCGCGTCCAGCCCGACTCGCACCACGTCGAGGTCCACCGCCCGGGCGGCCTGCTCGATCTCCGCCTGCCAGGCGCCCACCCGCTCGCCGAGCGCGGCCCAGGCCCGCCGCGAGACCGTCCGGGTCGTCCCGGCCTCGACGTCCTCCACCTCGATCCACCGCGCCGACACCTCCGGCATGTCGAACGCGAACGCGCTGTCCACCAGCACGAGGAAGACGTCGTGGGTGGCATCGAGCCGCGCCAGCTCCTTGATCACGTCGAACGCCTCGTCGAACAGGAAGTCCGAGATGAACGGGACCAGCGAGGTGGTGCGGAACGATCCCGCCAGTGTCGTGCTCACGCTGGCTCCGTGCATCACCGGCTCGAGCCCTCGGCGCGCCAGGTAGGCATCGAGACAGTGGACGACGTGGTTACGGCCCGTGCGTGGTGCGATGCCGGCGAGGTGCGAGAAGTCGCGCTCGAAGGCGATCAGGCCGAACCGGTCCTGGAAGAAGGAGGCTGAGAGACCGATGACCGCCAGCGCACGCGCGACTGCGGCGGCGATGGGCGCCCCCCGATGCTGGTACCCCTCGCCGCGGACGACGCCGCACCGTGTGGACAGCGACAGGTCGGCAACCGCCACCACCGTCGCGGTGCTCGGCTGGTCGAACTCCCTGACGACGAGCGGCGCGAAGTTGGTGAGCGTGGATTGGGGCCAGTCGATGGCCGCCATGCGGTCGCCGGACTGCCAGTCGCGCAACCCGACGAAGTCGAAGCCGGCGCCCTCCGTCCGGCTGCGGTGCTCGCCTGAGGTGCGCTCCCGCAGGCGGCGCGCAACGATGAGCTCGATCCTGGTGATCTCGTCGAGATCGACCAGCGAGACGGCCTGTGGCGCGGGCGAGGTCACGGGATCGGCACCTGCTCCACGACGTCGCGGATGACATCGTCGACACTGAGGCCGTGGCTGGCCGCATGCGGCCCCAGCCAGATGCGATGCCCCAGCACGTAGGGCGCGAGCGCCTGAATGTCCTCCGGGTAGACCTCGGAGCGCTCGCGCTGCAGCAGAGCCCACACCTTGGCCAGGCGGCTCCACGCAATGATGGCACGCGGCGACGCGCCGAGGTCCACACCACGTTCGACCATGTCGGATGGCGAGCGCTGGCGCCAGTCGGTGTCGGCATTGTAGGGACGGGTCGCGGCGACCAGGCGCTGGATGTAGCGGCCGAGGCTGCGGTGCAGGAAGACGCGGCCGCCGATCCGCGCGCGGAGCTCGATGATGCGCTGCTTGGACAGGATCGGGCGCAGGCGCACGCGCTTGAAGTCGAAGTCGACCAGCTTCTCTTCCTCGGCCGGCGGAAGGTAGCCGATGTTGATCATCGCGGCAAAACGGTCCGTCGCGGCCTCGGACAGCGGGAAGGTGCCCTGCCCCAGCTCCACCGGGTTCATCGTCGCCATCGCGAAGCTGAAAGCGGGCAGCTCGTAGGTCTCCTTGCCGACGGTGATCGAACGATCCTGCAGGCTTTCGAGGAACGCGCTCTGCGACTTGAGCGGGATGCGGTTGATCTCGTCGAGCAGGATCACCTCGGCCGACGCCATCGGCCCGAACTCGGTGACCAGCTGGCCGGTGGCCGGGTTGATCATCTGGAAGCCGACCACCTCGGTCGGCTGGAGGTCGGCGCGGCCCTGAATCCGGGCGAACTTGGCGTCGCTGATCGCGGCCAGGATCACGCCGAAGAAGGTCTTGCCGACACCGGGGACGCCCCGCAGGAGAAGGTTGCCCGCGTTCACCTGCCGCTCCGGGCGCCTTTCGTCGTAGGTGGTCGGAATCTCGGCCAGGAGAACGACGTTGGCCAGGGCTTTCGCCGTGTCGTAGCCGACCAGCGCGCGACTGCCTTCGGCCATCACGGCACGGTGAAAATCCAGGGCCTCCTGCAGTTCCGGATGCATCGTTCTCCGCCGCACGATACACGATCGTCGGCCTGCCGTCTTCTCAGTCGTTGCCCGGCAACACCGGCAGCGGCACCTCGCTGGGGATCACGCGCGTGAAGCCGCCGCGCTGCATCAGCTCGCGCCCCTTCCCGCCGCGGCCGGTGACTTCGTACTTGGCCGTGCTGATCGTCTGCTCGCTGCCACGCGAGGTCTCCACCGTCATCAGATCGCGATCGCCGGCCGACGCGATCGCCCCGATCACCCGGTCGTCGTCCTGCACCTTGAGCAGGATGACGCCGCGGCCGGGGCCCGACAGGAAGTTGATCTCCTCCACCGGACACAGCATCGCCCGGGCGTCCCTGGTGGCGGCGATGATCGTCTCGTCTCCGGTGATGCGGGCCACGGCCACCACCTCGGCTCCTTCGGGAACGCGCGCGTAGCGGCGGCCGGATCGGGTGCTCGGCTCGACGAAGCCGGCCAGGGAGAATCGCAGGCTGTAGCCGTCGGTCGTCACCGCCACCGCGTGCACGGGCGGCGCTTCGGCCTCGTCCGCCGCGGCGGCGTCCGACTCTTCGCCCTCGGGAAGATGACCGATGTCGCCACGGACCCGGCCGTCGAGGCTGAACGCCGCGATCACCCGCTCGCCATCCTTGAACTTGAAGAGTTTCTGCACCGGTTCGCCGTACCCGGTGGACGCCGGCACGTCCACGAACCGGCACGTGTAAGCTGACCCGAAGTTCGAGAAGAACACCAGCGTGGCACGCGTCGATCCAGCGATCGCGGCGAGCACACCATCGCCTTCCCGCAGGCGCGTGGTCGACAGGTCCTTCACCTCCTTCTGCCGCTTCACCCAGCCGTCCTTCGACAGGATGACCACGTTGTCTTCGTCGACGATGAAGGCGTCTGCCGAGTACTCGACTTCCTCGGTCTCCTCGATGCGGGTGCGGCGCCGATCGATCTTCGGGTCCCCGTACTTCTTCTGGATCTCCAGCAGCTCGTCGCGGACGAGCGTCCAGCGGCTGCTCTCGTCCTTGAGCAGCGCGTTGATCTGGCGCGCTCGCTTGCGCTTCTCGGCGAGCTCGTTCTGGATGACGAGGATCTCGAGGCGCGCCAGTCGATACAGCTTCAGCTCGAGGATGGCGTCGGTCTGCTCGGCGTCCAGCTCGAAGCGCTTGATGATCTTCTCGGCCGCGTCGGCCTTGCCGTCGGACTTGCGAATGAGGCGGATGATCTCGTCGAGTGCGTCGAAGACCTTCTCGAAGCCCTCGAGGATGTGGATGCGCTTCTGCAGCTGCGCGAGCTCGTGCTCGAGGCGCGAGGTCACCACGTCCAGGCGGAAGTGGAGGAAGTGCCAGAGGATCTGCTTCAGGTCGAGCCGCTCGGGGCGGCCGACCTCGGCGTTCTCGGTCGGCACCAGGCAGGTCAGGTTGACCGCGAAGGTGGTCTGGAGCGAGGTGTGCTTGAACAGGTACGCCATCACGAGGTTCTCGTCGGCGCTCGGCTTCAGCTCCAGCTCGATGCGGACGTCGTCGGTGGAGAGATCCCTGACGTCCACCAGGTGCGGCATCTTGCGGCCGAGCACGACGTCGCCAATCTGCTCGACGAGCTGCGCCTTGTTGACGGCGTACGGCACGCTCGTGACGTAGAGCAGCTTGCTGCTGCGCGACGTCGGCCCGCTCTCCCAGGTGCTGCGGATGCGGATCGAGCCCGAGCCGGTGCGATAGATCTCCTTCAGCTCGGTCGGCGAATTGAGAATGTGCCCGCCAGTCGGGAAGTCCGGCCCCTTCACCCAGCGGCAGAGCTGAACCGATGACAGATCCGGATCGTCGAGCAGCTTGACGAGGGCCGTGCACACCTCGTGGAGGTTGTGAGGCGGGACGTTCGTGGCCATGCCCACGGCGATGCCCGTCGCGCCGTTCACCAGCAGGTTCGGGATGCGGGAGGGCAGCACCACCGGCTCCTGCTTCGTGCCGTCGTAGCTGGGCCGGAAATGGACGGTCTCCTGCTCGATCTCGAGGAGCACTTCGTCCGACAGCCGCGCCAGCCGGCATTCGGTGTAGCGCATGGCCGCGGCCGCGTCGCCGTCGAGCGACCCGAAGTTGCCGGAGCCGTCGATCAGCGGATAGCGCAGCGAGAAGGATTGCGCCATCCGCACGAGCGTCTCGTAGATCGCCGAGTCGCCGTGGGGGTGGTAGTTGCCCATCACGTCGCCCACGACCTTGGCGCACTTGCGGTGCTTCGCGGCAGCCGTCAGGTTCTGCTGCCACATCGTGTAGAGAATGCGGCGCTGCACGGGCTTCAGTCCGTCACGCACGTCCGGCAGCGCGCGCGACGTGATCACCGACAACGCGTAATTCAGATATCGCGACTGTGCGGCCTCGTGCAGCGAGACCGCGGACGATCCATCGCCAGGCGGCGGCGCGGATGCTCCTCCCCGCGGTGGCGGGGGGGAGGGTGGCGCGCTGCTCTCGGAGCTGCTGGTGTCGTCGTTGTCGTCGAAAAGGGAGGGTTCTGCCGGACGTTTGGCCATTGGTGATCGATCGGGCGTCGGGAGTCGGCGTCGGGGGTCGGGAACCAGAATAGCGGATCCCGACTCCAGGCTCTGGAGTCTGGCTGCAGCTCCTCATCGCGTCGCCTGGCTCGCCCAGGCGCGCTGGAGGCCGGCTCGATCGATTTCCGCCCCGCGCAAGAAGACGCTGACGATGCGCCGGGTGTTCGTGATGTCATCGAGCGGATTGGCGTCGAGCACGATGAAGTCCGCGCTGTAGCCGACCGCAATCCTGCCGACGTCTCCGAGGCCGACGATGTCGGCCGCGGTGCTGGTTGCCGCCTTCAGCACCTCGCCCGGCGTCATGCCGGCCGCGACCATGTTCTCGACCTCCGTATGCACGGTCCACCCGATGAACTGGTCGCCGAGCTGGCCACCGCCGTCGGTGCCGACGCCGATCCGGGTACCGATCGCCGACAACCGCGCGACGCCCGCGGCCATGCGGTCCCACGCGAGCTGGGCGGCGCGACGCCCCGCTTCCGACTCGGAGATAAGGCGGTTCCGCAGGCGGGCGATCTGCGCCGGCGAGACCGTCGCCGCCACCAGGGGATGTACAGGGTCGAGCCATGGCGCGTGAACCACACGCCGGGGACCGCCAAGGGCGAGCAGGAAGAAGACGTTCGGCCGCTCCTTCACGAGATCGACGAACTCGTCGTCGATCTCCTGCAGCGCGTGGCCGAAACCATCCACACCGCGACGAATGAGGGCCTTTGCGTCGGCCAGATCCGTCGCATGAACCATCACCCTCATCCCGTGCGCGTGGGCTTCGTCGATGATGGCTCCGTACACATCAGGCGGCATCTTGTTGACGCGCCCGCCACGGTCGTCGACCCACGTCTTGACGATCGACACGCCCCGTGACTCGAGCTCCCTTACCGCCGATCGTGCAGCGTCCGGCGTCGCGATCGAGTAGGCCGAATGGCGCATGTTGTCCGGCCGCACCTCGTCGGGAGGCGCCAGCCCCCGGCCCGCCGTCAGGAACCGCGCGGCATCCGCGTGCCGTCCCGCCGCCGATTCATCGCGCAGCGCAAACGGCAGGTCGCCGAAGTCGGAGCCCATGGCCATGCCGGCGGCGACGCCAAAATAGGCGTAGCGCCGGAGGTGATCGAGGATGTTCTCGCAGGTGTAGTTCTGGGGTCCGCTGGTCAAGTCGCGCATGTAGCCGATGTGCGCGTGCGCATCGACCATGGCCGGAATCACGGTGCGCCCCGTGAGATCGACGACAGGGGCGCCACGGGGCACCGTGAGGGAGGCTCTCGGTCCGACGAGGGCGACTCGCCCGTCGGCCACGACGAAGGTACCGTCCTCGATCGGCCGTTCCCCGTCCCCGAGCACGAGCCGAGCACCCGAAAACACGACGGCGGACGCTGGCGGCCGCTCCGGCGCCGCCGGCGTGCCGCACCCCGAAACGGCGACAACGGCGAGCAGGGCGATGGAGAAGTATCGGTTCATCGGCGTCGCTGGCGTCCGGTCATTGCGCCTGGACCCGCTCCACATAGCTGTCGCCAGTGACCATGCGGACCACGCGACCACCCTCCTCGACGAATCGAACGACCTCACCCACCGGCCCACCTCCGGTTGGCGCCTGGTAGCGAAAGCGCCCTTCGCCGAGCGGCTCCAGCGTGATCGGGTTGTCGAGATTGGGGGCGGCGGGATTGATGATCACGAGCCGCCGGTTCAATTCCACCACGTGGGAATCCCCGCCGCGGCCGCGATACAGGCCCGTAAACCGCGACCAGGTGGGATCCCACGTCGGCGTGGGGGCAGGCGCGATTGCCGCCGCCTTGGCGACCGCCTGCCCGACCGTGTTCATCAGCTCAGTGGCCATGGCGGCCGGGTTCGAATCGTCCGCGTTGGTCAATACGATGACGCCGAGTTTGCCCTCCAGCCAGATCGTCGTGTTCGTCTGATAACCGGGGTAGCTTCCACCGTGCGAGACATACACCTTGTCACCGGCCTTACGCACCGCGAAACCGATCGCGTTGCCCTGTGTCCAGTTGCTCTCGACCACGCGGATGCGGTGCATCTCGCGCAGCGAGCCCGTACTGAGGATTCGGTTGCCGCCGCGCGCGCCCTGACGGAACTGCGCGGAGACGAACGCCGCCATGTCCTCGACGGTTGACGTCAGACCCGTCGCCGCCGCCATGCCTCGCGCGTCGATGAACGGGTTCTCCTGGCGAGTGCCGTCGGGGCGCCGGCGTCCGTAGCCCACGGCGAGTCCGCTGACGTTCCGATCCACGCTCGATGCGCTCATGCCGAGCGGGTCGAAGATGTTGCGCTGCAGGTAGTCGGCCCACGACAGGCCACTCTTCTCCTCGACGACCATCCCGGCGATGCTGTAGGCGAGGTTCGAGTACTTCCAGCGTACTTCCGGGGCGAATGGTGCCTGTCGCGCGACCATCAGCGTCCGCAGCTGCGCGGAGGTCGGAAAGTCGAAGGTCGTCCAGTGCGGGCCGGCTTCGCGCGGCAGGCCCGAGCTGTGCGTCAGCAGCTCCTCGATCGTGATCGGCGGGTCATCCGCGTTCGCGGGCTTCACGGTGAACCACGGCAGATGCATCGACACCGGGTCGTCGAGTCGCAGCCGGCCCAGCTCGCGCAGCTGCATCACGGCCGTGGCCGTGAACAGCTTGCTGTGCGAGGCCATGCGGAACTTCGTCTGGGGTGTCATCGCAATCCCGGCGCTGGTGTCGGCAAGGCCGAAGCCCCGGGCCCAGACCAGGTCCTGGTCCGACACGACACCCACCGCAACGCCCGGGAGGTTGCGCTCGAGCAGCTGGCCCTCGATCCAAGCGGTGAACAAGCGAATCGACGCCTGCACGTCGGCATCGGTCCCGAGCCGGGCGGCCCCGGCTTGAGGCTGGGCGACGACGCGTGCCGGCGAGGCGGCAATCGACAACCAGGCGACGATCGTCAGGAGGCGGACCAGCGAGTGCGGCTTGGTGTGTGGCATGCGGCGATTGTTCGTAGGCGCCCGCAGCCTGTCAACGACCGGCCGGGCGAACGCGCGCCGCAGCCCTTACCTCAGCCGTGACGGCGGTTCGCCGCTTGTGTGATGACTTCGGTATCGGTCTCGGCTGTACGGCCAGCGGTGGTGTGATCGAGGGCCATGCCGGGCACCGGTGCACTGTCTGCGCCCGCGCGTCCGCGTTCCTGCTAGACTACGCGTCCGGCGCGCACCCGCAAGAAGACGCGGCGGAGACACGGCCTCGCGCGCCAGAGGTGTGACCATGCGCAAACTGACCTCTCTCGCGTCCAGCTTGGTCATGGCTTTCGCCAGTGCCGGTTGCAGTGGCGAAGAGCCCGGGACGCTGCCTGCCGCACAGCAGGCCCTCGCAACACCGGACACGACCGCCCTCGAGTACTCGGGGAGCGGCCGGTGGTTCCAGTTCGGCCAGGCCGCCAACCCCACACTGCCTTGGCCGGCGTTCGAACTCAAGAGCTTCTCGGCCCGCATCGACTACCAGGCACCCGCCGCTGAGGTGCAGATGGACCGCATCCAGGTGGTCGAGCCCGATCGCGCGCGACCGGCCCCCGTTCCGCAACGGGTCGTCCAGGTGGTCAGCGGCACCAACGCCTGGAACATGGCCACGCCGGCCGGTGCAGCGCCGGGCGCCGCACCAGCCCCGCAGCCGCAGCCGGCCGCGGTGGAAGAGCGGACCATGGAGATCTGGACGACGCCGCACGGATTCCTGAAGGCCGCTGCTGCCAACAACGCCACGTCGCAGCCGGTGGAAGGTGGATCGGAGGTCTCCTTCACCGTCGACGGTACGCACCGCTATGTCGGACGCATCAACGCCCGGAACGAGGTCGAGCGGGTACAAACGTGGATCGACAATCCCGTACTCGGCGACACGCCGGTGGAGCTGGCCTACTCGGACTATCGCGACTTCGGCGGCATCAGGTTTCCCGCGCGCATCGTCCGGACGCAGGGCGGACATCCCGTGCTCGAACTGACGGTCTCGTCCGTCGTCAAGAACCCGAAGCTGGACATCCAGGTGCCGGATGCCGTGCGGAGTTTCTCGCCACCCCCGGTGACCGTCGCGGTCGAGAAGCTGGCCGGCGGGGTCTACTACCTCAAGGGAGGCAGCCACCACAGCGTCGCCGTCGAGCAGGCCGATCATGTCGTGGTCGTCGAGGCGCCCCTCGACGACTCACGCTCTTCAGCCGTCATTGCAAAGGTCAGAGAGACCATCCCGAACAAACCGATCCGCTACGTCGTGAACTCCCATGTTCACTTCGACCACTCGGGTGGCCTGCGCGCGTACGTCGCCGAGGGTGCGACAGTGGTGACGCACGAGATGAACCGCCCATACTACGAGAAAGCGTGGGCGGCGCCGCGCACGCTCAATCCGGGCCGCCTGGCCAACGCCAGGCCAGCCACCTTTGAAACGTTCGCGGAGAAGCACGTCCTCACCGACGGTCGTCGATCGATCGAAATCCATCGACTCGCAGGCAACGGGCACAATGATGCGTTCGCCATGGTGTACCTCCCCGCAGAGCGGATTCTCATCGAGGTGGACGCGTGGGCGCCGCTCGCCCCGAACGCAGCGCCGCCGCCGTCACCAAGCCCCTTTGCAATCAACCTCTACGAGAACATCCAGAAGCTGAAACTGAACGTTCGGCAGATCGCCGCGCTGCACGGGCCGCGCCTCGCGACGCTCGATGACCTGCGGTCGGCGATTGGCCCGGCGCCGGCCGGCGGACAGTAGGGCAAGAGGAGCTGCGGTCGGCGGCTCGCCTTTCAGGCAGGGGGTCTCCATGGCGCTACGTGCATACGGCGTACTGAAGGGCAAGGCAATCGAGGTCCGCCTCGGCGCGGGGCAGAGCCCCCACTACCAGGTGAGGCTCGTCGACGACACGACGGACTACCGAATCGCGGTGAACGTCAAGTCGCAGCAGTCGCCGTCGGAAGTCGAATACATCATCCTCGAACGCTTCGAGCACCCGATTACGGCGCTGCTCGAGCCCTTGCCGACGGGCTTCCAAAGGCTCGATAGGAAGCCGGGATCCGGTGCACTCGACTACATCAGGGGCAACCTCTTCGACCGTGCGAAGATGCGGCCGTTGCCGTTCAGCGTCCCAGGCTTCGACAACGACCTCAACGACAAGCTCGATCGCGTCATGCAGCGAGCCGTCGGCGACGAGGCCGCCCTCGTCTACGCGTTCGGCGAACGTTGGGGGCCGGAGTCCGGCGTCAAGGACAAGTACTTCGGCTTCCTTCCCGGGAACGGGATCCACGACATTCACATGAACCAGGGCAATGACCAGCGGTTCGCTGGGGACGACGGCGTCTACCAGGATGGCGGCCTTCTGATCCACTTCCCGGACCAGCAGGAGTGGACGGCGGTGTTCCTGAAGTTCCAGTCACAGACCTGGCACACTGACGACGAGACGGGCCACCGCATCGGCGGGCCCGAGCCGACCGGGCCACCGACCAGCGAGGATCCGGAGGGTCTGGTGCGTATCGTCGCAGCGCTGGTGAACGCGACGCAGTCGCCCGAGGTTGAGGTCGTCACACTGCTGAACACCGCGCCCCACGACCTCGACCTCGCTGGGTGGGCGCTGCTCGACACGCAGGAGCAGCGCCTGCCGCTCTCGGGTGTGCTTGGCGCGGGCGCCACCCGCACAGTAGAGATCCGGCAACCGCTGGCGCTGTCGAACAAGGGAGGCGTCATCACGCTGGTGGACGAGAAGGGCCTCAAGGTGCACGGCGTCTCCTACACCCGGGAACGGGCCCGGCATCCGGGGTGGACGCTCGTGTTCTGAGAATGAGGCCATTCGTAGGAATGTAGGGGTCGACGGAGGGCGAGCATGAGCGAGACCGTCAAATACCTGCTCGACGAGTCACGGATCCCGAAATCCTGGTACAACCTGATGGCCGACCTGCCATCGCCGCCGCCGCCGGTGCTGCACCCGGGGACGATGAAGCCGGTCGGACCGGACGATCTCGCGCCGCTGTTCCCGCTCTCGCTCATCATGCAGGAGGTTTCGAGCGCGCGCGAGATCGAGATCCCCGAACCCGTGCGCGACGTCTACAGGCAATGGCGTCCGACACCGCTCTTTCGTGCGAGGCGCCTCGAGCAGGCTCTGCAGACGCCAGCCCGGATCTACTACAAGTACGAAGGCGTGAGTCCAGCCGGCAGCCACAAGCCGAACACGGCGGTGGCGCAGGCCTTCTACAACCGGGAAGCGGGCACCCGGAAGATCACCACGGAGACCGGCGCCGGCCAGTGGGGCTCGGCACTGTCGTTCGCAGGCGCGTTGTTCGGCATCGATGTTCAGGTCTTCATGGTGCGGGTCTCGTACAACCAGAAGCCCTATCGTCGGCTGTTCATGGAAACGTTCGGCGCGACGTGCATTGCCAGCCCGTCGACGGAGACCAACTATGGGCGTGCGGTCCTCGCCCACACGCCGGACAGCCCCGGCAGCCTCGGCATCGCGATCTCCGAAGCGGTCGAAGTGGCGGCGACCTCCGACGATACCAAGTACGCGCTCGGGTCGGTGCTGAACCATGTGCTGCTGCACCAGACGGTGATTGGCCAGGAAGCCATGGCGCAGCTCGACATGGCCGGGGACTACCCCGACGTCGTCGTCGGTTGTACGGGCGGCGGATCGAACTTCGCTGGCATCGCGTTCCCATTCATCGGGGCGGCGCTGCGCGGCGGCAAGCGGGTCCGCGTGATTGCGGTGGAGCCCGCCGCGTGCCCGAGCCTCACCCGCGGCGTCTACGCCTACGACTTCGGCGACACCGGCAAAATGACGCCGCTGGCGAAGATGTACACGCTCGGCTCGGCGTTCGTGCCGCCGGGCTTCCACGCCGGCGGCCTCAGGTACCACGGCATGGCGCCGCTCGTCTCACATGTGAAGGAGCTCGGGCTGATCGAAGCGCGCGCCGTGCACCAGACGCCGTGCTTCGAGGCGGGTGTGCTCTTCGCCCGCGCCGAAGGCATCATTCCCGCGCCCGAAGCAAACCACGCCGTGAAGGGGGCGATCGACGAGGCCGTGAAATGCCGCGAGGAGGGAACGTCGAAGGCCATCCTCTTCAACCTGTGCGGACACGGCCACTTCGACATGTCGGCCTATCAGGACTACTTTGCCGGCAGGCTGGAGGATCGCGATTACGACGAGGGCGAGCTCGCGCTGGCGCTGGCCGGACTGCCCTCGGTGCGCCCTGCAGGGTAGCCCGTCTGTGCGCCGCCATCCGGTCACAAACACCCGTCCCATCGCGCAAACGCCGCTTAGAATGGCCCATCGGGACACCATAGGAGGCGACGATGAAGCGGCGTTCAGCAATCAGGATCATCGCGGTGTTGGTGTGGGTGTGCCTGGCGACGTCGGGCGCTGCGCAGGACAAGCCGGCGCCGACGTATGAAAGCGTGATCGCGAATCAGTGGCGCAGCATCCACGACAAGATCCTTGCAATGGCGAAGGACACACAGTTTCCGGACGACAAGCTCGGCTGGAAGCCACATCCGGATTCACGGTCCGTGCTCGAGGAGCTGCGTCACGTCACCATCGGGCTGGAGATGACGACGGCGCAGGCCCGTGGCGAGAAATTCGACTTCGAAGCCCGCGAGAAGGCCGACGGCAGCAAGCCGAAGACGCGCGCGTCGATGGTCGCGGAAATGGAAGCCGCCATTGCCGCGTCGTATCCGCTCGTGCAATCGAAGCCGAGGCCGCAGTTGATCGGCTGGATCGAGCATCAAGGCGAGCATTACGGCAAGCTGGTGACCGCGTATCGATCGAACGGCATCGTGCCGCCAGTGAGCCGGCCGAAGTCATAGGCGCTCGGATGCAATGCCCTGGGCCTCGCGCCGGACAACGCCGACGCGTCCAGCAATCTGGGCATCGTGCATCAGTCGGCTGGCGGGCTCGATGGGGCCGTCGAGGCGTACCGACGTGCGATTGTGGTCGCGCCGCGGCATGCCAACACCCACAGCAATCTCGGCGTGCTGCTGCGCGCTACCGGACACTCCGGCGACGCAGAGGCCGAATACCGCGCGGCCATCGCCATCACGTCGATGCGTACACGAACCTCGGGATCCTGCGCAACAGCCTGAATCGTTCTGAAGAAGCCGCGGTGTGCTTCAGCAAGGCGATCACACTCCGTCCCACGCATCACGACGCGCCGCGGTTGCTGGCGCTGGCGCATTGCACGTTGAGCGAGTTCGACCGGGCGCGACAGATCTTCGAGGCGTGGCTCGCCGAGGATCCGGGCAATCCGGTCGCCAGGCACATGTTCGCCGCCTGCAGCGGCCGTGACGCGCCGGCCCGCGCGTCGAACGAGTTCGTCCAGCAGACGTTCGACGGGTTCGCCACGACGTTCGAGTCGCGGCTCGAGCGTCTGTCCTACCGCGCGCCCGCGCTCGTGTCGGCCATGCTGGAGCAGGCGGCGCTCGAACCATCGCGGCAGTACGAGCGACGCCGGCTGCGGCACGGGGCTCTGCGCGCCATTCCTGGCGCCGTTTGCGCGCCGATTGACCGGCGTTGACTTGTCAGCCGGGATGCTGGCCCTCGCGCGGGAGAGCAGATCGACGACGTGCTGGTCCAGGCCGAGCTGACGGAGTTCCTTGGGAAGAGGCACCACGAGTTCGACGTGATCGTGTCGGCCGACACGCTGGTGTACTTCGGCGATCTGTCGGCGGTGATCACGGCCGCTGCCGGGGCGTTGCGTGGGTGCGGACGGCTGGTCTTCACGCTCGAGCATCTGGCTGACGATTCGGTGGTGGACTACCGTCTCGAGTGGCACGGCCGCTACAGGCCCGTGACCAGACCCGTGGCGGCCCTCAATAGTTGGTGTGCTCCTCCGGCCTGGGCGACCGCATCACGGTCAACGCGGCGAATCTCTCCGGCGGCCGAAAGTCCCTCGAGGGTTGTGGAGCGGGGCGCGACGGCGCAGCTCGCGCGTTCCATCCGGCGCCAGATCTCACTCCGCGCCACCCAGCTTCGCGATCGACACCCGGGGCGTCTCCGCCAAGAACGTATCCCCTTTCACGGCATAGCGCACCATCATGAGCTGAGAGTGGCGCGATCCACCGGATCAGCGAGCGGATGGACTCTCCACCGAAGTGAGCTGAGGGGTTAGAGCGACGTTCCTCGGTAGCTCACGCGCTTGCGCAGGAAGTTCGTTCGCCGCGAGGGCGGGAGTGCCTGCCAGCGCCGGACCCGCTCGACGAGGTCACGCCGGCTTTCGCGCGCGAGCGCGGCGAGCCGGACGCGGCGGCTTGGGGGCTTCTTCAAGGGCGGTCTCCAGGACATCCAGCACGGCCAGGTCGCGAGGGCGGCCGGCCGCGCGCTTGCTCTTGATGATATCAGCGAGCGATGCGACACGGACGGGCACGCCGCCCACCTCGATGACCGCCGCGCGATCACGGACGCCTTCGTATGAGCGCAGACCGTGAATCGTCGCCATGAAGTCGAGCTGAAGGCCGTCATCGTCTCTGACGATCCGATAGAGATCCGATACGGGGTAGTAGGGGCGGAGAATCGTGGCCCGGAGGCCTCGCGCGAGCGCCTTGAGCCTGGTAAGGTTACGAGGGGTCCTCCGAAACAGAAAATCGAAGTCCACCGTGGTGACCGGCGCGCCCTGGAGCGCCGCGGCGGCGTTGCCGATCAACACCGCGTCGAGCTTCACCTCGCGCAGACGACGCCCGATATCCCCAAGCAGCGGTGCCGCATCCACCCGGCCAGTATAGGGGACGGGAAGGTAGCGGACACGCTCGCCATCATCGTCGTGTTCACTTCAGCAACACCGGCCAGTTTGACGATGACGACGAACTCGCTGGTATCGTCCGCCGTCGCCGGCCGCCTCAGGAGAAACCGGGGCTATCGTTCTGCGGCAGGCGTGCTCGTTGGGGCAATTATGGGATGAGGCTGTGGGATCTAAGCGGCCAGTCTCGGCTGTTGGACTCTGAGCGATTCAGCGCACTCGCGTTCAGTATTCCATTGCCGACAGCGCGCCGACGCGAAAGACGCGAAACACCGATCCGGACCGGGGCCAGACGGTCCTACTGCCTGGCCGGGTAGATGCCCTCCATGCAGATAGAGTAGGTGAGCAGGTTCGGCGCCGCCGCGGCGAGGTTCGGCAAGGCGAACGTCGTGCGCCCGTCGCCGCCGTAGGTCGTGCCAAGCAGCGAGAACAGGGCCGTGTTGGTGCTGAGCGGCAGCAGCTGCCCGTTCGCGGGAGCGCCGTTCACCACGGCGCCCGCGGTCAGGATGATCTCGCCCAGGGTGCATTCCCGACCGCGACCGGCAGCTCCCCAGTTGGTGTTCGACCCGAACAGCGCTTGGGTCCCCGGAGGCCAGGCCGGCCCCTGCGGGCCCTGACTGCCAGGCGGCCCGGTGGCACCCGTGGCTCCCGGGGGCCCGGGAGGTCCAGGCGGCCCCTGGGCGCCCGTCAGCCCTCCGATCAGATCCGCATTCCGAACGATGCGTCCAGGCGAGAGATTGACCGGCAGGAACGTGGGCGACGGGGACGTGGCCGCCTGCAGGTAATAGCGATCCAACGTCGTGAAGAGAAACGGCGGCGTCCCGCTGACGATGGCGAGGCCGGCGCCATCGAGCTGACCTGACGCGACCACGGCGTAGTCGATGCCGATCGCGAAGCTCTGCCCGCCGAAGGTGAGCCCTGCACCGACGTTGCTGCCCAACAGGACGAAGAAGTGGCCCGGCGGGCCGCTGATGTTGGCCGTCACCGGCGCACCCGGCGTGACCACGGTCTGGGAGACCACGAGATCGGTGGCCTGGCGCGCCCACGCCGCGCCGGCCGTCAGCACGCACAGCACCGCCACGGTGGCGGCGCCACCGACACTCCTGAAACACGATTCCTTCACGAGCGCCTCCAATTCGCCGGGGGGCCGGCCGCTTCGGTGGGGAGCCTTTCAATACTATCCGCGGGGAGAGATCTGATGCGATTGAGGTCGGTGGTGTCGGCGCTGTTGGTGCTGTGGCTGGTGCCGCCGGCTCACGCATTTCCAGGGCGCCGGGTCCGCCCCGGTTGACGAGACCGAGCCGGTCGCCGTGCCCGAGCCCTCCGAAGCGGCCGTCGCGTACTACCCGGCGGCAACCTGCTCTGGGCCGTCGGCCAGGCCTGGTCGATGCTGGTGCTCGTCGCCCTGCTCGCGACCGGCCTCTCCGCCCGCCTGCGCACTATCGCTGTGCCGGGGGCGAACGTGTGAAACATCCCCCGGCGCAAGGTCTGATAAGAGCAAGGGATACTCGCGCCAAGGTTGGTTGAGATCGGCTCATCAGCGTCGGGGCGCCGGTGACGACACGGTCACCGCAAGCGCCGCCGCTGGCGGGGCGATACCCTCGGCCTTCAGGCGCCGCCAGGCCTCGAAGTTCAGATCGCTCTTCAACTTCCCCGCCGTGTTCAGATGGGCGCTGCTCCACACTTGCAGCTGAAAGCGCAGGCTCGCCGGGCCCATCTCGACGAACTCGACTTCGGCTGCGGGCTCGTTGTGAACGTCGCCATGGGCGGCCGCGGCGTCGAGCAGGACGCGGCGGACCCGCTCGGGATCCGACGCAGGCGCGACATGGAACGTCAGCACGTATGCGGTGAGCTCGTTCGGCCGGCTCCAGTTCGTGACCAGCTCGGAGATGAACTGCGAGTTGGGCACGATGATGGCGACGTTCTCGTCGGTGACGAGCGTGGTGGCACGCGCGGCGATCTCACGCACCTGACCGACCACGCCCGCAATCTCGATGCGTTGACCGATTTTGATCGGCCGCTCGAACAGGATGATCAGGCCGCTGAAGAAATTGCTGGTGACCGCCTGCAGGCCGAAGCCGAGCCCGACCCCGATGGCGCCGATCAGGACGTTCAACGACGTCAGGTCGATGCCGGCGCCTTGCAGGATGACCAGCGCACCGATCGCGACCAGACCGTAGCGCAGGATCGCGCCGAGCGCTTCGCGGAGGCCGACTTCGACGCCCCGTCCCGCGAGCACGCGATCCACGAACCAGTGCGTGATCCGGCGAGTCGCCCAGAGCAGGGCCGACATCAGCACCAGGACCACGAGCAGCCGCAGCGGAGTGATCTCGCTCCCGGCTATGCCCGCGTTGAGAAACCGCGCGATCGAGTCGAAGACGGACGGCATGGACAGCTCGAGCCGGCGCGCGGGAGGTGAACGCCAAAGGCGTCTTCATTGTGGCACCAATCAGGAAGTGCAGAGTTGGAGCGGCGATGCGCGCCCGCGCTCGTGTCCGCTTGACTGAACCGTGCTGGACCGAAGAACGCTCCAAGCTGGTGCGTGGATTACAGGGCTGTGGCACAATCGCGCGGCGTGACATCTCCCATGCCCGCCGCCGCTGTATTCGCGCTCCTTGCTTCTTTGGCAATCCCCTCATCAGCGCTCGTGGCTCAAACGCCCCTCGATTCGGCCGCCATCACCCTTCGTTCTCATCTCGCGCTCCAGGCGCTCGATCGCTACCTCGAGACGTGGAACTCGCGCGATCCGAAGCTCTGGGCAGCGTCGCTCCATTACCCGCACATCCGACCTGGTCCGGGCGCATTCGAGCTTTCGAAGACGCCAGAGCAGTACGCCGCCGGAGTCGACTTCGCCGCCACGCTGAAGACCGGATGGCATCACTCGGAGTGGACGTCGCGGCGCGTGGTGCAGGTGGGCCTCGACAAGGTCCACGTCACCGGCAGCTGGCAGCGCTACACCGAGGACGGGCGCGCCCTCGTCGGCAGCGCCATCACCTACATCGTCACGAACGATCGCGGCCGGTGGGGTGTGTTGTCGCGCTTCGCCGCCGGCCCGACCACCGCCGACACACAACTGCTCGCGGCCAGTTCGGAGGCCGGGGTCCTCGCCGCGCGCCAGTATTTCACCGCCTGGAACGGTCACGACGCCCGAAGCCTCGCCGCGGCCCAGCATTATCCGTTCGTCCGCATCGGCGACGGAGCGGTCGAGGTGTCGGCCTCGATCGAGGAGTTCCTCGCGGGACCGGAGCCGGGCCGCCAGCGAACCTGGTTCGAGACGCGGCTCGACCGAGCCGAAGCAGTACAAGCCAGCACCGATGGCGTGAACGTGGCGATTACCTACAGCCGTCGCGATCGGACCGGATCGGCGATGTCGGGATACGAAGCCATCCTGCTCGTGATCCGACGCGGCGGTGCCTGGAAGGTGCAGGCGATCTCGACGATGGGCATCTGACTGCCGCGGGAGCGCCGATGCGAGAGATCGTTGGTGTCGCGCGCAGGGTGCTCGCCGTGGGAGGGTGGGCACCGCTGCTCGTCTTCGTGGTGCATGTCTTCGCCACCGAGGTCCTCGATGTCTACCGCTCGTGGCCAGGCCTCGACATCCCGATGCACTTCGCCGGCGGCGTTTCGGTGGCGTACTTCATCTCGCGCTGTATCCAGGGGCTGCCCGGGGACCGCGGCCGTGGCGGGGTGATCCTCGAGGCGCTGCTGGTCGCCAGCCTGGCGACATCGGCCGCGGTCGTGTGGGAGTTCCTCGAGTTCGCGATCGATGCCGTCACCGGCAGCAACCTTCAAGTGAGCCTCGCCAACACCATGCAGGACCTGGCACTCGGCATGCTGGGTGCGGGCGCCCTCATCGTGGCACGAGCCCGGCGAGAGAGAGCCACGCCGACAGGCCACGAGGATCCGGCGATGAAGGCTGCGGCCCGAATCAAAGCAGAATGATCGTCACTTGCTCATCTCCCTGGCAGCCAGGCCTCTTCCGGCCGCCAGGGATTGAGCTGTTGCCCGCCTACGGCACCGTCACCGTCTGCACGGTCGTCGGGTCGCTCGCGCCGCACGCGTTCGTCGCCAGCACCGCGAGGTTGTACGTGCCGGGCCCAACCGTGGCGCTGATCGTTCGCGCCGGCATCGGGACCGCGCCGTTGAACGCGCCGGTGACGGTGATGACGAAGCCCGTCGGCGCCGGTCCGGTCGCGGCCGGATCCCAGAACAACCGCAGCCCGTTCCCGGATTTGATGACGACGAAGTTGGTCGGCGTGAGCGGTGCGCCCGAGCACGTGCCCGGAAGGGAAATCGTCACCGCGTTCGAGGCGTCGCTCGAACCGGCGCTGTTCGCCGCGCGGAGGGCGAGCGTGTAGGTGCCCGACGGCACGCCGTCGAAGCTGGCGCTCTCGCCGGTGGCGATGGGCAACGACCCGTTGAACGAGCCGGTCACGTCCAGAACCATCGAGGTCGCGACGCCACCTGCGTTCGTGTTCCGCCACGCCAGCGCCACGCTCGAGCCATTCACCGTGGCGAGGAGGTTCGCCGGCGCCGACGGCGCGGCTGGTTGGTTGATGAACACCCGGATCTCGTTGGACGGGCCGCTCGTGCCGGCTGCCGTGACTGTTCGCGTGCGCACGTAGAACGCGCCGTCCGGCGCCTGGAGCGTGTAGATGGGTGCCGTACTCCCGGTCGGAATGCTAGCAAGCGTCTCACCCGGGTTGATGCCGCCCTCGACCAGGAACCCGGTCGCCGCGGGACCGGCCGCGGGCGGCGTGAAGCGCAGGGTCAGGGTGTTGCCGACGATCGACGAGGCAAACAGTTCCGTCGGCGGCTGAGGTGTGGTCACCGCCTCCTGAGTGACGGTGATGGTGCGCAGCGCGACGACGAGCGTGCCCGTCCGCGCGGTCACGCCGTTCGGCGCCGCCGTGAACGTGACGGTGCCGTTCGCCGATCCGCCGGCCGGCGCATTGATCGTGATCCACGGAGTGGTGGTCGTCGCCGTCCACGCAGTGCCGGGGTAATCGAACGCGACGTTGACGGTCCCGCCGCCGCCCGTGCCGGGCACGCTGACCGTAGTCGGACTCACCGAGACCGGACCGACCACGAAGACGTCGTCGAGGTTGTTGGTATCACCGGGCACGAGGTTGGAGGCGAGCGTGACCACCACGACCGATCGGCCGTCGGCGCTGATCGAGGGGAAGGCGCAACACCCGTCGTCGTCGCCAATGCTCACGGCGTTGGCCTGGGTGCCATCCGAGGCGACGTTGACGCGCACGGTCTGGCCCGTGACACGGTCGTGGACGAACTCGTCTTTCAGGCCGTTGGTATCCCCTGCCACCAGGTTGGTTGCCGACGACTGAAACAGGACATATCGCCCATCGGCGCTGAGGGTCGGATCGCCGCTCTCGCCATTGCCCTGAGCGCCTGCGCTCGACACGCTCACGCGAGTGGTCTGACCGGTCTGCCGATCGTGCACGAAGATGTCACCAAGACCGTTGGTGTCGCCGGTGACGAGGTTGGATGCGTCCGTGCCGAAGAGCGCGAACCGGCCGTCGGCGCTGATCCTGCCCTGGGAGCCCTCATTGGCCTGCGTGCCACCGGTGCCCACGCTGACGCGGGCCGTCTGACCGGTCTGCAGGTCGCGCACGAACAGGTCGATGCGGCCGTTGGTGTCGCTGGGCACCAGATTCGTCGCCTCCGAGTTGAAGGAGACGAACCGCCCGTCGGCGCTGAGCGTCGGGAACCAGCTGTTGGAGTTGCCCTTCACACCCGCGCTGCTCACGCTGACGAGCGTGGTGGTGCCCAGCTGGCGGTCCCGCACGTAGACGTCTTCGTTGTCGTCGATGTCGCCGGCGGCCAGATTGGTAGCCGTCGAGTAGAACGCCACGTAGCGGCCATCGGCGCTGATGCTCGCGATGACGCTGTCCGCGTTCCCGGCCGTGCCGCTCGTCGAGACGCTGACGCGTTCGGTCTGGCCAGTCGTGCGATCGTGCAGGTATTCGTCGAGCGATGCGCTGGGATGCCCTCCGGGCAGCGCTGAAGCCAGCGACGTGAAGGTGACATAGCGTCCGTCGGGGGTGATCGCGGGAAGGGCGCCGCCGATCGACACGTCGGAACCGGTCGCCTTGCTGACCAGCGTCGTCTGGCCCGTCTGCCGGTCACGGACGAAGACGCTGGGGAGGGTCAGGGTGGGTTCGTCGAAGACGCCCGAGGTGAACACGATGAACCGCCCGTCCGCACTCGACATCGCGCCCAGGTTGTTCGGTACGGCGAGCTGGCTGCCGTCGTTGGCGACACTGGCGCGCACCGTCTGGCCCGGCCACGTCGGCGTCGCCGTGACGATGAAGACCGCGCCCATCCCCGTGGACGAGCTCGTGGCGTCTGCAGCGCGGAACGTGAACGTGTCGTACCCGACGGCCCCGGCGTTCGGCGTGTAGGTGAATGCCCCGGTGGCCGGGTTGGTGATCTGCAGCGTGCCCTTAGCGGGTGGCGTGACGAGGCTGAAGGTGAGCGCGTCGCTCTCGGGATCCGTGGCCGGCAGCACGCCGCTCTTCGCCACGCCTTCCTGCGTCGTCACGACTGCGGACCGAGCGACGGGCGCAAGTGACTGAGCGGTCACGGTCGTCGAACCGGATGAACCGATGGCAATACCTGCAGTCAACAGCGAGACAAACGTCAGACGGTGTGAGCCGGGTACCACACGGGGGGTGAGTGGCGTCATCTGAACCTCCGAACAAAGTGCCGAACGACAATTGAGACGGACGTCATTCTGCCTCATTGCTGAGCCAGCCTCAATGATGTGCTGGTTTGTGAATGGCACTCTTGTGCCAGGCGGTGAGAAGTGAAGAGGCGATTCCTCTTCACTTCTCACGGTTCGCTTTCACGTCAGCCTAGGCTAGGGGACCGTGACGGTCTGCACGCTCGTCGACGGGCTCGACCCGCACGCGTTGCTCGCCTGCACCGAGAGGTTGTAGGTGCCAGACCCGACAGTGGCGCTGATCGTGCGCGCCGACAACGGGACCGCGCCGTTGAACGCGCCCGTGACGTTGATGACGAACCCGGTCGGGGCCGGCCCGCTGTCGGCCGGATCCCAGAACAGGCTCAACCCGCTCCCGGCCCTGAGGACCAGGAAGTTGGTCGGCGCCAGCGGGGCGCCGGAGCACGCGCTTGGAATCGAGATCGTCACCGCGTTCGACGCGGTGCTGGAGCCGACGCCGTTGGCCGCGCGCAGCGCGAGCGTGTAGGTGCC
>DATLLC010000059.1:0-6077 GCA_035538015.1 Vicinamibacterales bacterium
ACTTGGATGTCGGCTCGCGGCAGGTCACTTGACGGCATCTCCGGGAGGTCGACGCGCTGGAGCGTCAGAAGGGGATTCGGCACGTTGCTCGCCGGGGCGTTGCGGATCAGCGCCGCGCTCGTGACCTCTGGCAGCTGCCGCAATCGTTCGAGCATTTCCGCGTGAAACCTCGCGACCGCCGCCTCGTCGGGATAGCGCGTCTC
Organism: Vicinamibacterales bacterium; assembly: GCA_035538015.1. Classification (GTDB taxonomy): domain Bacteria; phylum Acidobacteriota; class Vicinamibacteria; order Vicinamibacterales; family UBA2999; genus VFZN01. The sequence goes on from DATLLC010000059.1 coordinate 204, forward strand.
CGGCAGGGTCAGCGTCAGGCGCAACAGCCGCGATGGCGCCAGGGCTTCGAAGGCGGCGGCCGTGCTCGTCCTGTTGCTGGCGGTTGTGAACGTGAGCCACCTGCTGCTCGCCAGGACCTTGGACCGCCGACGGGAGCTGGCCGTCCGCGCCATTTTCGGGGCGAGCGGTGGTCGCGTCGCCGGCCCCGCCGTCGCTGAAGTGCTTCGGCTGCTCGGGGCGGCGCCAGCATGCGGCGCGCTGCTGGCAGGGCCCGTGCTGAACGGCAATCCATCTCGCGATGCCTTCCGGGAGGCTCGCGCGGATGCCGTTCAGCACGGGGCCTGCCAGCAGCGCGCCGCATGCTGTCGCCGCCGCGAGCAGCAGGTGGCTCACGTTCACAACCGCCAGCAACAGGACGAGCAAGGCCGCCGCCTGCACGAACGCGAACAGCGGCGCGGTGAACTCGAACTGCTCCCGCTGCAGCGCGATCACCTCGAAGCCCCGCGCGCGATTGGTCGATGGATAGCCTGCCGCGAGTGTCTGCGACAGCGACGTCAGCTGCCGACGCGCGTCCAACGCGGTGCGGGCCTCGCCGAGCCGCCCGATTGCGTTCACGCGCTGAGCGGCCCGTTCTGTCCGCTCCGACGGCGACCAGACCAGAGGGACCCAGGCATCCACCCCCGGCGGGTAACACTCCGAGTCGCGAACGATGCCGATCACCCTGACCGGCCGGCCGTTCAGATGGATCTCGCCGCCGATGGTGGCCGGGTTGGCGCCGAACCGGCTGACCCAGAGCCGCCGGCTGATCAGCACCACGTCGTCCCGGCCGGGCGTGTCTGCGTCGGCGTCGAACGCCCGGCCGCCCATCGGCGAGATGCCGAGCAGCACTGGAAAGTTGGCGCTGACGGCGGCTCCCTCGACACGTTCGGGGTCCGAGCCCGGACTCGTGATGACCATCGGCTGCGGCCGCCACGCCGCGAGGCCAGCGAAGGCGTCGACGGTGCTCCGGACGTCCAGGAAGTCCGCAACGGCGATCGGCCGTCCCTGGTGCGCTCCATCGCGCGGCGTCGCGTCGCGCACCAGCTGTAGTTGCCGCAGGTTCGGATAAGGGTATGGACGGAGCAGCAGGCCGTCGAGGAGGGCAATGCTGGCCATGGCGAACGCGAGCGCGACGGCCAGCGCGCCGATGATCGCAAGGGCCAGCCCGGGCGTGCGGCACAGGCTTCGGAAGGCAAGGCGCATGTCCGCACGGACGGAGGTTCAGCGGCCGCGGTTCGATGAGTTGTTATGAGTTTCGATGAGTTGGCAGGAACGCGCGGAGATAAGGACAACGTCCCGGGTGGACCAGATGGTCGTAGACGAACTGGCCGGCGGGTACGTCACGGGTGATGATGCCGGCGCCGAACCCGGATGCCAGGGCGAACAGAACGGCGGCGGCGACCGACCAGGCCCGCCGGGCTGATCGAGCCGGCGTAGGGAGCGCTTGCGTCACGTCACCCACGAAGCGATAGCCCCGGCGTGGAACGGTCTGAACGAGGTGCGCATCCGGCCCGAGGGCCATCCGAATCTGGCGGATCGCGAAGTTGATGCCCTGGTCGTACTCGACCACCGTGTCGGACCACAACTGCTCGCGGATGTCTTCGCGCGTCACCACCTCGCCGCGCCGCGCGACCAGAAGTGTCAGGAGTCGGAGCGGCTGCGCCTGCAGGACGCACCGTTCGACCGTGCGCCACAGGATTGCGGCATCGGGATCGAGCTGGTGAGACCCGAAGCTGATGTGTCGCCCGGGCACGGTCCAATTATAGGATAGGCAATGCGATTCATCTGCTCAACCGCAAGCCCTTCAGTCGCGTCAGTACGGCGGGGTTGACCACGTTGATCGGGCACCCCTGTGCGTAGGCCAGGATCTGATCGAACACATCGGAGAACTGGATCTCGAACTCGTCTCTCGTGACATAGCCGATGTGCGGCGTGCAGACGACGTTGTCCATCCTGAGGAGCGGATGGTTCGGGTCGCTGAGCGGCTCCTGTTCGAAGACATCGATTGCCGCCATGCCCGGGCGACCCGCCCGCAGCGCGCCGACGAGCGCGCCCGGCTCGATGAGTTGAGCGCGGCTGGTGTTGACCAGTAGCGCCGACCGGCTCATACACGCCAGGTGCGACGCGGCGACGATGCCCCGCGTCTCTTCGACCAGCCGCATGTGCAGGGAGACGATGTCGGACTGTTCGTAGAGCGCGGCCTGGCTCGACGCGATGGCGTAGCCTTCGGCCTGGGCACGCTGCCGCGATGCTTCGCGCGCCCAGACGAGCACGTGCATGCCGAATGCCTTGCCAAAGCCGGCGACCGCGCGACCGATGCGTCCGTAGCCGTGGATGCCGAGTGTCTTGCCGCGAAGCGTGTTCCCGACCCCGATCTGCCAGGTGCCGGCCTGCAGCGAGCGGACCTGCTGCGGAATCTGCCGCATGGCTGCAAGGATCAGCCCCCAGGTCAGTTCCGCGGCGGCGTACGAGGGGCTGCCCGCATGCTGATCCGAGGAGACGATCACGCCTCGGCGCGTGCACGCGTCGAGGTCGATGTGCGGGTACACGCTGCGCTGGCTGATCAGCCTGAGCGTGTCCAGACGCTCGAGCAGCCGCGCACGGATCTCGGTTCGCTCGCGGATGAGAACCAGGACCTCGGTGTCTTTCAGGCGCTCGGCGAGCGCGTCAACGTCCTGGACATGATCGTTCCAGATGTCGACCTGATGCCCATCCAGCGTCCGGAAACAGGGGAGCGTCCTCAGGGTATCGAAGTAGTCGTCGAGAATCGTGATTCGCATGTCGGGACACCGGCCGTGGCCGCGTAATCGTACACCCCGTCCTTGCTCATCGCGGGCGGCCGTAGTAGGGTCCGCGTCATGCGTAGTCACCGTGCCAGGGTTGTCTCAGCTTGCCTGGTGCTGCTCCTCGGAGGGGCGAGCGCGAGCGCGCAGGTCACGGCGCCGGAGCCGCCGGGCGGCTGGCCCGTGGTCACCGTGCACGGCGAGACGTGGAGCCAGCAGACGCTGCTGCAACGCAACCTCGGCGGGCGCGACGACCAGTCGACCGCCTTTCCGCCCCACCGCATCGTCGGCAATATCTACTATGTGGGCACCAACAGCTTGGCGACATTCCTCATCGCCACGCCCCAGGGTCACATCCTCATCAACAGCTCCTACGAGCGGAACGTCCCGGTGATCCAGAAGTCGGTGGAGGCGCTCGGCTTCAAGTTCTCGGAGATCAAGGTGCTGCTTGGCAGCCACGCCCACGGCGACCACATGGAGGGCGACGCGGCGATGAAGGCGCTGAGCGGCGCCCAGGTCGTGGCGATGGCGGAAGACGTGCCGGCGCTCGAGCGCATACAGCCCGGCGGGAAGCCGCATCCGATCGACCGGGTCATCCACGACGGCGACACGGTGACGCTCGGCGGCACGACGCTCGTCGCGCACCTGACGCCGGGACACACGCGCGGCTGCACGACCTGGACGCTGAAGGTCACCGAAGGCGGGCGATCGCTCGATGTGGTCATCGTCGGCAGCCTCGGCGTCAATCCTGGCTTTCAGCTGGTGAACAACGCCGAGGTCCCGGCCATCGCCGACGAGTTCCGGCGCGCCTTCAAGGTGTCGCGGGCGCTGCCGTGCGACGTGCCGCTGGCCTCCCACCCGGCGATGTACCGCCTGGCACAGAAGTACGCCCGCCTCGACAAGGGCGGCCTCAACCCGTTCATCGATCCGGCCGGCTACGTGGCGGAACTGGACCTCACCGAGGCGATGTTCCAGGCGGTGCTGGCGGCGCAACAGAAGCTGGCGGGGAAGTGACGTCCCGACAGCGCGACCTGCCACCGCACGCCGTTACGGTTGACGCGCCTGCTTCAGCCGCTCGGCGGCGGCGACCTCGCGCCTCGCTTCAGCCATGCGCCCGCGTTGTTCGTACACGTCCGCCAGCACGTAGTGCCCGAGCGGCGCGATTCGCGGCTCCGGGTGGTTCTGCAGGCCGCTCTGTGCCCACTGCTCGGCGCCGGCCAGATCGCCGGTCTCGAGGAGCGCCTGCGCGAGATACAAGTGGCCGGTACCGAACGCCGGCTCGATCTCGACGACCTTGCGGAAATGCGCGATCGCCTCGTTCGCGCGGCCGAGTTTCTGCAGCAGCTTCGCGGCGTTGAACGCCGCGCGGTAGGCCGTCGGGTTGGCCGCGAGCTCCGTCTCGTAGGCGTCGATCGCCTGGTCGAGCTGTCCCCTGCCTTCATGAACGAGGCCGAGATCGAAGTGCGCGAGCGCGATCCCCGGCTTCTTCTCGAGCGCGCGCCTGAGCGCAGCCTCGGCCTCGTCGAACCGTCTGGCCTCGATGCGAATCTCGCCCAGCTTCAGGAGGAACCGCGGCTCGTCGACCTGTCGCTCGAGCGCGTCGTTGACGACGGCCTCGGCGCGGGCGAAATCGCCGTCCCGCATCCAGAGGTCAGACAGCTGCCAGAGCACTTTCCCATTCCTGGGATCGAGGGCGCGCGCCCGCTCGAAGCCGACTCGGGCCTCGTCGAACCGGCCCTCGTCTTTGAAGGCGATGGCGAGGCTGAAGAGCGCGTTCTGGTGCTCGGCGTCGCGCGCCAGCGCGTCGCGATAGGCGGCGATCGCATCGTCCGACCGCTTCATCTTCTTGTAGACGTTGCCGAGCAGCATGTGGGCCTCGACGATGTCCGGATCCTCGGCAAGGGCGGCTTTGACGGCCGCGGCCGCTTCGTCGAGCTTCCCCTCGATCGAGAGGCTGCCCGCCAGCTTCATCAGGTTGTACAGCTCGATCTTGTCCTTGGGGTCGCCGCCGACAGGTTGGTTGAGCCTTTTCGGGTTGATGTGGCCCGAGACGTATCCGAGCGCCGCCAGGCGTTCCTCCGTTTCGGAATCGATGGGCCGCGGACCCTCGTCCGCCCCCGCTCGTCTGGTCCGCGACTCGAAGGCATCGAGTGCCCGCACGAAACCGTCGCGCCGGGCCGCCTCGTCGGTCGATCGATCGCGCTCCTCGCGCGGATCGTTCGATAAGTCGTACAGCTCCGGCCGCGGCGCCTGGATCAGTTTGAAGCGCCCGTCCTGAACCGAGCGCAGCTCGCTCCAGCCGTAGTGGTAGCGCGGATACCAGCTCTCGCTGTGCGCGATGAGGTCGAGCGCGTCGCCACGGGCGAGCGGCATCAGGTCCACGCCCTGTACCTCCGTCGGCACGGTCAACCCGAGGAGCGACAGCGCGGTCGGCATGACATCGACGATGCGCACCTGGTCCGGGATCACGGCTGCCGGCACGCCGGGACCGTTGATGATCAGGGGAACATGGGTGGCGGCTTCGTAGATGAAGAAGCCGTGCGTGGCCTCGCCGTGCTCTCCCAGCATCTCCCCGTGATCGCCGACCACGACGATCACCGTATCCGAGAGGCGGCCATCGGCGCGCAAGGCGTCGACGAGTCGTCCGACCTGCAGATCCACGTAGGCGATCTCGGCGTCGTAGGCGCCGTCCCTGGTTCGCGGAAACCGCGACTGCACGGTCTCGGGTGCCTCGTACGGCGTGTGCGCGTCGTAGAGATGAACCCAGGCGAAGAAGCGCTGGTCACGGGTCTCGCCGAGCCACGCGAGCGCGCGATCGACCACATCCGACCCCCGCCGCTGGATCATGTCCATGGCCGCCGCATCCGCAAACTTGTCGAGATCGAACTCGTCGAAGTAGCGATCGAAGCCCTGGGCGATCCCCCAGCGTCGATCGAGCACGAACGTGCCGACAAAGCCGCCGGTGCGATACCCGTGCTCTTTCAGGACCTCGGCGAGCGTGCGCTGATCGTCACCCAGGTAGAAGCCCCCGTTGTCGCGGACGCGGCGGCCATGGACATGATCCAGCGGCGG
>DATLLC010000060.1:0-7022 GCA_035538015.1 Vicinamibacterales bacterium
CGCGGGCACCGCGTCGGTCATCATCAGGAACAGGCCGGTGGTGCGCGCCTGGTAGTACCAGGCGGCGTCGGGATGCACCTTCGCGACCTTGAGCAGGTAATCCTGGTAGCTCATCTGCATGAGCTGCCGCTTCTTCTCGACGTCCGACAACCCCGCCATGTAATCCGGCTGGCTGTCGCCCTGGAGGCGGACGATGTCGGCGCGCGCCGCGTCCGGCAGCGGCGCCTTGGCCAGGAAGTCGCTCCAGCCGCCGGGCGCCACAGACCCGCCAGGGGTCCCTGCCACGAGGCGGTCTTCGCCGAATTTCTCCTTCGGGAAGAACACCGCGTTGCGGAGGCCGATCCGCTGATAGGTCGCGCGATCGTGAGCCGTCTTGGTTTCGAAGCGATCGATGTCGATGCCGATCCGCCGAAGCAGCCCCATCGCGACGTCGCTGTACTGCTTCGGCGCCTCGATGTTGAGCGTGCCGCCGTTCAGCATCAACATCCGGCCGTTGTGCGTGAACTCGTTCCGCTTCGCGTGGCCGCCGAAGTCGTCGTGGTTGTCGAGCACGAGCACGGACGCCGCGGGACCGACCGCGGCCCGGAAGTAGTAGGCGGCAGCAAGGCCGCTGATGCCACCACCCACGACGACGAGGTCGTAGCGTTCACCGGTGTCGGTCGCGGTGTCGGTCCACCCGCGCCGATCGCGCACGGCGTGCATCACCTCGAAGGACCCGGTGTGGCTGCCGCGCATGCCGGTGAGCGCGGGCGGATAGTAAGAGGGGTTGGGCACCGCAGCGGTGCCCGCTTGCGCGCCCGCCGCTCGCGCCCCGGCCTGGTCAGCCGGGGCCGGCGCCGCGATCGCTCCGGTCACGCCGACCGCCACGCCGTTCAGGAAGTTCCGACGCGTGATCGGACTCAACATGCCAAGGTGACGATCGTCGGCGGTCATCCGAACGCTCCTTGCCGCCGCGCGTCAGGCGAGACCGCGGCTGACGAGAATCTCCTGCACGGCACGGTGCGCCTCGTCGAAGGCCTGGTTGGTAAAGGCCGCGGCGCCCGCGTCCGAGTTGGCGATCGCAATGCGCCCGAAGCGCTGGCGGCCGATGACGTGGGGCCGCTGCTCGGGCGGCACATCAGGATCCGCCAGCGTGTCGTACGTGTACGAGTACCCGTCGGGCCACCGGTTCACGGCCATCCCGACGATGTCGGCCGCGGGATCGAAGTTGGTGCCCGCGAGCATGCGCGCGAACTGGCGGCGAATCGAGAGCTCGAACTCCTCGAACTTCATCGTTCGGAGCTCCTGCTGGCCGATGCGGTTCTGTTCCTTGCGCTTCAGCCCAGGCTTGTTCGGGTTCCGGACCATGTGCACGACAATCGGCTCCTCCGGCGTGGTCATCCCGCGGTAGCCGCCGACCGTGGTGCCCGGATCGAGACTGTTGCTCGGGTGATACATGCCCGGGGCGTTGATGCTGGCCACGCCGAGCTGCTTGAACGCGGTCCAGCGTCGGATCAGGACGTTCGTGTAGAGCATCGGCACCTTCACCGAGTAGGCCAGCGCCTCCCTCTGCGCGGCCGGGAGCTCCGGCGCAAGGTTCGGGATCATCGCGTTGTAGCAGGCGAGGACGACAGTGCGGCCGCGCACCTGGTGCATGCGCCCGTCGCGGAGGTACGCCACCTTGACGACGTCGGCGTTGTCGACCGCGCCATCGTGGGCCACGCGGGTCACGGTGCTGTTCAAGCGAACGCGAACGTTCGACGCGTCATCGTCCAGCTTGCCGTATTCCACCGCGGCCCTCACGATCGAGTGCATGTCATGAGTACCGGGGATCGCCTTGGGCATCATCCGCGACACCAGCAGGCGCGCGATCGAGGCGTTCCCGTCCGGGAAGTGGAACGTGTAGCTGCCCTGCCGGAACTGCTCCTCCTTCGGCAGCCCGAGCCCGTCGAAGCCGACCGAGCCGCGCCGCGCCGCTTCGAGCGCCGGCGTCGTGTCGACGCGCTTGTTGTTCCGGCCGCCCTGCCCCAGGAAGAACGGCAGCGCGTCCGGACTCATGCGCGCGTACTTCAGCAGGAACTCCTGGTAGCTGATCTTCTCGAGCGTGGCGAGCTTCTGCTCGACGGACAGTTCCGCCATGTAGTCCGGGTTCTCGCCGTACAGCCTGATCAGGTCCTTGCGCGCGGTCTCCGGGAGCGGCGCCTTGGCGAAGAACTGGTCCCAGGGCAAGCGGCCGTTGCCAACCACGAGCCGGTCCTCGCCGAAGTGTTCCTTGTCGAAGAACGTGCTGGGGCCGAGACCGTAGGTGTCGAAGAGCTCGCGGCTCGTGACTTCGGCGTTCTTCGTGACGTCGACCCCCAGATCCTCCACCAGCCGCTTCGACATGTAGCTGTAGGGATACGGCGTCGCGATGCTCATCGTGCCACCGAAGCTCAAGTAGGTGCGGCCGTTGTAGACGAACTCGTTGCGCTTGGCGTGGCCGCCGAAGTCGTCGTGGTTGTCGAGAATCAACACCCGTTGACCGGTGCCGAGCGCCTTCTGCCAGAAGTAGGCGGCCGACAGGCCGGACAGGCCGCCGCCGACGATGACCAGGTCGTAGGTTTCCCTGGTGTCCACGTCGATGCCGGGAAACGCGGCGAAGGTCCCGGACTGGATGGCGCCGAAGGCCTCGACCGCAGTGGCGTGCTGCCCGCGGAGCCCGAGGCGCCGCGGCGGATACGCGTCGGCTGATAGCGACTGTCCGGTCTGTCTCGCTTCGGAAGCGGAGGCCGGGCGGGCGTGCAGACCCGTCGAGACAGCGCCGAGACCAATCGCTACCCCATTGAGGAAATCCCGCCGATCGATCCGCCGGTCCATACCCAGGTCGCGAAACTCGGATCGTTCGCTCATCGAATAAGCCTTTCGTGTGGAGTGCGCCGATACCGATTGACGCCGCTGCCGGTTCAGTCGTTGCAGGTCACCAGCTTGTTGTTCGCGTGTCCGGCAAACGAGATGATCTTCCAGCCGTCCGACGCCTTGCCGAACAGGTAGGTAATGCCGCTCTCGGAGATGACGCTCCCGTCCTTGCGATATCGCTTGAACGTGCCGCTGGCGATCGCGGCGCCGGGATTGAGCACGCAGACCACCGGGTTGGCGAACTCCGATTTTGCCCAGCCGCTCTCGAGCAGCCGCTTGAGTGACACATCGAACCGCTTCGTCACCTCGGCCGCGGTCTGGTCGACCTCGATGCCATTGGCACCGAGCTGCATCCAGGGCGTGTGATACACCTCGGTGCCGAGCGCGGCCATGTTGTGCTCGGTGAACAGCCGGTAGTAGGTGTGAACCGCGTCGGCCACTTCCTTCTTGACCTGCGCAATCTGTGCGGGTGACATCGACGGCTGCTGCGCAGCAACGGGAACGGCGGACACCAGCACCGCCAGCACGAACGTGGTGACCCTGATCGCCATCGGTATCCTCCGCGCAGCCCTCGCCGGCCTTGCCGGCACTACAACCGTGTCGCTCGCCGTCGAATGGCGCGACGATTGCACAGGGGGCAGGCGAAGTCAAACCTCCGAGCGCTACCCGATCAGCTCGGGTTCCATCACGCGTTCGTGCACCTTGCCATCCACGATGCTCACGTAATAGCACTTCGCGCCGGCACGCGTGCTCACCACCCGCTTGACCTCGTCGCCCTCGAAGTAGAGACCGGCGTCGTTGTCGCAGGCATAGCCCGGCTTCATCTGGCCCGAGCCGATCAGCTTCTGATACAGGGGGCGCCGATCCTTCTCCGCGTCGTAGTGCGGCGAGTGACTCCCCTTCAGGAACCCGAGGCAATCCACTTTGCTCAGCTCCTTCGGCCGCGAATCGGTCGTCCCTTCCTCGAACCAGCAGAGCGACCCCGCGCTCGCGCCGCCGAGCACGATGCCGCGTTCCCAGGCCTGCCTCAGGATCAGGTCGATCCCCTGCGCCTTCCAGATCGCCTGCTGGTTGAGCGTGTTGCCGCCCGAGCAGACGATGCCGTCAACGGAGAGGAACACCTCCTCCCAGCTGCGGCTCTGGCGGGTGCTGGCGATGAAGCTGTCCTGGTGAGAGGCCTCGACATCGAGCGGCGAGCAGCTGCGATACCAGCCGATGATGCCCTGCGGCGAGTCCGCGGAGGCCGTGGGCAGGTAGCACAGCTTCGGCCGCGGCTTGCCGGTGAGCTGTGCCATGTAGCGGATGAAGGCGGTGTTGAAGCCGCCGCCCGCGATCAGAATCTTGCGTGCGGCCGCGCCGGCACGCGCCTGGCCATCGTGAGTGCCCGTTCGCGCCGCGCCTGACGGCGTCTCGCGCGCGGTGGCCAGGGCGGCGACTGAGGACAGGAGGAACTCTCTGCGCTTCATGGCCGGCATTCTAGTGGGATGTATGTCGATTTCCACAGGGGCCGTTCCGCAGGAACGGCCCGGAATTGCTCCGCGAGCCGCCGCAGGACGCTATGGAAATCGCTGATACGCACCGCTAGTGCACGGCCGGCGCCCGCGGCCGAACGTCGGCTGGTGCCTCGAGAGAGGGCCCGGCGCTGGAGGGGCGGCTGAGAGCGACTGTCGTGCGGCTGGCTTCAGCGGCGACCGCGAGGCCGCCGCGGCACTGCTCCCGGTCAGCTGCGTTCCGAGGTGCAGGAGGCGGAGGCGGTTGGTGGGAACCCGGTCGCATGAAGGGCGACGGTGCCGTCACGCGTGGCTCGCCCAGCGAATACATGCGGCCGCCGCCGTGCCGGCGGTTCATGCCAAGGCCGCCCGCGGAATAGGGCTGGCCCGCCCGGTACCGCGGCGCGACGCCGTCCCCCAGTAGCCCCATGTGTCCCCGCGCCAGTTGGGATCGAGCGGCTGGGTTGCCGACTGCGCAAACGCGCCAAATGGCCCGTGCGACGGGTCGCCTTCGATGGTCATCGCCCTGGGGCCGGCCGGAACCTCCGGCATCGGTACGAACTGCCGTGCGGCAACCGAGGCGAGCTCCTCTGGCGTCGGGGCATGCCGCCCAGGTGAGCGGCTGGCCCAGGTCGGCATTCGTGTAGACGCGGGTCTGCCCGGCGGCGGGTGCGGCCATGAGCAGGCACGTGGCGGCAAGGCGACCGATCCACGCGGCTGCAAAGCGACCGATCATGGAACTCCGGCGCCGAGGGCGGCGTCCAGCTCATCCTTAACCGGCGCGCTGTTGAATCGGCGGCTCAATTTCGTTGGTCTTGGGGAGTATGATCCTCGCCGTCGACGCCCTTCCTGAGATGGCTACCGAACCTCTGGCGCCAGAGGCGACGGTTGAACTGCTCAATCAGGCCCGCCGTGGGGATGCCTTTGCCCTCGAGCGCTTGCTCGAACGGTGCATGCCCCCGCTTCGCCGATGGGCACACGGCCGTCTGCCGGCCCCGCTGCGAGGCCCGCAAGAGACTGCGGACCTCGTGCAGAACGCCATCGCGGCGACGCTCCAGCGCCTCGACACGTTCGAGGTCCACCATCAGGGCGCGCTGCAGGCCTACCTAAGGACCGCCGTCCTCAATCAGATCCGCGACCTGGTGCGGCAGCAGCAGCGGCGGCCGGCGATGACCGAGCTTCCTGACACGGTGGCCAATCGGGACCCCTCGCCGTTGGAGCTCGCGATCGGGGCCGAGAACCTCGATCGCTACGAGGCGGCGGTGGACCGTCTGCCGCAGGCCGATCAGGAGGCGATCATCGGACGTCTCGAGCTTCAGTACACCTACGAGGAGCTCGCCGTGGTGCTCGGTAAGCCGAGTCCCGACGCGGCGCGCATGGCCGTCACGCGGGCGCTCAAGCGCCTGGCCGGGGAGATGCGCCGTGGCGGCTGACGACGTCCTGGCCCGGGCCATCGACGGCATCGCCGACGGCGTGGTGGTCAACTGGCCAGCACTGCACGGCCTGGCGCGATCGGACGACGAGCGTGCCGAGCTCAAGTGGCTGCAGGTGCTCGGCGATCTCGCCAACGTGCACCGATCGGCGCACGAAGAGATCGACGACGACCGCAGCGGGACGACGCGTGCGGTGACGGCCGCCGAGATCGCCGAGGCGCACGAAAGCTGGGGGCGCTATCGCCTGGTGCGGAAGCTTGGCACCGGCAGCTTCGGGAGCGTGTACTGCGCCTGGGATCCGGAGCTCGAGCGGAACATCGCGATCAAAATCCTCCACGCGCAGGTCGAGGACGATCGGGTGCGCCAGCGCCTGCTGCGCGAGGGTCGGGCGCTGGCGAAGGTGCAGCACGCCAACGTGGTGCAGGTGTTCGGCGTCGAGGCACACGGCAACCGCGTCGGGCTGTGCATGGAGCTCGTCTCCGGCGAGACGCTGGCGGGCATCCTGCGGTCGCACGGCCGGCTGAGTCACCGCGAGGCGGCCGGTGTGGGCGAGGACGTGTGCCGGGCGCTCGCCGCCGTCCATGCCGCGGGCTACGTGCATCGCGACGTGAAGGCCCAGAACGTGATGCGCGACAAGGCCGGGAAGATCGTGCTGATGGACTTCGGGACCGGTCACGACACGGCCGGTGGCGATCGCCGACCCCGCGACATCGTCGGCACGCCCGTCTATATGGCGCCGGAAGTGCTCGACGGCCAGCCGGCCTCGGTGCAAAGCGACGTCTACGCCGTTGGCGTGCTGCTCTACCACCTCGTCTCCGGGCAGTACCCCGTCGAGGGCGGGACGCTGCTGGATCTGATCGATGCGCACAAGGCCAGGCGGCGGCGGCCGCTCCTCGAACACCGGCCCGATCTGCCGATGGCGTTCGTCCAATTGGTCTCGCGCGCGCTGGCGCCGAACCCGGCGGAACGCTGGCCGAGTGCCGGCGCGATGCTCGAAGCACTGGGCAGGCTTCCGGGCGAGGTAATCACCGACAAGACGCCGTGGGTGAGAACAACCGCGCGCGTCATGGCGGGGGGCGTCGCCGGCCTCGCCGGACTCATCGTGCTCGGCATGGTGAGCTCGCGCTACTTCAACGTCACGATGGGCCGCGAGGCGTTCGCGGCCGAAGGGGTCAAGGACTGGCTGTACTGGGGCACGGTCTCCATGGTCGCGCCAACCGTGCTG
>DATLLC010000061.1:0-13170 GCA_035538015.1 Vicinamibacterales bacterium
CCCTGCACCCCGCCCCCCGGCACTCAGCGCCGCACCCTGCACTCGGCATCCTGTACTGAGCACCCGCTTTGGTGCGATACTGAGCTCATCGGGGGAGCCGTCCCCGACGCCAGGCGCCTCCAGCCGCTGTCCGGCTGCGAGCGTCTCAACGATCAGCATGCCCCGAGACCTTCCACGACTGCTGCTCGCATGGCTGGTGGTGTCGGTGACGCTCATCGCCCAGCAGCCGCCGGCGCCTGCCGAGCAGCCGCCGGTGCAGCCACCGTCCGCCCAACCCGAGCAGCCAATCTTCCGCGCGGGGGCGGAGCTGGTCCGGGTCGATGTCTCGGTAACGGGCCGCAACGACGATCCGGTCACCGACCTCCAGGCCGCGGACTTCGTCGTCACCGAGGACGAGATCCCGCAGACCGTGGAAACGGTGCAGTTCGTCCGCCTCGATGGGCAGCGAAAGGTGGACAACGGAGAGTCGCTCGAGATTCGGGGGACGACGCAGGCGCTCGTAGAAGCCGCTAAGGACGATGTGCGGCTGTTCGCGATCTTCCTCGACGACTACCACATCGATCGCCACCCCACGATCACGATCCCTTTGCGCAAGGCCCTCGAGGGATTCGTGGAGCAGCTTCAACCGACGGACATCGTGGTCCTGATGGACCCGCTGACGACGCTCGACAGCCTCCGCTACACCCGCAACAAGCAGCAGCTGCTGGAACGGATCCAGAAGTTCGAGGGCCGGCGCGGCGAGCTCTTTCCGGTGCGCAGCGCTGTCGAAGAGATGCAGCTGACGCAGCGGAACGTGTGGGAGCTGCGGGCCGGGGTGTCGCTGTCGGCACTGGAGGCGATCATCACGCACTTCGGAGGCATCCGCGAAGGGCGGAAGTCCGTGCTCTTCGTCAGCCAGGGACCGCCGGTGGGTCTGCCGGGCAGCGTCAACTACCCGCGACTCGAAGCGGCCCTGCAGGCCGCCAACCGCGGCAACGTCACGGTCCACGTCCTGGATCCCCGCCCGCTCGGCTCGGCCCCCTTCGGCGGCGCCGAGGCGCTGCGGCGGCTGTCCGCGGAGACCGGCGGCCGCGCGATCATCAACACCAACAACCCGGAAGCCGGTCTGAAGGACGTCATCGCGGACGCGAGCGCGTACTACCTGATCGGCTATGCCCCGACCCGCCAGCTGTCCGACGGCAAATTCCACAAGATCCACGTGCGGGTGAAGCGATCGGGCGTGCGGGTGACGGCCAGGCGCGGCTACTGGGCGCCAACCGAGGCGGAGAGCAACCCCGAGCCCGCGGCGCCGACGGATCCGACCCTCACGGGTGCCCTGCGCGAGCTGGTGACCCCGGGCGGTCCCGATCGCCGGGTGATCGACATCTGGGTGGGGACCGAGCCAGCCGACTACGGCCTGTCCAAGGTTCACGTGTCCTGGGAGGCCGCGAGCCGTTCGGCGGATACCCCAGCGACCGTGGAGCTGGAGCCGGTAACGCGCACTGGCGCGTCGCTCTATCCGTCCCAGACCATCGGTTCGGCACCCAAGGAAGGCGCTGCGCCGACGGTGGCTTCGTTCCATCTCAAACCCGGGCCGGCTGCGCTCAAGGTGACCCTGCGCTCTCCGGGTGGCTCGGTGCTGGACCGCTGGACGCAGTCGCTGGTGGTGCCCGACTACGCGTCCGCGCTGTTGAAGATAGGTACGCCGCGCGTCTTCCGCACCCGGTCGCTCGCCGAGACGCGCGCCTTCGACGTCGATCCGGAGCCGACGCCGACCGCTTCGCGCCGTTTCCGCCGCACCGACCGCCTGGTCATCGATGTGCCCTACATCGCCGACGCGGGTGAACCGAATCTCGGCGCCAAGCTGACCAACCGCGATGGCAAGGTGCTCGCGCCGCTCACGCTGGCGAGAGGCCCGGTCGGTGTCGCGCGGGTGGTGCTGCCGCTGGCCAGCCTGGCGCCGAGCACCTACACCGTCCGGGTGGAAGTGAACGCCGGGAACAATTACGGCGCGCAGGTGGTCGCCTTTACGGTGTCGCAGTGAAGCGCGCCGCCGTCCTCGCGGCGGCGTGGTTCAGCGGCATCGTCCTGTCAGCCCAGCGCCCACCCATCGCCGACGCGGTGAGGCCGTTCGTGTCGGTGGACGCGCCCGTGATTGCGCTCGTCAACGCGCGGGTCATCGACGGTAGCGGCAGCCCCGCGCGCGCGCGCCACTCGATCGTCATCCGCGACGGCCGCATCGCCGCCGTAGGCGAGGCCGCCTTCACTCCGGCGCCTTCCGATGCGCGCGTCATCGACCTGGCCGGCCGGACGGTCATCCCCGGGCTGGTCATGCTTCATGAGCACCTGTATTACCCGGTGGGCCCCGGGGTCTACGGACAGCTGGGGCAGAGCTTCGTTCGGCTCTACCTCGCGGGCGGGGTGACGACGATGCGCACCGGCGGGAACATGAATGGCTTCATGGACTTGAACCTGAAGCGCGGTGTCGACGAGGGTCGCGTTGCGGGACCGGCCATCGACGCGACCGCACCCTACGTCAACGGGCCCAACACGTTCGTGCAGATGCGCTCGATGGCCGACGAGGCCGAGGCGCGGCGGCAGGTGGCCTATTGGGCCGACATGGGTGCGACGTCGTTCAAGGCCTACATGCAGATCTCGCGCGCGCAGCTGGCCGCCGTGGTCCAGGAGGCGCACGGGCGCGGGCTCAAGGTGACCGGGCACTTGTGTTCGGTGACCTACGCCGAGGCGGCGGACATCGGCATCGACAACCTCGAGCACGGTTTCTTTGCCGCCACCGACTTTGTCGCCGACAAGGCGCCAGACGTTTGCCCCGGCCAGGCCCGCGGCCAGCAGGCGGTGGCGGCCCTGGACGAGTCGTCGCCACCGTTCCAGGCGCTGGTGCGCACGCTGATCCAACGGCAGGTGGCGCTTACCTCGACGCTGACGATCTTCGAAACGCTGACGCCGGGTCGTCCGCTGCCGCCCGGACTCGATGTGCTGCTGCCGGCGCTCAAGGATCAGTTCGAGCAGAATTATCGGCGCACGTCGGACAGCCGGGACTCGGTGTATCGCACGCTGTTCCCGAAGGCGATGGCGCTCGAACGCGCGTTCGTGAAGGCCGGAGGCCTGCTCGTCGTGGGCACGGATCCGACCGGCGGGGGAGGCGTGGTGCCGGGGTTTGCCAACCAGCGCGCGGTGGAACTGCTCGTGGAGGCAGGTTTCACCCCGGTCGAGGCGATTGCCGTCGCCACCCGAAATGGCGCGCGCTATCTCGGGATGGAGGCCTCGATCGGCACCATTTCACCGGGCAAGCAGGCCGATCTCGTGGTCATCGACGGCGACCCCTCACGCGCCATCAGCGCCCTGCGCAAAGTCGACACGGTGTTCCGTCGGGGCATCGGCTACGATCCGCGCGCGCTGATCGCCTCGGTGACCGGGAAGGTGGGACTGTGGTAGGTGAAGAGGTCCGACGGAGAATCTGATGATCTGTTGATCTCGTGATGTGGCGATACATCGGTCGATCTTGCGATCGGCCGATCTATCTGCAGATGTCTCGATAGATCGCCAGTTGGATCGTCCGATCGGCAGATCTATAGATCGATCGCCAAATCACCCGATCAAGAGATCAAGAGATTCACCAGATCTATCTCCTAAGCCTCCGTCTCCTCGGCGTGGCCGCGCTCGGCCTTCGCGGCGTTGATGATCTTCTGCTGAAGGTGCGTCGGCACTTCGTCGTAGTGCGAGTACTCCATGTGGTACGAGCCGCGGCCGCCGGTGACCGAGGTGAGGTGCTGCTCGTAGGTGAGCATCTCCGCCATCGGCACTTGGGCCTTGATCACCGTCAGGTGGCCGCGTGGCTCCATGCCGGAGATACGGCCCCGCCGGCCGTTCAAATCGCCCATCAGGTCTCCGGCATTCTCATTGGGGGCGTGGACTTCGACGTTCATCACCGGCTCGAGCAGCGTCGGGCGGGCCTTGGACATGCCATCCTTGAACGCCAGCCAGCCCGCGGTCTTGAACGAGAGCTCGTTCGAATCGACGTCGTGGTATTGCCCGTCCACGAGCACGACCCGGAAATCGACGACCGGATAGCCGGCGAGGTAGCCGCGCAGCCGTGACTCCTGGATCCCCTTCTCGACGGCGGGAATGAACTGTCGCGGGATCGAGCCGCCGAAGATCTCGTCGACGAACTCGAACTCGCTGCCGCGCGGCAGCGGCTCCATGCGGATCTTGCAGTCACCGAACTGACCGTGGCCGCCGGTTTGCTTCTTGTGGCGGCCGTGAGCGTCCACCCGCGCCGTGATGGTCTCGCGATACGGGATACGCGGAGGCTTCAGGTTCACTTCGACGCCGAACCGCCGCTTCAGCTTCGCGACGGTGACCTCGATGTGGAGCTGCCCCTGGCCCGAGAGGAGCAGCTCGTTGGTCTGCGGATCGCGTGCGTAGCGGATCGTGCCATCCTCCTCTTCGAGCCGGTGCATCGAGGAGCTGATCTTGTCCTCGTCGCCGCGGCTCTTCGGCTCGATGGCATAGGAGAGGACCGGTTCGGAGAAGGCGATGGGCGCGAACGTGATCCCGGCGGCCTTGTCCGCGAGCGTATCGCTGGTGCGCGTGTCCTTCAACTTTGCGACGGCGCCCAGGTCACCCGCCTTCACTTCCGGCACGGGCACCTGGGTCTTGCCCTGTACGACGACGAGGTGGCCGAGCCGCTCCTGCGCACCTCGCGTCACGTTGGTGACGGTCGAGTCCGACTTCAGGACGCCCTGAAACACCCGGAACAGGGTGATCCGGCCGGCAAACTGGTCGGCCACCGTCTTCCAGACGAACGCCGCGTAGGGGGCAGCTTCATCGGCCTTGCGCGCGACGGTCTGGTCCCCCGCGAGCGCTTCGAAGGGCCGCTCCGCGGGTGACGGCAAGTAGGTGAGGACGGCGTCGAGCAGCGGCTGAGCGCCGACGTTCTGCAGGCCCGACGTGCAGATGACCGGAAACAGCTTGCCGGCCGCGGTGGCGCCCTTCAGGCCCGAGACGAGCTCCTCCTGGGTCAGCGTTCCGGCCTCGAAAAAGTGCTCCATCAACGTTTCGTCGGCCTCGGCGACCATCTCGACGAGCGCCTCGCGCGCCGCGGCCACCGCAGCCTCCATCGCGCCGGGCACCGGCCCCTCGCTCATCTTGCTCGAGCCATCGGCCGGGAAGGTGTAGGCCTTCTGGTTCACCAGATCGACCACGCCGGTGAAGTGCTTCTCTTCACCGATCGGGAGCTGAATCGGCACGACCGAGCGGCCAAGGGTCTCCCGCAGCGACTCCAGCGTCCGGTCGAGCGACGCCCGGTCGCGATCCAGGCGGTTGACACAGACCAGCCGCGGCAGGCCGAGCTCATCGGCAGCATGCCACCCCATCTCGGTCTGGACCTCCACCCCGCCCACGGCGTCGACGACCACGAGCGCCGCATCGGCCACGCGCAGGGCGGCCCGAACGTCGGCGAAGAAGTTGCCGAATCCCGGCGTGTCGATGAGGTTGATCTTGGTCTTGTTCCACTCGGCGTAGGCGAGACCGGCCCCAAGAGTGTGCTTGCGGGCGATTTCCTCGTCGTCGTAGTCGGTCACCGTGGTCCCGTCGTCGACGAGCCCGAGCCGGTTGATCATGCCGGCGGAAAACAGCAGCGCCGACACGAGCTGCGTCTTGCCGCAACCGCCGTGACCGACCACGGCCACGTTGCGGATGCCGGCAGCGTCGTACACCTTCATAGGCGTGAAGCCTCCCCGGGCGCGTCACACGTCCGTGATGTGAGGAATCATATGTCAGGTGAGGCTTACTCGTAGCGCAGCGCTTCGATCGGATCCATGCGGGACGCGCGCCACGCCGGCAGCATCCCGAAGAACACCCCCACCGAGGCGGAGAAGCCGAGCCCGAGGGCGAACGACCACCACGGCAGGGACACGGGGAACCCGGACAGGATGTTCACGAGCAAGCCGATGGCGCTGCCGAGGAGGATCCCCAGCACGCCGCCGATGCTCGTGAGCACGACGGCCTCGATGAGGAACTGGGTGAGAATCTCGAGGCGCCGAGCGCCAATCGCCTTGCGCACGCCGATTTCGCGGGTCCGCTCGGTAACTGAGATGGTCATGATGGCCATGACGCCGATGCCGCCGACCATCAGTGCGATCGAGGAGATCACCACGAGCGAGAGCAGCACCGCCTGCGAGATCTGTTCCCACACCCTGAGAATGGCATCCTGGGTCACGAGGTCGAAGTCGTTCGGCTTGTCGAGCGTGAGACCGTGGCGGATGCGCATGACCGCCTCGACTTCCCGCATGGCGTCCTCGCGAGACACGTCGTCGCGCGGTACCACCGCGATCATCGCCGCCTGTCCGCCCATCGGGCCGCGGCGGATGCGTTCGTTCCCAAACTGCTTCCGGAACGCGGTGTAGGGGATGATGGCGAAGTCGTCCTGGCCGAGGCTGAAGCCGCCGGCGGCAGGCCGCTTGTCGATGACGCCGACCACGGCGTAGTCCAGGCCCCCAATCCGGATGTGCTTGCCAATGGGGTCGATCCCCCGCCGCTCGAACAGGGCCTGGTAGGGCCCGTACCCGATTACCGCAAGCCGTCTCCGACGCTCCACCTCCTGCCCGGTGAAGATGCGGCCGGCGAGCAACCTGGCGAAGTTGACATCGACGAACCGCTCGCTGGTGCCCATGACCGCAGAGGGACGAGTCCGCTCGCCCTGGTAGAACATCCGCTCCAAGGTCGGGCCCGGCGGACCGGCGCCCAGCCAGGTATCGACGATGGCGACCGAGGGCGCCAGCCGGCGAATCGCCTCGCCGTCGTTGACGGTCAGCCCCGGCCGGCGGATCAGGTCGAGGAAGGACGTGCCCGACGAAAAGCTGACCGCGCCAAACCGTTGCACGAAGATGGTCTTCGGCCCGAGCGCCGCGATCGAGTCGCGGAGCGACATGTCGAAGCCACGGATGAGCGAGGTCATGCCGACGATCGACGTGACACCGATCACCACCCCCAGCACGGTGAGCGCGGAGCGCATCTTGTTGGCGCGCAGCGTTTCGAACGCCATGCGCGCCGTTTCGCGGACCAGGCCGGCTTGGCGGGTGAATCGCATCGACCTACTCGCGCCTCAAGGCATCGATCGGGTCGAGCATCGCCGCCCGCCGGGCCGGATACCAGCCGAAGAAGAGGCCGACGACAGCGGTAATCGTCACGCCGAGCGCCACCGACCAGGCCTCGACCGCCGCCGGCACCGGCGTCAGCGTCGCAATCAAGGTGGCGAACGTCGCGCCCAGCCCCACGCCAATGACCCCGCCGGTCAGCGACAGCGTCACCGACTCGGTGAGGACCTGCGACATGATGTCCCGCCGCTTGGCGCCGAGCGCCTTCCGCAGCCCGATCTCGCGCGTCCGCTCGCTCACGACCATCAGCATGATGTTCATGATCACGATGCCGCCGACCACGAGCGACAGGCCGACGACGCCGACGAGGACGACGGCGATGCCGGCGGTGGCTTGCTGAAAGATGCCCAGCACCGAGTCCGAGGCCAGCAAACCAAAATTGTCGGGCTCAGCCGGCTTCAAGCGGCGTTCGACCCGCAGCGCGACGCGCGCCTCGTCCTTGGCCTGTTGGACGAACGCCGGGTCGCGCGGCCGCACCATCAGCTGCAGCGATTGACGGGAGCCGAACAGCTTCTGATACGCACCGAGCGGGATGACCACGAATTCGTCGAGCGAGTTGCCGAACGCGGAACCCTTTTTCGACGAAACGCCCACGATCCGGAAGTTGACACCGGCAATCCGCACCTGCTTGTCGAGGGGATCGGCCGACCCGAACAGCCGATCGGCGACCTGCCAACCGAGCAGGGCGACGTTACGCTTGCGGCGGATCTCGACCGGACTGACCATCCGGCCCCGTTCGGCGTCGAAGGTGGTGAAGTCGAGGTATTCCTCGGTCACGCCCTGCACCTGGATCGATTCGAGCTCCTCGTTCCGATAGGCCACCCGCGTGCTTTGCTGCGCCTGGGCCATGACCGAGCTGATTGAGGTGGCAAAGCGGCGGATCGCCACGGCGTCGCCGATCGTGACGTTCGGATTGTTCATCTGGCGCTCGAATTCGTCCTCGTTCTGGGTGATGCCCGTGCGATTGATCACGAAGGAGTCCGCACCCAGATCGGAGACGATGGCATCGCTCACCGCCTCGTTGACGCCCGTGATGAGGGCAACGACGGTGATGATCGAGGACACCGCGACGATGTTGCCGAGCAGGGTCAGCAACGAGCGAAGCTTGTTCGCCCAGATGGACGCGAGCGCCAGTCGAACCGACTCGAGGATCTGGGACATCGTTCCGAGTGCAGAGTGCAGCGTGCTGAAGTCCGGTCCGGATCTACCGCCCCGGCCGCTGGCCCGTCTTGACTGTATCGCCCTCGTACAAGCCGCGTACCGACTCGAAGGGGCCGGTGATGACGCGGTCGCCTTCCCTCAGCCCGCCGAGCACCTCCAGGTAGCGCTCGCCGGCAATCCCCAGCTTGACCGAAACGAACGTCGCCTTGCCGTCACGGATGAGGAACACCCCCTCCGTTTCCTCGCGCTTCTGTCCCGGCTGGAGCTCGGTGGTCGGCGCCGCCGCGACAGCCGCCGATGCCGAAGGGCCGAACTGGAACCTTGGCTTGGGTGGACGGAACTCCGGAACCACGGAGCCGTTCGCTTCGTACAGCAACTCGCGCACGGTCAGCGCCTGGATGGGCACTGCCACGACGTGGCCCCGTGTGGCAGTGGTGATCTCGGCCGTGCAGGTGAACCCGGGCCGGACCTCGGGAATCTGCTCATCGATGGTCACTGTGACCTTGAAGTTCGTGGCCGTACGCGCCGTCGTCTGTAGCGCCGGGGCACCGGCCTGCTGAATCGGGCTGTTGCCGATTTCGGTGACCCTGCCCGGGAAGGACTTGTCGGGAATGGCATCGATGGTGATCTTCGCGGTCTGTCCGAGCTGGACGAAGGGGATGTCCGTCTCGTCCACCTCGATCTCCCCCTCGATCACCGACATGTCGGCCACCGTCAGAAGCACGGTGCCGGCATTGTTCATCGTGCCGACGACCACGTTCTCGCCTTCCTCGATGTTGCGACGGGTGACGATGCCGTCAAACGGCGCCTCGAAGCGCACCTGGGAGAGCGAGTGCCGGCTGCTTTGCAATCCGGCCTCCTGCTGATTGAGCTGCGTCTCGCGGTTCTTGATCTCCTGCTCGCGGGCGTGCAGATCGCTCTCGCGGATCTCGACGTCGGCCTGGGCGCGTTCCAGCGATTCGCGCGTGGTCAAGCCCGACTGGTTCAGCTCCTGCTGCCGCTTGAGCGACTGCCGCCCGAGCTCGAGGTTGGCCCGGGCGCTCTGCAGAGAGACGCGTGACTGCTCTAGCGCCGTCCGGGCGCCCGCCACAGCCGCCTCGTCGCGCCGGACCGCCGCCTCCGCCACCACCGCATCGATCTGCAGCAGGAACTGGCCGCTCTTGACGCGGTCTCCTTCGTTCACGGCCAGCCGAGTGACCCGGCCCATCGACTGGGCGCTGATGTTGACGGTCTTCTGCGGCTCGATCTTGCCCGACGCCGAGACGATGGCCTCGAGGTCGCGCAGCTGGATGTTCTCGGCCGTCACGGTGATGCCCTGATCCCGGCGCTGGTTGAACCAGAAGGCCGCGATGCCGCCAATGACCACGAGCCCGAGGACCGCCCACACCCACTTCTTCCGCAAC
This sequence comes from Vicinamibacterales bacterium, assembly GCA_035538015.1. Classification (GTDB taxonomy): domain Bacteria; phylum Acidobacteriota; class Vicinamibacteria; order Vicinamibacterales; family UBA2999; genus VFZN01. The sequence goes on from DATLLC010000061.1 coordinate 9,722, forward strand.
ACGCTAAGACCCTCCTGATAGGGTCATGGCGCCGGCAATCCCGGCCGCCACCCCAACATAGACGAGCAGCAATCGACCCAGATAGCGGCGAGCTGGCCGGCCGCTGACGGCCGCCAGGCCGAGGGCCAGCAGCCAGATCCACCAGAGGCCGAACAGGTCCACGGCGCCAAGGAGCCGCGCCGCCGCCGTCCCGTCCTCGACGTTCGGCAGGAAGACGGCCAGGTTCGTCGGGCTGGTCAACGACTCACGTAGATAGTGCAGGGGCACGGCGACGAGCTGCTGTATCGCCAGCGCCACCGCTGCGTGCACGCTGACTGCGAGCGCGGCAGCACCCGGGAAGGCCGCACCATCGAGCCGGGCCAGCACCCCCAACGCGGCAGCGACGGTCAGCGTCACGGCCGGCGCCAGGAGCGGCCGCCCGCCACTCGTGAAATAGGCCGCGAGGGGAGGCGACTGCCAGAGCGCCCCGTATTCGGCATCGTCGATGCTGCCACCGAAAGCTTCGACCCGCCGGACGCGCTCGTCGGCCAGTGCCTGCCGCCCGACGGGGGTTGAAAACAGCCAGCCGCCCGGCACGAGCCAGAGCAGCAGCACAATCACCCACGCCGCCAGCCAGGAGGGGGCAGCCACCACAGCCGCCATGGTCGAGCGGGGGTGCCTCAGCACTCCCACGATGCGCCGCATCGAGGCGAAGGTTTCACCCCACAGGTCACGTGTGTTGAGCATGCCATCAGCTCGAAGGCCCCATCGTTAGCGCCCGTCCGGTCGAGTCAGCGAGGGCTGGATGCTCCACTGCCGTGAGCTGAGGGGTTCAAGGTCCTTATACGACCGGTCGGAACGGGAGGTTTCTTGACTTCCCTCCAAACGGCTCAATACGATGCACTTCTCGGCTCACCCCTCCTGAACCGCGCCGGTCCCTGTGTCGACAAACCACTAGTTTATGTCCTTGAGCGCACCCCGAGGCCTATGGATTGGCCTCTGTCTCCTGGTGGCCTCATGGCCACAACAAGTCTTAGGGCAAACGCCAGGCACGAGGGCCTCGGGCATGGCCGAGGCGTTCGTCGCCGTCGCAGACGATGCGACCGCCATCTACTGGAACCCGGCGGGCATGGCGACGGGTGCCTTCTTGAGCTTCGTCCTGGACTATGGGTCGGGCGACACCGTGCCCGACGCCCTGGCGCCCGCCGGGAAGCAAAGCGCCACCTTCCTCGGCTTCACCCTGCCGCCCGTCGGCATCGGGTACTACCGGTTGAACCGGGTGGTGGCGGTCCCGGGGACCCCTGAAGAAACGGACCAGCCAAGCCGAGAAGACGGTCGGCAAAGTGTGCAGGGTCTGGCGACCTCCCATCTCGGTCTCACGCTGGGTCAGTCGCTGGGCGACTACGTGGTCGTGGCCGGAACGGTGAAATACGTGCAGGGCGAGGTACTTGCGGGCACCTTTGATGGCCGTCCCGACGACGCCCTGGACGCGGCCGACACGTTCGCGAGCCGGAGCACGTCGAGGGTCGACGTCGACGCCGGAGCGATGCTGGCGGTGGAGCAGTGGCGGGTGGGCCTGCTGGCCCGGAACCTCACGAGCCCGTCGTTCGACGCTCCTGAGCCCGCGGGCGGGGTCGTGGAGCTGGATCGGGAGTTCAGGGTGGGTGTCGCCTGGGGGCCGGGATGGCCGGGGATTTCCCGCCTGGTGGTCTCGGCCGACGCGGACGTGACGCGGAAGCCGGGCGTGACGGGGGATCGCCGTGATGTGGCGGCGGGCGTCGAGACGTGGTGGCTGCAGCACCGCCTTGGGGTGCGGGGCGGCCTGCGAGGCAGCACCGAAGGCGATGCACGGCCCGTGGTGGCCGGCGGCGTTTCGGCGGCCATCAAGTCGGGCGTGTTCGTGGAAGCGCACCTGGCCCGTGGGGACCAGGACGGGCAGTCGTGGAGCATTGGGGTGCGGTTGAGTTTCTAGGTACGAAATGCCGGTCAGGATTGGCGAACTGCTTCTCAAGGAGAAGCGCATCACCGCGGAGCAACTCCAGGATGCCCTGACCTATCAGCGGCAGAACGGGGGCAAGCTCGGTGCGAATCTCGTCAAGCTGGGTTATATCCAGGACGACGAGATCACGGCCCTGCTGTCGAAGCAGTACGGCGTGCCGTCGATTTCGCTCGCCCAATTCGAGATCGATCCCGCTGTCATCAAGCTGGTGCCGGCCGAAACCGCCCGCAAGTACCAGATCGTTCCGCTCAGCCGCTCCGGCGCGACGCTGACGATCGCCATGACCGATCCCACCAACGTCTTCGCGATGGACGACGTGAAGTTCATGACGGGCTACAACGTCGAGCCCGTCGTCGCCTCGGAGACCGGCGTCTCCGAGTCGATTGAGAAGTACTACGGCGCGGCGCCCACCACGCCGACGCCACCGCGCGGCAGTGCCGGAGCTGCCATGCAGGCGCTCTCGACGGAGAGTGCCCTCGAGATGGCCGCCAAGGCGCTCGAGGAGATGCCCACGGAGATCGGCGACGTCGAGGTCATGGAGGACCTCGAGGAGATCAGCGCCGAGGCGCTGACGCGCCAGGGCGAGGAAGCGCCGGTCATCAAGCTCGTGAACGTGATCCTGATGTCGGCGATCTCTAAGGGGGCGAGCGACATCCACATCGAGCCCTACGAGAAGGAGTACCGGGTTCGCTACCGCATCGACGGGATCCTGTACAACGTCATGACGCCCTCGCTGAAGATGCGCGATGCGATCACCTCGCGCGTCAAGATCATGGCGAAGCTCGACATCGCCGAGAAGCGCCTGCCCCAGGACGGCCGCATCAAGATCCGCTTCAACGACCAGGGCTCCTCCAAGGATATCGACTTCCGCGTCTCGTGCCTGCCGACGCTGTTCGGCGAGAAGATCGTCATGCGCCTGCTCGACAAGGCCAAGCTGATGCTCGACATGACGAAGCTCGGCTTCGAGCAGGAATCGTTGCGCAAGCTGGAGGCGCAGATCCAGAAGCCGTGGGGCATGGTGCTGGTCACCGGCCCGACCGGCAGCGGCAAGACCAACACCCTGTATTCCTCGATCTCGCGTATCAACACGCCCGAGACGAACATCATGACCGCGGAAGACCCGGTGGAGTTCAACCTGCCGGGCGTGAACCAGGTGCAGGTGCGCGAGAACATCGGCCTCAATTTCGCCGCCGCGCTCCGCAGCTTCCTGCGCCAGGACCCCAACATCATCCTCGTCGGCGAGATCCGCGACTTCGAAACCGCGGAAATCGCGGTCAAGGCCGCGCTCACCGGCCACCTCGTGCTGTCGACGCTCCACACCAACGACGCGCCGAGCACGATCAGCCGACTGATGAACATGGGCATCGAGCCGTTCCTGGTGGCGAGCTCGGTGAACCTGATTTGCGCGCAGCGCCTGGTCCGGCGCCTGTGCAAGTTGTGCAAGGAAGCGCACCCGCTGCCGGTGCAGGGG
>DATLLC010000062.1:0-2138 GCA_035538015.1 Vicinamibacterales bacterium
GGCGCCAGAACTGCGCCAAACAACACGCCCATCCTCTTTTATTCCCGGCGGATCGGGCTCGACCTGGGTCAGATCGTCCCGATCGTGGCGGGAGGACGTCTGCTCGGTAAGACCGGCAAGTACAACCTCGGCGCGTTGAACATGCAGACCGACGATGTGCCCGAGTTCGGCAAAGCGGGCACGAACTTCTCGGTGTTCCGTATGACGCGGGACATCCTGCGACGGAGCCGTCTCGGCCTCATCGGCACGGCCCGCAGCCCGGCCGCCTCGAGCACGGACCAGACCTTCAGCGCGGGCGCGGACGGCCAGTTCCAGTTGTACGAGAACGTCAACATCCAGACCTACTACGCGCGGACCAACACGCCGGGCAAGACCGGCGACGAGAGCAGCTACCGCGGGCGCTACGACTGGAACGCGGATCGATACGGTGCGCAGGCGGAGTACCTGAGCGTCGGGGAGGACTTCAACCCGGAGGTGGGCTTCCTGCGCCGGACAGCGTTCCGCCGCGCCTACAGCCTGCTCCGCTTCAGCCCCAGGCCGAAGCAGCCGTCCTTCGTGCGCAAGTTGTATTACGAGGCGAGCTACGACTACATCACGGGGACCGGCGCCAAGCTCGAGACGCGCGAGGTTCAAGGTGCGTTCCGCATGGAGCTGAACAACGGCGATTTCGCCCACGTGGAGGTGACCGACAACTTCGAAGGGCTGACCCAACCGTTCAATGTCGGCGGCGACGTGGTCGTGCCAGTCGGCAACTACTCGTTCATGCAGACGCGCCTCAATTACCAGTTCGGGCCGCAGCGGCCCATCAACGGCGGTCTCGACTTCGTCTACGGTGGCTTCTACGAGGGCACGCTGACGACCCTCGGCTGGCGTGGCCGCGTGGAGCTCGGCGCGAACTACCTGATCGAGCCGAACATCTCGTGGAACCGCGGCGAGCTGCCATGGGGCGACTTCACCACGAACCTGGTGGCCGGCCGATTCACATGGACGATGACGAACCGGCGGTTCTTCTCGGTGCTGATGCAGTACCAGTCGGCGACCAGCAGCCTCAGCACCAACGCGCGCTTCCGCTGGGAATACATCCCCGGCAGCGAGTTCTTCGTCGTTTACAGCGACGGGCGCGACACGTTGAGCACCGGCTACCCGGCGCTCGAGAACCGCTCGTTCATCGTGAAGGTAACCCGGCTCTTCCGATGGTAAGTCGAAAGCACGAAGGGGACGAAGGACCGCCTCAATAGTTGACGGGTATCAGCCGGTCGCCGGTGCGCATGTCCTCTTCGAGGAGCGCCAGCAGCGCCTTCGCGATCGGGCCCGGCTTGCCGTCGCCAATGGGCGCGCCGTCCCAGGCCACGATTGGCGCTACCTTGACCGAGCTGCCGAGCAGCAGCATCTCGCGCGCGGCGCGGGCTTCGGCCACCGGGATGTCGCACACCTCGACGCCGCCAATCGCCCCGTCCCGCTCCAGCTTCCGGGCGAGCTCCAGGATCCGCAGCGACGTGCAGCCTGCGAGGATGTGATCGAATTTCGGGTGGCGCAGCACCCCGTCGGCGGTGACGAACGCCACGTTCATGTTCGAGCTTTCACCGACGTGACCGTTGGCGTCGATGAACACGCCGTTGTCCACGCCGGCGCTCTTGGCTTCCATCTGCATCAGCACGTTCGGCAGGTAGTTCGTGCTCTTCGTCACCGCGTACAACGAGGGCTTGATCGGATAGGTGGTCGTCATCACCTTCAGCCCTTCGGTGTACCACCGCTCCGGATAGGACAGGCCGGGGAACACCATGACGAAGAAGCCCGGCTCGGCGCCGGCTGCGGGGCTCAAGTCCAGGCTGCCGGGCCCCGACGACAGCCAATAGCGAATAGCGCCATCGCGCGCCCCGCTGGCGGCGACGGTCGCGCTGATGATCTCACGCAGCTCCGCGCGGGCTGCGGGCATGATGAGGCGGCAACGTTCCGCAGAGCGTTCGAAGCGATCCAGGTGTGCCTCGAGATCGTAAATCTTGCCCTCGACCAGTCCCGCGGTGTCGAAGATGCCGTGACCGCGATGCACCATGTGATCGTCGAACGGGATCACCATCAACGCCGGGTCGGTGACGATGCCTCCCAGCTGACTGGAATAGAACGCCGCGAACTTGACC
>DATLLC010000063.1:0-3207 GCA_035538015.1 Vicinamibacterales bacterium
AAGCGGCTCGTCTCGTTCAACGTTGCGCACCTCGCCAACGCGACCGCCTCGCGATGGAACTTCCTCCACGACGGCACGAGCGACTGGACCTACTTCTTCGTCGGCCGCTTCCCCGGCGCGCTGGCCGACGAGAAGCTGTTCGACACCAACGCGGGAAGCGCTGGCAACCGGGGCGTCGGGCTCTACTTCGACCGCACGGTGACGGGCGGCATGACCCACCACGTCGTCAGCGAGTCGGCGCTGCTTCAGCGGCTCTTCCCTGGGCGGCGCTCTCGCAAGGGGGTCGGCATCACCGGAAGCGCGCCGGTGATCATCTGCTACCGGCTCCAGGCCTCGTCAGGCCGGCTCACGTGCTGGGTCCAGGGCATCAAGCAGAACACCGACGGCAAGGTGGGCAGCTACGCTACCGGCGACGCCAACCGCGGCTTGCGCGTGGGGTACACGTCCACCGTCGACATCGCGCGGCACTTCATGACGAAGTCGGCGCTCACGGACGCGCAGGTAAACCGGGTCACTGACTGGCTCGCGACCAACTACGGCATCACGATCACGCGGCCGACGGGGCACACCCAGATCATCTACTCCGGGAACTCGCTCATCTGCCCGGAGGCGCCGAGCGCGGCGAACCCGAACTTCCCCGACAACGTCAAGGCGCTGCTGGCGAACGGCACGAACGTCTACGAGCGGATCAACGGCATCAGCGGGCAGACGACGCAGCAGATGACCACGCGCGATCCAAACCGGATCGACGCCTTCCGCGACACGACTGCGGCGCGGACCATCGTCGTCGGACTCGAGGGGATCAACGATATCGCGAACGGCTCCTCGGCTGCCGATGCGGTCACGCACATGCAGGCATGGGTGGCGGCTCGCTACGCCGCGGGCTGGCACCGAGTCGTGCTCGTGAGCATGACGCCGTGCAAGTCGAAGGTCAGCGAGGCGAACCGCACCATCTACAACAACGCGCTCGTCGCGGGTGAGGGCGTCTGGTTCGACGCGCTCGCGGACGTCCACACCGACACGACCATCGGCGAGGCGAACGACGAGGACAACGCCACCTACTACCAGGACGGCGTGCACCCGACAGCCGCCGGCAACGACATCCTCGCCACCTACGTCGCCTCGGCCATCGATACGGCGATGGGGTGAGCAACGCTTACGCAGAGCGAACAACCGGGCGGGACCCGGTTCAACGAAGGAAATGACCATGAGCGATACGAAGGAATCGATGCCCGCGCAGCCGCCCGCGAAGGCGACGGTCAGGGACCTGGAGATCCCGCCGGCGTGGGCCATCGCGATGAGCGAGAAGATGGAGAGCGGCTTCCGCGGCCTCCGAGCGGACGTCAGCATGGTCGCCAATGACGTCGGCCTGCTCCGCGATCGCGTGGTCGTCCTCGAGCGCGCAAAGCTCGAGAGCGATGAGCGAGCGTCCAAGAACAGCCATCGCGTCCAGCTCACGAGCGAGAACGACATGGCGCAGGACGCCAAGATCGCGACGCTGTTCACCGACGTCGCCGGGCTCAAGACGGACATGGCTGCCGTCAAGGAGAACCAGGTCACGGCCGCCCAGGAGCGCGCTGAAACGGCGGCGATGGTGAAGGAGATCAAGGACTCGGTCACCGGCTTCTTCAAGAACCCCAAGGTGAAGTTCGTGGGGCAGCTCCTCTTTGTGCTCGCGACCGGCTACGCCGCGGCGCGCGGCATCAAGGTGCTTCCGTGATCCGCTGGCTGCTCAGCCTAGCGGGGCTCGTGCTCTTCCTCTTCGCCCTGGCGATGGTGGTCGGCACGTCCGGATGCAAGCCGGTCACTCAGCCTACGGCCGCCCAGGCCGCCGCTGAGGGCGCGTACGGGGCCGCGCTCGTTCAGTGTGTCGACCAGGCCAAGACGCTAGCCGAGTCGAAGTCGTGCCGCGCTCAGGTCGATGCTGAGTGGGGTGTGGTGCAGGTCGGAAGGGATGGTGGGCGATGACTCCGCTCGCCGTGATCGACCTCGTGCGCAAGCTCGTGGCCCTCATCCTCGACCTCGTCCCGAAGGACGTCGCACAGCAGCTCCTCACCGAGGAGGCGATCCGCAGGCAGAACGCCATCGCCGACGCCGCGGAGCTGGCGAAGTTCGGGGGCCGGTGATGTTCGACGCCCGCCCGATCGAGTTCGCGATCGCTGGGCTCCTCGCCCTGCTCGTCCTCGCGGCGTGGTTCCTCGGTCTCGTCTGGATGTTGGGAGGGTTTTACTGATGGCTCAGGTCCCCACGATTCGCACGGTCTGCTCGACGAAGGACTACGCCCACGCTGCGATCGTGGCCTGGCGGTTCATCTACAAGGGCGCGCTCCCGACGAAGGAGCAGGTCGGCGTGCTGTACGCCCAGTGGATGGTCGAGACCGGCGGCAAGCACTGCTGGAACTGGAACATCGGGAACGTGAAGGTGACGCCGGCGCAGGTCGACGCGGGGATCCCGTGGTTCGACTTGCCGGGCACCTGGGAGATCATCGGCGGGAAGCGCGTCGTCCTCGGCGAGGGCGATCCGGGCCGCCGCTTCCGGGCCTACGCGTCGCTCGACGCCGGGATGGCCGAGCACATGGCCTTCCTTCGAAACAAGCGCTACGCGCCGTCCTGGCCCAAGGTGGAGGCCGGCGATCCGGACGGCTTCGCGCGGGCGCTCAAGACCCAGGGCTACTACACCGCGCCGGCGGACCAGTACGCCGCGATCATGGTCGGCGCCCACAAGTCCTGGATGCGGTCCGACGCGTTCGAGAAGGCGCTCGAGGACGTCATCGCCGCGAGTGAGGCCGAGACGCAGCCCGACCTCGACGTCTACGTGTCCGAGGGGCCGGCCGCGTTCGTGACGGTGCTGCCGGACACGCTGATGCCGTGTGCCCGCTGCCACCGCCAGAGCTGCAACGGCGACTGCCTCGACGCGGCCTGACTTGTTGGGCATTCCGCCGAACAGAGAACAAGGTTGAGAAAGAGCGAGCGGGTGCGCAACTCCCCGCCGCCACGGCCGACGGGCGGCCATGGAAGACGAGGAGCGCGACACCCAGGAGCTTGAGACGCTGGCGTGGGAGGACGTCGAGGACGAGCGGATCGCGCTGCTGCTCGAGCTCGCGCCGGTCGTCGGTCACGCGTGACTACAGCTTGAACTTCGCGCGCGTCACGGTCAGCACGCCGGCCCGCTCGAGCACCTCGACAACGCGGTCCGCCAGCGGGTCGT
>DATLLC010000064.1:0-19499 GCA_035538015.1 Vicinamibacterales bacterium
ACGTAGCTAGTGGGGCAGGTTCATCGCCCGTAGCTGCGCGAGTCGCTGCACGAACGCTCGAGCTCGCGTTCGTCGGCCTCATGGCGAGTGCGGAGTTCGGCGAGCTGTTCAGGTGTGAGGCGCTCTCCGCTGGCCAGCATCGCCATGAGCTCCGCCCGCTGCTTCAGGAGCAGCTCCATAAAGGCCGCCGTCGCCGTGAGTGCTGTCTGGAGTTCGCCGTCAACATCAGCCATGCGCCGCAGTCTAGCAAAATCGAACGTCGATGATGCGTCAAGATTTCGCCCGGTTGAGCCGCAGGGCCTCGGTGTAGTCGGCCAGCGCGCCATCCAGTCACGACCGTGCTGGCCACACCGGCTCCGGATGGAACGCGGCCGGACTGGACGCATCTGCGGATCTTCAAGCTGAAGAACCTCGCGGCCGTTGACGACGCTGCGGTGACGCCTGCCTCTTAACCACAATTCACTTGCGTGGACCATGCCATCAGCCCAGACTCCCGGTCGTTTGCACCAGTTTGCAGCTGATCAGCCAACAGTTGGAACGACCACTCAAGTGATCTGAGGGGTTAACTCTTGATCAGCTCCTGTCTTGCGCCCACGGTTCGCCGCCGCTCGATCGCGGGCAGCAGCACCAGGCCGACGAGGTAGGTCGCGAGCATCGCGAACGCGAGGTAGCCGGCCGCCGGCCGTTCGACCGGTTGTGACAGGCTGCCGAACGTCAGGCCGTCGACCAGGGCCTGGAGTGCCCGGGCCAATGGACGATCGGCGGGCCCTGCGAGCGCGCCCAGGACGATGAACTTCACGACGAAGGCCGCGAGCAGCGTGACGCCCCACACACGCAGACAGTGCGTTCGATCCAGCGCCGCAGCCGCGAGCTGGAGCAGCGTCACGAAGAACAACACGCTGACGGCGAGCGCGGGCAGTCCGGTGTCGGGCGTCAGGCGCGAGATCACCTGGGCGTTCGCGAGGAAGAGCGTGAGCAGCACGAGCAGACCGTTGATATTGGCCCAGGCCGACCGCTCGGAGTGGACCAGTCGCGACGGATCGACGACGCCGCTCTGAGCAAAAGCGCCCAGGAGCAGGCTCGCGAGCACCAGCGAGAACAAAGTCGGCGGTGCGATGACCATCGGAGCGGTCAGCCGGATCCCGCCCACCAGAACGACAGTGAGCAGCGTGAGAGGCAGGCCATAGGCCTCTCGCGCCGGCGTCACTTGCGGCTCCCGATCACGCGCAGTGGATTGAGGTCCGACCAGTCGCGCGTTATGCCCGCTCGCAGCTCGGCCTCGAGCTCGTCGGCCGTCTGAAGCTGCAGATCGGGATCCGACACCCTTACCCGGCCGCCAGGTGCTGCGCCCACCGCTCGCGACAGCGCATCGAGCCCCGCCGCGTAAAGCGCGTCGTCGTGGCTCATGCGGCCCCAGCCCTGGCGGTAATAGCTGTACGCCACGTAGAACTGGGTACGCGCATCGCGGCCAGCTGGGTCGGCCCGCGACCAGGCGGAGCGAGCAGCCTCGAACTGGTCCTGCCTGAAGAGGCGCAGTCCCTCGTCGAAGCTCACCGCGTCAACTTCGTAGGCGCCGAAGGTGGCGGCCAACCCTCCGGTAACCTCAGCCACTGATTGCGGCTGCGATGCGGCCAACCATCCGATCAGGGCGGCGTAAGCCACCGTGGCCACGACGCCACCCGCACGGAGAAGAGACTCGGGCATGCGTGAATCTTACCCTCCAGCTCGTGCGACCGGCCATGAACTGGCGCGTCCCACGGCCGGGAACCATTGTCGATGCGGTGTAATCTAGCCGCATGCGAATCGAAGGCCAGCGGCAAAGCACGAACATCGAAGACCGGCGGGGCATGCGGATGGGAGGCCCCGTCGGCATCGGTGGGGGTGGCATTGGTACGATCATCATCGTGCTGATCATTTCGTGGCTCACCGGCGTCAACCCGCTCTCGCTGCTGAACATGACTGGCGGCGGGCCTGCAACTGCGCCGCAGGAGTCCGAGGTCCCCACGGGAACCGGCGGCGACGATCCGCAGTCGCGGTTCATCAGCGTCGTTCTCGCCGACATGGAAGACACGTGGACGGAGGTCTTCGCGAAGTCCGGGGAGCGCTATCAGCCGCCGGTGCTCGTCTTGTTCAACGAGATGGTCCAGTCGGCGTGCGGATCGGCCTCGTCGGCCACCGGGCCGTTCTACTGTCCGGGTGACCGCAAGGTATATCTCGACCTCTCGTTCTTCCGCGAGCTGGATGAGAACTTCGGCGCGCCCGGGGACTTCGCGCAGGCGTATGTCGTGGCCCACGAAGTGGGCCATCACGTCCAGAACGTGCTTGGCGTGAACGCTCAGGTGTCGCGCCTCCAGCAGCAGGCCTCGAGGGCCGACGCCAACGCGCTATCGGTTCGGTTGGAACTGCAGGCGGACTGTTATGCCGGCGTCTGGGGTCACTATGCCGCGCGCCAGGACATGCTGGATCCCGGCGACGTAGACGAAGGGCTACGCGCCGCCGCTGCGATTGGCGACGACCGCCTCCAGAGACAGAGTCAGGGACGCGTCGTGCCGGAGAGCTTCACGCACGGTAGCTCAGAGCAACGCGCGCAGTGGCTGCGCCAGGGGCTCAGCAACGGCCGCATCGAGGACTGCGATACGTTTCGGAAGTGAGAAGGGAACGAGAAGAGGTCCTTTCTCTTTGCCCTTACCAGATCTTCGCCCGCTGGTCGGGCGCCAGATACATCTTGTCGCCCTCCTTGACGTCGAACGTCGCATAGAACTCGGGAATGCTCCGCACCGGCGCATTGGCCCGGAACATCTCGGGCGCGTGAGGATCGGTCATCACCTGCTGGCGGCGGGCATCGTCGCGCATCTTGCCGGCCCAGGCCTGGGCCCATCCCATGTAGAAGCGCTGGTCGCCGCTAAGGCCGTCGAGCGTCGGTGCGGGCTGTCCCTTGAGTGAGATCCGGTAGGCACGGTGGGCAATCACCAGGCCCGTCAGGTCGGCGATGTTCTCGCCCAACGTGAGCGCCCCGTTCACCTTCAGCCCGGGCATTGGCTCTAGCTGGTTGTACTGCTCGACGATGACCTTCGCGCGCTTCTGGTATTCCTCAGCATCCTGTTTCGTCCACCAGTCGCGCAGGACGCCCTCGGCGTCGAAGTTGCGGCCCTGATCATCGAAGCCGTGCCCCATCTCGTGCCCGATCACGCCGCCGATGCCTCCGTAGTTGGCGGCGTCGTCGGCCTCCATGTTGAAGAACGGCGGCTGGAGGATGGCGGCAGGAAAGACGATCTCGTTACGCACCGGGTTGTAGTACGCGTTCACCGTCTGCGGGGTCATGCCCCACTGCTCGGGATCGATGGGCTTGCCAACCTTGCTCAGCTGGTATTCGTTCTCGAAGACGTAGGCGCGGAGTAAGTTCCCGACCAGATCGTCCCGCTTGATCTCGAGTCTCGAGTAGTCGCGCCACTTGCTCGGGTAGCCGACCTTCGGGCGGAACTTCGCCAGCTTCTCCTGCGCTTGCTTCTTGGTCTCGGGACTCATCCACTCGAGCCCGTCGATGCTGGTGCGATAGGCCTCGCGCAGATTCTCGACGAGCTGCTCCATGCGCGCCTTGGCTTCGGGCTTGAAGTGCTTGTCCACATACAGCTGCCCGAGCGACTCCCCGAGGTTGGCGTTCAGCGCGTTGACCGCTCGCTTCCACCGGGGTTGGTTCTCCTTCACGCCGCGCAGCGTGCGTCGGTAGAAGTCGAACTCGGCATCCACAAACGACTGGCTGAGGAACGGCGCGAAGCCATTGACGAGTGACGCCTTCAGGTACGGTTTCCACCGATCGACGGGCAGCTCGTTGACGGCAGCGGCAAAGGCCTTCAGGTAGCTCGGTTGATTGACGACGAACGCAGTGGCCTCACCGAGCCCGAGCTCCCCGGTCCAGGCCGCCCAGTCGAAGCCGGGGAACTGCTTCGCAAGCTCACCGGTTGCCACCTTATTGTAGGTCTTGACGGCGTCCCGGCTCTCCACATTGGTCCAGTGGGCTCGCGCGAGCCGCGTCTCGAGCGTGAAGATCTCTCGGGCCGAGGCGCCGGTGTTCTGCTGGCCTCCCAGCTTCAGGATGTTGTCCAGGAACGTGACGTACTTCTCGCGATACTCGCGCAGCTTCGGCTCGTTCTGCAGGTAGTAGTCGCGATCCGGCATGCCGAGCCCGCCCTGGTAGATATACAAGATGTCGTGATCAGGCTGCCCGGCGTCGCCGTCGACGTACCCGATCACCGGGTTGATCAGGTTCAGCTTGAAGAACCGCGCGAAATGTCGCGCCAGGTCCTCCTTGGTCTTGATCGCATCGATCGCGGCCAGCTCCGCCGCGATGGGCGCGAGGCCCAGTTCCTCGACCTTCGCTTCGTTCATGAAGCTGTCGTAGAAGTCGCCAATCTTCTGGGCATCGCTCCCGGGGCTCTTGTTCCCGGCCTTCACCGCATCCTCGGCGATGGCGCGCAGATCCTCCTGCGACTTCTCCACGAGTCGATCGAACGAGCCCCACGACGAGCGGTCCGCCGGGATGTCCGTCTTGGCGAGCCACGTGCCGTTCACGTGCCGGAACAAGTCGTCCTGGATGCGGACCATCCCGTCGGCCGCGCCGAGATCGATTCCCGACGCCAGCGCGACCGGTGCGGAGGCAGAGGGACCTGCAGGCGGCGTGCAGGAGGCCACTAGACCGGCGAGTGACAGGACCATCAGACGAGAGGCAAGTCGCATGACCTTCGATCTTACCTGCTTGCCGTACCCGAGAAGGTAGAATGCCGGCGTTGGTGCAGGCGGTGTACACGAACGAAGGGACGAGCTGGTGCACGCCGGACGTGATGGTTATGTGAGGCTCGACTTGTCCATCGCCGGGGCCGCGGTGCGCTCCTGGCGGGCCGACGACCTGCCGTCGATCCTTCACCACGCCAACAACTGGGAGGTCGCGCGTCAACTCCGCGATCGGTTCCCCCATCCTTACGAGCCCGGGCACGCTCTCGGATTCCTGCAGTGGGTGGGCCAGCAACCCGTCGCGACCGTGTGGGCGATCGCGATCGACGATGCCGCGGTGGGTGGTATCGGCCTGCAGTTGGGGCAGGATATCGAGCGAGTGTCCGCGGAGATCGGATATTGGCTCGGCCAGAGTCACTGGGGCCGCGGCCTGGCCACGGCGGCCGTGCGAGCGGTGACCGAGTACGCATTCGAGACCTTCGGCCTGACCCGGATTTTTGCTGTGCCGTTCGCCGCGAACACGGCCTCGATTCGTGTGCTCGAGAAGGCGGGCTACAGCTTGGAGGGGCATTTGCGACGCAGTGCCATCAAAGACGGCGTGATCTGCGACCAGCGGCTCTACGCGCGCTATACGTAGCGGGCTTGGACCGTCCGCTCCCGCCGGTAGAGCAAGGGAGCAGGTACGAGTCCGGCGGTGGGTCTGGCGCAATCGCCTGGCCGGAGACCCCCGCTTCGGAGGCCGCGAGATGGGTCGACCAACACGGCCGGTGCTCAGGTTGTTCGAGGCGAACCTCAAGGGATAGGCTAGGAGGTCATGTCATCAGCCTCTCCCGAACTCGTGGCACGGCTCGATCGAGCGGTGGACGCCGGTTCGGTCGAGGAGGTCACCCGCGAGGTAAAGCACGCGCTCGAAGAGCTGCTCGCGGCGGGCGCGGTGCGGATCCCGGAGGCGTTCCGTCGGCCCCGGGCCGACACCTACGCTCGACGCCTGCTGCATCGCGATCCAGCCGGGCGCTACACCGCCATCGTGATGACCTGGGGGCCGGGGCAGGGAACACCGGTGCACGACCACGGCGGGCTGTGGTGTGTAGAGGGCGTCGTGGAAGGGCTGATCGCGGTGACGCGCTACGAGGTGCAGGCGCAGCCGGACGATCGCTACCGCGTCGAGGCAGGAGACACGCTGATCGCCGGCACGGGGGAAGCCGGCCGGCTGATTCCGCCGATCGACCATCACGTCATCGCCAACGCGTTGGGCGATCGGCCGTCCCTGACGTTGCACATCTATGGCGGCGAGCTCGCCGCATGTCAGGTGTTCCTGCCCGATGCCGATGGCCTCTACGTCTCGCGGGTGAAGGCACTGAGCTTTCACGACTGACGCCGTGGACATCATCGATCTCCAATTCCAGGGCCGCGCCGGGGTGATCGCGACCGCGGTACTCCGGGGTCCGCAAGGGCTCACGCTGATCGATCCCGGTCCGACGTCCTGCCTGGGCACCCTCGAGGAGGGCCTCGCCCGCCTCGGAGGCACCTTGCGCGATGTGCACCTGATCCTGCTCACGCACATCCACCTCGATCACGCGGGTGCGACCGGCAGTATCCTGGCGCGCGTCCCTCACATCCGCGTGAGCGTGCACGAGCGCGGCGCGCCCCACATGACCGATCCGGCGAGACTGCTGGCCAGTGCGACGCGGTTGTACGGCGATCGGATGGACACGCTGTGGGGAGCGTTCGAGCCGGTCCCCGCTTCGCAGGTGGAGGCGCTCGTGGGTGGCGAGCGCCTGGATGTGGGCGGGCACCCCGTTCGGGTCGCCTACACGCCCGGACACGCCGTCCACCACGTGTCCTACCTCGATGAGAGCGACGGCACGGCCTACGTCGGCGATACCTGCGGCGTCCGCGTGGTCGCGGATTACACCATCGCCCCCACGCCGCCGCCGGACGTCGATCTGGAGCGCTGGGACCAGAGCCTCGCCGCGATCGATGCCTGGAATCCGACTTCGCTGCTGGTGACGCACTTCGGGACGGTGGCGTCGGCGCGCGCGCACATCGCACGATACCGTGAGGTGCTGTCGAGAACGGGGGAGGTCGTGCGCCGGTCGCTCATCCAGGGGGAGTCGGATGAGGAGCGGGTGACTGGCTTCGTAACCCTCATGCGCGCCGAGGCCCGGGGGAGGCTCTCGGAGCGTGAGGCCGTGGTGCTCGAACTGGCGGCGCCCTTCGAGCAGATATGGGCGGGCCTGGCGCGCTATTGGCGCAAGCAGGCTGCAGACCGCTCCGCCTAGGAGGCGCGCCTCGCGGCGGTCTCGCAGGCCAGCGTCGGTGCGGTCATGAAGCGCAGGGCGTATCCACCGGGAGTTCCGGTGGCGGGCCGGCATGGCGCCACCTGCCAGACCGCCGAGAGGACGCGACCATCGCGCAGCGGCTGCGGCAATTCCACCCACTCACGCGCCGCCTTCTCCACCTGCAGATGCACCAGCCGATAGAGCGGGAGCGCCACGGCCGCGTCGCACTCCACCACCGCGCCCGTCTCGCTCACTTCCCGCGTGCGCACGGAGGTGAAGCGCACGGCGCCATTGGCATCCTTCCACGTCAGACGAGCGGGCAAAGTCATGGCGGCCGAGGCGGTCGAGCGGGCGCTGCCGAGGGTGGCGTTGATCACGGGCATACTCCCTGGTGTAGGTGGTTCACACGGTCAAACGAGAACGGGCACACCCGAACCATGTCCAAGTTTCAGGCCGAGTTTGCGTACAGATGAGAAGGGTGAGCCGGAATAGCCCAGTTGGCGTCCCAGAAGGAATTTGTAGGACTTTGTGGACATTGCGAAACATTGAGGCTGTGGATACTTAATATCCTGTCAATGTCAGAATTGAATACTTGCTAACCATTTTCAGCAGGACCCTCCAAGCCCAGCCGTCTCAGTTTCAGGTAGAGCCCGCGGCGCGTGAGACCGAGGGCGCGCGCGCTTTCCGAGATGTTCCCGCGATGGCGCGTCATGGACTCGCGGATCAACTCCCGCTCGATGTCATCGACCACCGTGGCGAGCGTCTGGCCCCCGCGCAGCGTGATGCGCGTCGCGCCGGGCGTCTCCACGCGGACCGCAGGCGCAGCGGTCAGGTCGGCCGAGAGGTGCTGGGGGCCGATCAGTCCGGCGGGCGCGGCCATGGCCACGGACCGCTGAATCTCGTTGCGCAGCTGACGCACGTTCCCGGGCCACCAGTACTGCGCGAACAACTCCATGACGTCGGTGCCGAACTGCACGTCGGGCTTGCCGAGCCGCTCGGATGCCTCCCGCAGGAAGTAGGTGCTGATGTGCGGAATCTCCTCGCGCCGTTGCCGCAAAGGCGGCACATGAATCCGGATGACGCTGAGGCGATAGTACAGGTCCTCGCGGAACTTCCCCTCGGCGACGCGCTGCTCCAGGTCGGCGTTGGTGGCGGCCAGCACCCGGACGTCCACGCGCTGCGGCCTCGTTTCGCCGACCGGCATGATCTCGCCCTGCTCGAGGAATCGGAGCAGCTTTGGCTGGACGTCCAGTGGGAGGTCGCCGACCTCGTCGAGGAACAGCGTGCCACCGGACGCCGAGCGGACCAGGCCCGGCTGATCGGACAGGGCCCCGGTGAACGAGCCCCGGCGGTGTCCGAACAACTGGCTGTCCGCCAGTTCTCGGGTCGTGGTCGTGCAGTTGTAGGGCAGGAAGGTGGCGGCGCTCCGCGGTGACCCCACGTGGATCGCCCGTGCGATCAGCTCCTTGCCGGTGCCGCTCTCGCCGGTGATGAGCACGGTAAGGTCGTTGCCTTGAAGCCGTTGGATCTGGTCAACGACTCGGTACATCGCGGCGCTCGCGCACACAAAGCCAGGAAGCAGCGGCTCGAGCGGGCGCTCGCTGACCGGGGCGATTGCTGCCGATCCGTTCTCGCGCACGCCGCACAGGTCGAATCCCTGGCGCGCGACGGCCGACATCATGCGGACACGCCGCATTACCGGGTGCCCGGCCGGCCGTGACGAGGCGATGGCGACCGACCGGGGTCCCTCCGGATCGCGCCCCACCGGCTCGAGCAGCAGCACCCCGGGCCCATACGCGGCACCGGTGACCGCCATCCGGGCGATGCTGCGGGCCCCCTCCATGTCGGTTCCAGCGTGAGACACGATCCGCACGTCCCCACCGGGGAGCTGGACGAAGACCACCGTCATGTCCGCGCCGACGGCTTCGAGCATGGCCGTCGCCAGTTCTTTGGCGAGCAGATCGGGCAGGACGGCCGCATCAACCAGCCGCCTCACCAGCGCGTCGTCGGCGTCGGCCGGGGAGCCGACATACTCGCCCGTGCCGGTCGGCGGCGGGCCGTGCATCGCCGCGTGAACTTCCTCGAGATCGCGCGTGGCCCCGAGCGCCTGGAAGACCTGGGCGGCGTAGGAGTAGTGCCGATCCGAGGTGGACTTCGCCCCCGCGTTCGCGGCCAGCCGTGCGAGCGCCAGCTGGCTTACCGCCGACTGATAACGCTCTCCGACGAGCTCGAACACGCTCGAGCTCTGCGCGATGTCATGGTACGCCTCGGTGGAGCGGGACTGTCGAGCCCGCAGGTTGCCGCGAAGCCGGAGGAACTCGCCCCACGCTCCCGGCGTCGTCCGGGGGTCGAGCCGGCTCTCGATCTGCATCAAGCGATGCTCGGCCTCCTCGGTGCGCTCGGCGGACAGCAACGCCTCGGCTGCAATCAACTCGGCTTCGATCGTTTCGGCCGGCGGCGCGGCCGGCGACCGCGCGATCTCGTCGGCGATGGCGAGCGCCTCTTCGGGGCGGCCTCGGCGCGTCGCCAGGCGGGCCGAGATCACGCGCAACGACCACTCGTACCAGCGGCTCGTGTTGCGCCCGTACGCGCCGAACGCCTCGGCGGCGCGTCGCAGATATTCGGACGCGTTCTCGTAATCGCCGCGCATGAGAGACATCTGCGCGAGCGTGTCGTAGACGGCGCCGGTTGTCTCGTGAAACTGCACCGCGCAGCGCACGTCGAGGGCTCGGTGGAGCACGGCGTCCGCGCGTTCGAGGTGCCCGAGCCTTACACAGATCTGGCCAAGGGTCGCGAGCGATCGCGACAGGCCGGGGCCCTGCCCGATGCCTTCGTGCACGGCCACCGCCCGCTCGGCAAGGGCCAGGGCTTGCTCGTAGCGATGGCGAATCAGCGCGACGTTGGCCTGATTCCCGTACACCATCGCGAGGACGTCGTCGGCCTGAATGGCGGTGGCCAGGCTCTCGGCCTGCCGCAGTGCCGCGGCCGCTTCGTCGTAGCGGCCCGCTTGCGCGAGCATCGTGGCCGACAGCGAATGGACCTGGGCGAGGTAGCGCCGATCGCCGGCGGCGTGCAAGGCCGCGGCGGCTTCCGCGATATGCTCCCGGACGATGGAGAGGTCGCCGACCTTGCGGTAGCACTGGCCAAGGCAGAAGTGAGCGAGGCCGATGGCCCGGGAATCGTGGGCCATCTCGGCCTGCTTCAAGGCTCGGCTATGCAACGCGATGGCTCGTGACTGCTCGCCGCGGGCGAAGGCGACACGTCCGTGCGCGCGCCACAGATTTGAGAGAATGACCGGGGGAATCGGTTCGCGGAACGCATCCGGGGACCGGCCGACCGCGGTGGCGGCCTGCGTCAGATCACCTTGGAGGAGGTACGCCTCAGCCAGGACGGCGCGGACCGCCAGTTCGTCGGTGCGGGTGAGCGAGGCGGTGCTCCTGAGCATCGGCGCCAGCTGGTCAACCGCGTTAGCGGCCTGGCCGCGCTCGATCGCCGCGGCGGCACGGGCCATGACGGGTTGAAGCGGGACGCTCAGCACCGGCTGAAGTATACCAAGTATCCACTTTGTAGAGTTAGGTTTGCCCGAATGACCTTGAGCGCCGGAGGCCGGACCGACACAGGGCCTCGAAACCTGAATCAGGACTGCCTCGAGTGGGACCTACGGCTCGGTCTGTTCGTCGTGGCCGACGGTATGGGTGGTCACAACGCTGGGGAGGTGGCTTCGCGTCTAGCGGTCCAGGCCATCCGCGAGTTCGCGGCCGAGTCGGCCTCGGGGGCGGATCTGACCTGGCCGTTCCCATACGAGACCAACCACTCCGTCGATGCGAACCGCCTGCTGACGGCTGTCCGGCTCGCCAACCGCAGGGTGTACGACCAGGGTTGTGGCGACACGTCCATGGAAGGCATGGGCACGACCGTTGTGGCCGTCCTCGTCACCGGCGATCAGGCCGCTCTGGTGGGCGTCGGCGACAGCCGTATCTACCGGTTCCGCGACAATCAGCTGGAACAGTTGACCAGCGACGACACCTGGCTCTCGGCTATTATCGGGGTGGCCGACGATGATCGGGCCAACTCCAACCATCCGCTGAAACACGTCCTGACGAGCGTCGTCGGGACCCGCGATGACTTGCGACCGGATGCGCGAGAGGAACAGCTGCGACCCGGTGATCGGCTCATCCTCTGCAGCGATGGCATCCACGGCCGGCTCGATGCCGAGGCCATTGCCTCCATCCTCCGGGCCGGTGGCACGCCAGATCAGTTGGCGGCAGCGCTGGTGGAGGAGGCGCTGGCGCGGCGCACCAGCGACAATGCCACCGCCCTGGTCATCGCCGCGGACTGAGTGCTGAACCCGGTGCGGAGCGTCCTTCGTATAATCACGGTGACGGGAGACGTGCGGAGATCGCTTCTGATTCTGGGTCTTGCGCTGGGTGGCGCCTGGTTCCCGGCGTGCTCGGCGCCGGATGCTGGCGATGCGCCCGTATCGGCGGCGCCGGCCCCTGTTGCTACCGGCTCCGCGCCCTCCGGCACGGCCCGGCGGGCGTCGCGACCGGAGGTCGTCTTTCTCGGCGACAGCCTGGCTGCCGGCCTCGGGCTCTCCAGCGAGCTCAGCTTCCCGGCCCTCATCCAGCAGCGCATCGATACCGCCGGTCTCGACTACACGGTGGTCAATGCCGGGGTGTCGGGCGACACCTCAGCGGGTGGCTTGCGCCGGCTCGAATGGGCGCTGCAAGGCGAGCCGCGTGTGCTCGTCGTGGCGCTGGGAGGCAACGACGGCCTGCGTGGTCTTGACCCCGACGAGTTGAAGAAGAACCTGGCCGCGATCATCGAGCGCGCCCAGCGGACCGGTCTGAGCGTCATCCTTGCCGGCATGGAGGCCCCGCCCAACAACGGCCCGGACTATACGGCCCAGTTCCGTCAGGTCTATCCAGATCTCGCGAGCACTTACAAGGTGCCGCTGATTCCGTTCCTGCTGGACGGCGTAGCCGGGGACCCCGCGCTCAATCAGGCCGACGGCATTCACCCCAACGCCGAGGGGGCCCGCCGCGTGGCCGATACCGTGTGGAAGGTGCTGGAGCCGGCGCTCCAGGCCGCGACCCGACCCTCATGATCGCCCTGCGCGAGGTCAGCAAGACCGTCCAGAGCGGGAGCGCCCAGCTGACCATCCTGCACCCGCTGACCCTCGAGGTGCCCGACGGCCAATGCCTCGCGATCATCGGCCCGTCGGGCAGCGGCAAGTCCACGCTCCTCGGGCTCATCGCCGGGCTCGACGCGCCGACGTCAGGGGAAATCCGGATCGACGGCGTGGACATCACCACGCTCGACGAAGATGCGCTGGCCCGTCTACGCGGCGAGAAGATTGGTTTCGTCTTTCAGTTCTTTCACCTCGTACCCTCGTTGACCGCGCTCGAGAACATCCAGGTCCCGATGGAGATTGCGGGCCGCTCCGACGCCGCCACCCGCGCCCAAGCGCTGCTCGACGAGGTCGGGCTGCACGACCGCGGCCACCACTATCCTTCGCAGCTCTCGGGTGGCGAGCAGCAGCGCGTCGCGATTGCGCGCGCCCTGGCTAACGATCCGCCGCTGGTGCTGGCCGACGAGCCGACCGGGAACCTCGATAGTTCCAACGGGCGCCACATACTCGAGCTCCTCCTGCACGTGAAGCGGACGCGGCGCGTGACGCTGGTGATCGTGACCCACGACGCGAGCGTGGCGGCGGTGGCCGATGCCCGTCTCGTGCTCCGCGACGGCCGCGCAGTCAGCGAAGACGCCGTAACGGCGGGCGCCGGCCGATGACCTTCGTTGCACGGATGATCGTGCGCGAGATGCGCGCGTCCTGGCGGCGGCTGCTGTTCTTCTTCCTGTGCATCGCGGTGGGCGTTGGCGCCATTGTCGCACTGCGGTCCGTGATTCAGAGCGTCCGTCAGACCTTCGCCGGAGAAGCGCGGGCGCTGATCACGGCCGACGCCATCATCACCAGCAACCAGGCCCTCAAGCCGGAGCTGGCGGCCACCATCGATCGCCGCCTGTCCGAGGCTGGAGCGACGAGCCTCCAGTCGATCGAGATGGCGACCATGGTGCGGGCCGCCGATCATAAGGGGGGGCGCGCCCGGATGGTGGAGCTCAGGGCCGTGGAGGCGGGGTTCCCCTACTACGGACGGATGGTGCTGGCGGGAGGGCAGACGTTCTCGCCGGATCTGCTGGCCAACGGCGGTGCGCTGATTCGTCCCGAGCTGCAGGCGCAGATCGGCGTCCAGGTCGGCGACGCCATCCTGATCGGTACCAAGCGGTTCGAGATCCGCGGGCTCATCGAAAGCGAGCCGGGCCGCCGTCTGGGTGCCTTCAGCCTCGGCCCGCGTGTGTTCGTCTCGCTGGCGGACCTGCGGCAGACGGGGCTGCTCGCGTTCGGGAGCCGCGTCAGCTACCAGCGCCTGGCCAAGGTGCCGGCTGCGGCGCTCGATGGCCTGGTGACCGTGCTCCGCGCCGACTTCTCCGGCGAATTCGCCCGAGTCCGGTCCTACAAAGCCACCGAGGACGACATCGGCGAGGACTTCGCGCGCGCGGAGGACTACCTGAGCCTCGTCGGTCTGGTGATCGTGATCCTTGGCGGGATCGGCGTCTCCAGCGTGACCCGCGTCTTCGTGCAGCAGAAGATCAAGAGCATCGCCGTGCTCAAGTGCGTCGGTGCGCGGTCGTCGCAGCTGCTGGCCGTCTATATCGCCCAGGTGTTGATCCTCGGCCTGGCGGGCAGCCTCCTCGGCCTCGTGCTGGCGGGTGGGGCGGTGGCCGCCGTGCCCAGGCTGCTTCCGGCCTCGGCGACCAGCGGGCTCAACGTCAGCTATGCAGTAACCGCCGGCGCGGCGTTCCAGGGCCTGGCGATCGGCCTGGTCATCTCGCTGCTGTTCGCCCTGGTGCCGCTCCTCGAGGTGCGGAACGTCAAGCCGTCGCGCCTGCTCCGCGACGAGACGGCGACCGCCGGGCTCGACTGGGTGCAGCGCGCGAGCGTGGGGCTCGTGGCCGGCGCGCTGGCCGCGCTCACGGTCTGGCAGGCGGGATCCTGGCGCGTAGGGCTGGTGGTCGTCGTCGGCCTGGCGGCCACCACTCTGGTGCTGCACCTGGCAGGCTCGCTCCTGATTCGCCTCATCCGTCCGCTCGCGAGGGCCCGATGGTTCGCGCTCAGGCACGCGGTGCTTCAGTTGAGCCGACCGGGATCACAGGTGAGAATCGTCCTGCTGGCCGTGGGCCTCGGCAGCTTCTTCATCCTCGGCGTGCGTTCCCTGCAGGAAAACCTGGTGTCGGAGTTCGCGGTGGATCTCGCACCCGACGCGCCCGACATGTTCCTGCTCGACATCCAGTCCGATCAGGTCGATGTCGTAAAGGCGGCGATCGTGGCTGGCCAGGACGCGGGTACGCCGCCGCCGCGCCTGCTGCCTGTGCTCCGGGCGCGCGTCGTGGGCGTCCAGGGCCAGGAGGTTCAGCTCGAGAATTACGAGGACGTGCGCGGCCGCGGATCGCTCGCCCGTGAATACACCGTCACGTATCGCGCGTCGCTCGAGACCAACGAGCGCGTCGTCGAGGGGTCGTTCTGGGGCGAGTCGGGTGGCACGATGGATCCCGCCGGCGCGGCCGAGGTGTCCATCGAGGAGAGCATCCGCGATCGCTTCCGGATCAACGTTGGCGACACGATGCGGTTCGACGTGCTCGGCCGGACCATTGATGCCCGCGTCAGCAACGTGCGGCACGTCGAATGGACCGACAGCCGGGCCGGTGGCTTCATGTTCGTCTTCCGCCCTGGCGTGTTGGATCGGGCCCCGCACGGATCGATCGCGTTCTTCCGCGGCCCTGCCGATGCGGCGGCTCGAGGCCAGCTGCAGGCGGCGCTCGTCGGCGTCGCGCCCAACGTCTCGGTCATCGACGGCCGCGAGATCCTGCAGGCCGTGAAGTCGGTGGTGGACCACGTCACGCTGGCCGTCACTGTGGTCGGCTCCCTGGTCGGGCTGAGTGGGCTTTTGATCCTCATCGGCGCGGTGGCGATGACGAAGTTCCGGCGCATCTACGAGGCCGCCATCTTCAAGACACTGGGTGCCACCCGCCGCGTGATCACCACCGTGCTGCTCCTGGAGTACGGGCTGCTCGGTGGATTGGCCGGTGCGATTGGGGCGGCGGGCGCCGTCGGCCTCACCTGGGGGATCAGCCGCTTCGCGCTGGACATTCCGTTCCGTCTGTTGCCGATGCTCACCCTCGGCGGTGTGCTGGTGACGGCGGTGCTCGTGGCCACGGTCGGAATCGCTGCCAGCTGGGACGTCCTGCAGCGCAAGCCCCTGGCCACCCTGCGCGCCGAGTAGGCGCCGGGCCACCCCGAACCGGCAGACCGTGCGTGGTAGACTTAAGTGTTGGTGCCCCGCGCGGGGGCAACGCAGGGAGTAGCGAGTTCATGAACGTTTCGGTCTACAAGGACGCTCTGCAGCGCAAACGCGCGGAGCTGACCCAGGCCGCGGGTCTTCGCCCGCTCCAGCAGCAGATGGAGCACAACACCGGGCGGCAGGGCGATATGGCCGACCAGGCTGCCGGCAACAACGAAGTGCACATCCACTTGCGGCTGAAGCAGACCGACGCGAAGATCCTGCAAGCCATTGACGAAGCGCTGCTCAGAATCGAAAAGGGGACGTTCGGGATTTGTCGCGATTGCGGCGAGCCGATCGCCGAAGCGCGGCTGAACGCCATCCCGTGGACGCGCGTCTGCATCACCTGCAAGGAAAAGCAGAAGGCGTGACGACCGACCTGGCGCACCGGATTCGCGACTTCTACCTCGCGAGGCTGGGCCTGCTGATGCGCCACGAAGAGGTGGCGCGCCACGTCGGCCAGTACGACGCGAACAACGCATACCAGTACGTGATCAACCGCGAGGAGACCCACATCTCCTGGCTCCAGCATGCCCTGCTGGACCTGGGTGTGGCCATCCCGGCCGACCCGCCGCGGCCCGTTGTCCAGATCGGGAGCGGCACGGACGCCTGGAAGGCGCTCGCCGCGGATGATGCCCGGGCGAACGAGCAGTTCGTGGACAGCTGGAAGCCGCAGGTCGAGACGGTCACGCATGCGCGGCACAAGGGCATGCTGAAGGTCATCCTGGGCGAGATGCTCGAGCACAAGCGCATCTTCGACCAGGCCGCGGCCGGCCGCGAGGACCTCATCGGATCGCACCTCGCCATCAACCCGCGCGTCGGCGTCGTCGCCAATACCCGCTGGATGGAATAGCATCGGCGGGCGTGCCTCCCACGCCGGTTGCCATCGCGCTCGGGTCGAACGTCGGCGACCGCGCCGCCCATCTCGCCTTCGCGGTGGCAGAGCTCGCGAGGATTCTCCCGGATCTGCGCCTGTCCCGCCTGGTCGACACCGAGCCTGTGGGGGTCCCGGACGCCCAGTCACGGTTTCTGAATGCGGCCGTAGTCGGGACGACGGTGCTCGCGCCGGGGACGCTGCTGGCGGAGCTGCTGGCGATCGAGCGGCTCCGAGGACGCGAGCGGCCGTACCACCATGCCCCCCGGACGCTGGATCTGGACCTGATTCTGTACGGCGGCCGAATCGTGCGGGAGGAGGGGCTGGAGGTGCCGCACCCACGATTCCGCGAACGGCTCTTCGTGCTCGAGCCGCTCGCGGAGATCGCTGGTGACTGGCGGGATCCAGTGACCGGATCGACTATCAGTGCGCTGCTGGGCTCGTTGCGGGCGCGCCCTTCTTGAACAGTCCGCGCCATCCCTCTTCGAACAGCGTATACATCGCCGGCACGAACACCAGGGTGATCAGGGTCGAGGTCATGAGGCCGCCGATGACCACGCGGGCCAGGGGCGCCTGCAACTCGGCGCCCTCGCCGATGCCGAGCGCCATCGGCACCAGGCCCAGTGCGGTGCAGCCCGACGTCATGAGAATCGGCCGGAGGCGATGGCGGCCGGCGGTTTCGATGGCGTCGCGAAGCGGGATCTTGTCGCGCTCGCGCAGCGTGTTGGTGTAGTCCACCAGCAGAATCGCGTTGCTGACGACGATCCCGGCCAGCATGATCACGCCGATGTAGGCCTGCATGCTGAACGCGGTCTGCGTCGCCAAGAGCATGGCGACCACCCCGATGGCCGCCAGCGGGATGGAGAAGATGATGATGAACGGATCGCGTAGCGACTCGTACTGCGACGCCATCACCGTATAGACCAGAACGATGGCCAGGATGAGCACGAGCTGCAGCTCGCGGAACGACTTGGCCTGCTCCTCGACCTCGCTGCCGAAGCCGACGGCGAAGTCCTTGTCCACGTTCACCTCGCCGAGCCTGGCTTGCACGTTGCCGACGGCCTGGCTCAGCGTCACTTCGGTCTCGGCGCTCACCCGCTGGATGCGTTCCTGGTTCTTGCGCTCGATCGACACCGGCCCGGTGTCACGATCGATGACCATCACGTTCTTGGCCGGCAGAACCTGACCGCCGGGCGTGCTGAGCAGCACGTCGCCGACCGAGGAGACCTCCTCGCGGTCCTCTTCCCGGAGGCGGACGACGATTGGGTACTCGTTGCCAGCCTCACGGTACATCGCGGCCTGCTCGCCGGCCACGTTGGTCCGGATGGTATTGGCCACGCCGGTGACCGTCAGGCCGAGCAGCGCCGCCTTGTCGCGGTCCACGCGAACGGCAAGCTCGGGGCGGCCCTCCTCGCGCTGCAGGCGCGAGTCGGCGACACCCGGCGTGGAATCGAGGAGGGTCTTCACGTCCTGAGCGATGCGGCGCGACGTGTCGAGGTCGTGGCCCATGATCTCCACAGCCAGCCGACCCGCGTTGCCGCCGCCAGGTCCGCCACCACCGCCCATCCCCCGCATCATGTTCTGGCCGCCGGACGCACGGGCTCGTACCACGACGCCCGGTAAGCCGGCGAGCTGCCGCCGCAGCTCCATGGCAATCTGCTCGTTGCTGCGCAAGCGCTCGGTGCGCGACACCAGCCGGACCTGCACGCTGCCGCGGTGTGTGGCGGCGTTCCCGAAGCCGCCTCCACCGCCCGCCTGGGTGATCAGCATCGTCGCCTCGGGCACGACGTCGCGGATGCGGTCCTCGAGCTGAATCAGCACCGCCTCGGTGTTCTCGATGCGCGTTCCCACTGCCAGCTCGGCGTCCACGGTCACTTCACCTTCGTCCGTGGCGGGCTGGAACTCGAAGCCGATCAGGGGCAGCAGATAGATGGCCACGGCAAACAGTCCGAATCCCACGAGGAACACCGTCGGCCGATGATGCAGCGCCGTGTTCAGCGCACGGGCGTAGAACGCGTCCAACCCGTCGAGCATCCGGTCGACACCTCGGCTGAGGGCGGCGAAGAGGCCCTTGGCGTTCTTCCCGTGCGACGGCGGATCGAGCAGACGCGAGCAGAGGACCGGGACGATGGTGACGGCCACCAGCAGCGACATCGCCAGCGAGAACGAGACGACGGCTGCGAGCTGCCCGAACATGATGCTCGAGATACCGGTGAGGAAGAGCATCGGCACGAACACCGCGATGTG
This sequence comes from Vicinamibacterales bacterium, assembly GCA_035538015.1. Taxonomy (GTDB): domain Bacteria; phylum Acidobacteriota; class Vicinamibacteria; order Vicinamibacterales; family UBA2999; genus VFZN01. The sequence continues at coordinate 18,531 of DATLLC010000064.1, forward strand.
CGTGAGTGTCGAGGCCAGAATGGCCGACCAGACCTCCTCGGAGCCGTCGATGGCCGCCGTCATCCGGTCCTTGCCCATCTCGAGGTGCCGGTAGGTATTCTCCAGCACCACGATCGCCGCATCCACGATCATGCCGATGCCGAGGGCCAGGCCGCCGAAGGTGAGGGTGTTGAGCGTGTAGCCGCCGAAGTAGAGCAGGGCGAAGGTGCCGATCACCGAAATCGGGATGGACGTGCAGATGATGAGGGTCGACTTCACGTCGCGCAGGAACAGGAAGATGATGGCGATGACGAGCAGGCTTCCGATCATCGCGTGCTCCTGCACGCTGTGAATGGCGCGGTCGATGAACACCGACTGATCGTCGAGGACCTGCAGTCGCATGCCGGAGACGTCGCGGTTGATACGGTCGATCTCGGTGCGGACGCCGGCGGCAATCTGCACGGTGTTGGTGCCCGACTGCTTGGTCACGCGCATGCGGATGCCCGGGCGCCCATTGATGCGCGTGATCTGACGGCGATCCTCGGTCGAATCGCGGACCTGGGCGATGTCCTTCATGTAGACCGGGACGCCCTCACGCGTCAGCACCACCAGGTTGCGGATTTCGTCGAGGTTCGTGAACTGGCCGGGGCTGCGGAGCAGCAGCGTGCGGTTGGCGTCGTTCACTTCGCCGAGCGGAATGTTCTGGTTCTCGGTGCGCAGGATCTGCACAACGCGATCGGGCGCGAGGTTGAGGGCGGTGATCTTCTCTCTCGACAGGTCGACCCGGATCTGGCGGCGCAGGCCGCCGTCGATCGTGACCGCTGCCACGCCGGCGACGCGCTCGAGGCGCGGTGACAAATCGTTCTGCGCCAGCTCCCGCAGCGTGACCGCGTCGTAGTCGCCTTCGACGCCGATGCCCATGATCGGCATCGCGCTCGAATCGAACTTGAAGATCGTCGGCGGGTCGGCCTCTTCCGGCAGCCGGCCGCG
>DATLLC010000065.1:0-3366 GCA_035538015.1 Vicinamibacterales bacterium
CTGCAGCATCAGCGGCGGGATGTTCGGCTCCGGCGGCCCCGGCGGGGCCCACGCGCCGACGGCGCCGCTGCGCGACGGAAACGACGGCCAGGGCGGCCAGAACGGCACACTTGACACCACCCGGCAGTGCACGAGTGCAAGCGACTGCTGAGAGTGTGTTACCAACGTCGCATGAGGCTCCGCTGGCGGCTCGTGGGCACGATGGGTGTTGCGGCGTGGGTCGCGACCGCGGCGGCGCAGAACACGCCGGTCGCGGAGCAACTGTTCCGCGAGGGGAGGCGCCTGATGAGCGAGGGCAGGATTGCTCAGGCCTGCAGCGCATTCGAAGGCAGCTATCGGAAGGACCCCGCCGTCTCGACGTTGCTCAATCTCGCCGACTGCCGAGAAAAGAATGGGCAGTATGCGAGCGCCTGGGGGCACTTTCTCGACGCGGAGCGGCTGGCGCGCGGGACGCCTGAAGCGGCAAACTTCGGCGCCGTCGCGAGAGATCGCGCCGCCAGGCTCGAATCCAGGCTTTCGTATCTCAGCATCAATGTGTCCGGCGAGTCGAACGTGCAGGGGCTGCAGATCTTGCGCAATGGACACGCGGTCGATCAGGCCGAGTGGAGCGTCGATATCCCCGTTGACGGGGGTGAGTACGTAATCATCGGGAAGGCTCCCGGATACGAGGCATGGTCGACGACGGTCACCGTCGCGGCCGAACGCGACAAGCAATCGGTGAACGTTCCGAAGTTTCGATCACGGTCGGCGCTCACCGGCAACGAAGAGACGCCAAACGAGGAGATCGACGTCGAGAACAGTACGCCTCGGCGCACGAAATCGCGGAGGATGGCCTCGACCTTGGTTCTAGGTGGCAGCGCCATGGTCGTTGGCGGCCTGACCCTTGGATACTTGGCGCACCAACGATGGGCCGACGCAAAGGACCTTTGCGGCAGCGATCTGTACTGCGACACGGAGATGGACTATGAGCGCGCACGGAGACTGGCCGACTCGGCACGTCTGCGCGCTCACGTCTCGACCGCGGCGACGGGCGTTGGCCTCGCGGCGATCGGCGTGGGAATCGTGCTCTGGTTCACCACGCCCACCGACGGTCCCCGAGGCGGGATCTCCCGCGTTGCCCCATCCGTCACCCTGGATTACGTGGGCGTGGTGATCGGCGGATCGCTGTGAGCAAGCTGGCTTGTGCGATGCTGCTCATGTCGATGACCGCGTGCCACCTCGTGCTCGGCGTGGATGACGTGAGCGGGCCAGGCGGCGACGCGGACGCGGCGACCCAACCACCGCCACGGCCCAGCTTGAGGTCCCCTCGCATGGGAGCGACGACCGGAAGCGTTCACGCCGATCGCTCTCGTCGGCCGTACTTCTCCTGGCGATCCACGCCCGGTGCAACAAGATATGAGCTAGAGGTCGATGACTCTTGTCAGACGCCCTCGTTTCGGACCTGTGTATTTGACTCGCCCGAGCTCCGTGAAGTCTCCGTGGGCGAGACATACTTCGTCCCCGGTGCAGGACTGCCGGTGAGCATGAGCGCCCCCGTTGGGCGTCGCTATTTCTGGCGAGTGCGCGGCTGCAACGCGCACGGATGCGGCGAATGGAGCGATGTCTGGTACGTCGATGTCGGGCGGCTGAATGACGATGTCAACGGCGATGGGTACGGAGATCTGCTGATCGGCATCGACGCCAGAACGGAGACTGCCACCCGTATCGGGGCGGCATACATTGCATTCGGACGTTCCGGCCCCGGCTCGATCACGATCACCAAGCTTCCGGACCCGGCCAACCGAGTGGATGGTCGCTTCGGTCGAAAGGTCGCCATCGTCGGTGACGTCAATGCCGACGGCTATCAGGATGTGGTCGTCGGGGCCTGGAACGAGAACAATGCGCGTCCGGGCGCAGCCTACCTCTACCTCGGACGGGGCACGTGGCCGGGGACGGTCGCAGCATCGGACACAGAGTTCGCCCTCGTGGCCAATGATCCCGCGACGTCGTTCGGCGGATCGGTCACCGGGCGTGGTGATATGAACGGCGATGGATATGCGGACATCGCGATCGGCTCGCTCCCCGCCGACGACGGCCAGCCGACCGTGTCGGGCTACGTACACGTCAACTTCGGACGTGCGAGTTACTCGTTCTCTCAGCTCGGCTCGGATCTCGTGGTTCAAGATCCGGCTGGCGACGTGATGGGCCTGTTCGGCATGGGAACCGCATTCGGGGACCTCGATGAAGACGGACTGACAGACCTGGTGATCGGGGCGCCCGCGTCGGAGGAGTTTTCTGGTGTCGCGCACCTTTACTTGGGACGAGCGACGTATCCGGCCACGCCATACATCTTTGGAGCATCGGACGTCATGCTCGCGTCACCAGCAAGTGGCGTCGCGTTCTTCGGCACTGCTGCGGTCGTTTGCGGATCCTCACCAGAGGAGCCGGTGCTCGCGATTGGAGCGCCGGCCGAAAGCAGACCGGCGGCGAATGCAGGGGTGACCCGCCTCTACCGCGCGCCTGCGCCGGGCTCGTCGGTCGTCACCGAGTCTGCTCGAACGCTCACAGATCCCAGCGGCGCACTGAGCGCAGGGATGGGCTCGGCGATCAAATGCGGCGACGTGACCGGTGACGGAAAGGACGACCTTGTCGTCGGCGCGCCAACCGGTGACGATGCGGGAACCGTCTACGTGTACGGGGACGTGGCCAATCTTCCAACAACGCCGCTGGCGGTGTTGTCGAGTGGATCATCGCTCGGAACACTGGGGACTTCCGTGGCGGTGACCGACTTCGACGGGGACGGGGTGGCGGACATCTTCGCTGGTGCGCCCAACCTCGGAACAGCCGCATCTGGCGCGATCCTGGGGTGGATGGGGCGATCAGTGTGGCCAGGGGCGCTTTCGTCCGCGGACATCACGATCGACAACCCTAGCGGCATGGCGGACGAACGGTTCGGTCGCTCGTTGGATTGACGAACGAAGGTAATCCGTGCGAGCGAGGGCTGCCTCGTAGGAAACCTAAGGGTTTCGCGGTTGTTCCGGCCAGTACGAAGCGCCGCGCGAGGACTGTAGGGCCGCGACAAGGCCGCGGAAGGTGGGCCGATTCCGCCGGCCTTCGCCGGTAGCCTGGGGTCGGATTCGGCACTAGAATCCCGCCCGCCATGTCCTCCGACGTACTTGGACTGTCCAGCTCGCTCGCTTTCATCGACGAGATGAGCGAGCGCTACGCGACCGACGCGTCCTCGGTCGACCCGAGCTGGGCCGGCCTGCTCGACGGCGCCTCCAACGGCCACGCGGCGGCGCCCGTCGCCTTCGATGATCGCTCCGCCCGCGGCAACGGGCACAACGGCGCCGCCGCCCGCTCGGTCGAGGTGCCGACCGGCGGCAA
>DATLLC010000066.1:0-30294 GCA_035538015.1 Vicinamibacterales bacterium
TGCGCGGTGCTGGTGGACGGTGAACCGGTGCTCTCGTGCCTCTTCCTGGGCGTGGAATGCGGCGGGCGCCTGGTGACCACGGTCGAGGGGCTGCCGCAGGATGGGGCCCTGCACCCCCTGCAGGACGCGTTCGCCGACCTCGGCGGATCGCAGTGCGGATACTGCACGCCAGGCATCCTCATGACCGCCAAGGCCCTGCTGGACCGCGAGCCGAGCCCGACACCCGAACAGATCAAGGAGGCGCTCGCCGGGAACCTGTGCCGGTGCACGGGTTATCTGCAGATCGTCGAGGCCGTGGAGCGGGCGGCCGAGCAGGTGCGGGCAGGTGCGGGCGGGTGCGGGCAGGTGCGGGCGCGTGCGGACGGGTGCGGGCAGGTGCGGGCAGGTGCGGACGGGTGCGGGCAGGTGCGGGCAGGTGCGATGGGTGCGGCACGTGCTGCGGGAGGAGCGCGATGAGCGGCGTGATCGGCAAGGCACGGCGTCGCGTGGACGGCCGCGCGAAGGTCACCGGGCAGACGCGGTTTGCCGACGACGTGATGCTGCCGCGCATGGTGCACTGCAAACTGCTCCGGTCGCCGGTCCCGCACGCGCGTATCGTCCGCATCGACACTACGCGCGCGGCGTCGCATCCCGGCGTTCACCTCGTCCTGACCGGCGACAGTTTTCCAATCTCCTACGGCGTCCTGCCGGTCAGCCACGACGAGCACGCCCTCTGCCCGGACAAGGTGCGGTTTGTCGGCGACCCGGTGGCGGCCGTCATCGCCCGCGACGAAGCCACGGCGGCCGAGGCCGTCCACCTGATTGACGTCGAGTACGAGCCGCTCCGCACCTACGCCAGCCCTGACGACAGCCTGGCGCATGCCGAGCCGCGCATTCACGAGTACGGCGACACGGGCAACGTCCACAAGGCGGTGTCGCTCCAGTTCGGCGACGTGGACACGGCCATCGCTGGCGCCGACCACGTGTTCGACGATGTGTTCTTCTTCGAGGGAAGCACCCACCTGCCAATCGAGCAGCACGCGACGGTGGCCGCGAAGGATCCCGACGGCAAGCTGGTGGTGTGGTCCAGCACCCAGACACCACACTACCTGCATCGCGCCCTCGCCAAGGCGCTGCAGATGCCGGCCGCCCACATCCGCGTGATTGCCACGCCCAACGGCGGAGGCTTTGGCGGCAAGAGCGATCCGTTCAACCACGAAGTGGTGGTCGCCAGGGCGGCCCTGCTGCTCGACCGCCCGGTGAAGATCTGCCTGACGCGCGAGGAGGTGTTCTACTGCCACCGCGGCCGACATCCCGTGCTGATGCGGTTCCGGACCGGGGTCACCAAGGACGGCCGGATCACCGGCGTGGACCTGCAGACCCTGCTCGACGGCGGCGCCTACGGATCCTACGGCGTGGCGAGCACCTTTTATACCGGCGCGCTGCAGACAGTGACCTACGACATCCCGACGTACCGCTTTCGTGGCTGCCGCGTGTTCACCAACAAGCCGCCGTGCGGGCCCAAGCGCGGGCACGGCACGCCCCAGGGCCGCTTCGGGCAGGAGGTGCAGCTCGACAAGATCGCCGAGCGGCTCCGGATGGATCCGGCGGAGCTCAGGCTGCGAATCATCGCGCCGCCCAACAGCCTCACCGCCAACTACCTCCGCATCGGTACGATCGGGCTGGCCGAGTGCGTCCACCGCGTCGTCGAGCGCTCGGGGTGGCGTGAGAAGTTTCGGCACTTGCCGCTGGGACGTGGCCTGGGGCTGGCGTGCTCGTCGTATCTCTCCGGAGCGGGCCTCCCGATCAACTGGAACGATCTGCCGCACTCGGGTGTCCAGCTGAAGCTCGATCGGAGCGGGGGTGTCACCGCCTTTTGCGGCGCCACCGAGATCGGCCAGGGATCAGACGATGTGCTCGTGGCGGCCGTGGCCGAGGTGCTCGGCATCGATCCGTTCGACATCCGCGCCGTCACCGGCGACACCGACCTCACGCCGGTTGACCTCGGCTCCTATTCCAGCCGGGTCACGTTGATGATGGGGAACGCTGCCATCGAGGCGGCGACGCGCGCCCGCGAGCTGCTCGCGCAGGCGGTGTCGCGGAAGCTGGACATCCCGGTCGAGAGGGTATGGTTTCAGGAGCGCCGCGTGTTCGACGGCGACGCGCCCGAACGTGGGGTGTCGTTCCAGGAGGCCGTCTGCATCGCCGAAGCACAATTCGGCACCATCGGCACCACGGGTTCGTACACGCCGCCGAAGTCGGCGGCGAAGTTCAAGGGCGGCGGCGTCGGGCCCTCGCCCACCTACTCGTACACCGCCGCCGTGGTGGAGGTAGACGTAGACCCGGCGACCGGGTGGATCGTCGTGCCGACGGTCTGGATTGCGCACGACATCGGCCGCTCGCTCAACCCCACGCTGGTGCGCGGCCAGGTGGAGGGCAGCGTCTACATGGGGCTCGGGGAAGCGCTGATGGAAGAGCAGGCCTTCCGGCGCCTGCCGCCGCGGCTCTCGAACGCCTTGGTGCACAAGTTCCCGTCGATGCTGGAGTACAAGAGCCCGACCTTCCTCGAGATGCCGGAGGTCCATACCGACCTCGTCGAGTCGATGGACCCGGCGGGCCCGTTTGGCGCGAAGGAGGTTGGGCAGGGGCCGCTGCTCCCGATCATGCCGGCGCTGGCCAATGCGGTCTACGACGCAGTCGGCGTTCGCATCGACGAGGTACCGGTAACACCCGAGAAGATTCTCAAGGCGCTCCTGCAGAAGGCCGCCGGAAAGCCGGCGCGCGTCGGACCGGCTGTCTTTCCCGAGAACATCCCCTGGCCGGAGACGCTGATGGTGACGCCACCCTGGGAAGGCGGCGACGGGCGCGCGTCGAACGAGCCGGTGAAGAAGTCCACGCGCAAGGCGGACGCGGGCGTCGAGGCGACGGCGGGAGTGCGCTCATGATGCGCCTGCCGGCGTTCGCCTATCGCGCGCCCCGCACGGTGCACGAGGCCGCGCAGTGGCTGTCGGACAGCCCCGGTGACACCATGCTCCTCGCGGGCGGCACGGACCTGCTGCCGAACATGAAGCGGCGGCAGCAGATGCCGCGTACCGTGGTCGCGCTTCGCGGCATTGCCGAGCTGGCCGCGATCGTGTCGGGAGGCAGGAGCGTGGAGTCGGAAGGGGCGGGCGAGCCGTCGGGACCGACGCCCGCGCGTCGCCCGGGCGCGGGAGGGACTGTGATCGGCGCCGCGGTCACGCTGGCGGCCCTGGTGCGCGACGACCGCATTCGCGCCTCGATCCCCGGGCTGTGGCAGGCGGCGATTCAGGTCGCCACGCCACACCTGCGCAACATGGGCACGATCGGCGGCAACCTGTGCCTCGACACGCGCTGCACCTACTACGACCAGAGCTTCGAATGGCGCAAGGCCATCGACTTCTGCATGAAGAAGGACGGCCGGATCTGCTGGGTGGCCACGTCGAGCCCGCGTTGTCTGGCTGTCTCCTCATCCGACACCGCGCCGATGCTGCAGGCGCTCGACGCGCGGGTGCGGCTGGTATCGGCATCAGGCCAGCGTGAGATTCCTCTGACCGCTTTCTACAACAACGACGGCATCCAGTACCTGACGAAGCGAGCGGACGAGATCCTCACCGAGGTGATCGTTCCCGAGCAGGACGGGTGGCGCAGCACCTACTGGAAGCTGCGGCGCCGCGGCTCGTTCGACTTCCCGGTGGCTGCGGTTGCGGCGGCCGCACGGCTGGATGCCGAGGGGCGCGTGCAGGCCGTGCGGCTGGTCGCCGGTGCCGTCAGCTCGCGTCCGCTGTCGGCTCCGAAGGCCGAAGCCCTCCTCGTCGGCGAGACGCTCACCGACGAGCGCATCGTCGCCGCCGCACAGGCCGTCTACGAGATCGCCAAGCCGATGGACAACACCGACTTCGAGCTCGTCTGGCGCAAGAAGATGGTCACTTCGCTCGCCACTTGCGCTTTGCGCGAGCTGCGCGGCGACGACGTCCGAGCGGCGCGCCAGCGGCTGGCGAGGTCGATTCTGTAGCGCAGGCATCGTCTACAATGCGCGCCGGCACGTGAGAGCCGCGTTCGCGCTGATGACAGCGGTGATGATTCTGTCTGGCGGCGGAGCATTCCGCTGGGCGACCCGCAGGAGCCTCGAAGCGCTCTACAACTGGACCCGCTCGCGGGACACGACCGGCCAGGACTTCGCCACCTCGGACAACATCGTGAACCTCCGGGTGAAGCGGGTGTACTGAGCGGCCGGCGCCGCCGGGCCGCTAAAATGAAGCCATGTTCACCAGCACTGGGGCCGTGTGCCACTTCGCCCTTGTCGCACTCGCCACCCTCGGCGTGATGACACTGGCGACGGCTGCGCAGGAGCGCGACCGCTCGAAGATCGACGACAAGTACAAGTGGAATCTCGCCGACATCTACCCGAGCGAATCCGCGTGGCGGGCCGCCAAGGACAAGCTGGCTGCCGCGGTGCCCTCGCTCGGCGCGTACCGCGGCAAGCTGACCGAATCGGGCACGGTGCTGGCTGACGCGCTCGATCGACTGTACGCGCTCGACAAGGAACTGTCGCGGCTCAACGCCTATGCCAGCATGCTCGCGGACCAGGACACGAGAGACTCGCGTCACCAGGGCATGCAACAGGAGATGGTTCAGCTGGCCGCTACCTTCAGTGCCACCGCGTCGTACATCGAGCCCGAGATTCTCAAAGCCGACAAGGCGACGATCGAGAAATTTTTGGCGGATGAGCCCCGCCTCGCGGTCTACGCGTTCTATCTGCATGACGTGCTGCGCCGCGCCGCCCACACCCTCAGCGATGCCGAGGAAAAGCTCATCGCCGATGCCGGGCCGTCGCTCGGCTCGTCGAGCAACGCCTACAACATCCTCTCGAACGCCGATCTGCCCTACCCGTCAGTCACGCTGAGTGACGGTCGCACGGTGAAGCTGGACCAGGCCAACTTCACGGCCCTTCGCGCCCTGCCCGTGCGCGCGGATCGCGAGAAGGTGATGTCGAGCTTCTTCGAGACGCTGGGATCCTTCAGCCGCACCTTCGGCACGACCCTGAACGGCGAGGTGCAGAAGGTGCTCTTTCAGACGAGGGCGCGCAACTACGCGACGCCGCTGGAGACCGCACTCGACGGCCCCAATATCCCGACGGCCGTCTACATGAGGCTCATCGAGGGCGTGAACCGGCACCTGCCGGCGTTTCATCGCTACCTCAACCTCCGCAAGCGGATGATGGGTCTGAAGGATCTGCACTACTACGATCTCTACGCGCCGCTCATCGCCGCGGTGGATCTCAAGTACACGCCTGAACAGGCGCAGGCGCACGTGCTCGCTGCCGTGGCGCCACTCGGCGAAGAGTACCAGACGATCATCCGCCGCGCGTTCGACCAGCGATGGATCGACCTGCTGCCGACCGAGGGCAAGAGCTCCGGCGCCTATTCCAACGGCGATGCCTACGACGTTCACCCGTTCATGCTCATCAACTACAACGGGCAGTACACCGACGTGAGCACGCTCGCCCACGAGCTCGGGCACACGATGCAGAGCTACCTGTCGAACAAAGCGCAGCCCTACCCGCTCGCCGATTACCCGATCTTCGTCGCCGAGGTCGCGTCCACCTTCAACGAGTCGCTCTTGATCGACCACATGCTGAAAAGCATCAAGGACGACGACACGCGGCTGTCGCTGTTGGGGAACTACCTCGAGAACATCAAGGGCACAGTGTTCCGGCAGACGCAGTTCGCCGAGTTCGAGCTGCGCATGCACGAGATGGCGCACAAGGGGCAGCCCATCACCGGCGACGCGATGGCCGCCCTTTACATGGACATCACGAAGCGCTACTACGGCCACGACCGGGGCATCTGCATCGTTGACGACTACGTGAAGCACGAATGGAGCTACGTCCCGCACTTCTATCGGGACTTCTACGTCTTCCAGTACGCGACGTCGTTTACGGCCTCCGAGTCGCTCGCGCAGAAAGTGAAGGCCGGCGACGCGGAGGCGACCCGCAAGTACCTCGCGTTCCTCGCGGCCGGGGGCGCCAAGTACCCGATCGACCTCCTGAGGGACACGGGCGTCGACATGACGACAGACGAGCCGCTCGACCTGACAGTGAAGGAGATGAATCGGGTGATGGACGAGATGGAGCAGATCCTGGCGCGGAAACGGTAGCCGCTATCGGCCGCCGTCCCGATTACGTCGAACCGATGTCAGAGGATTTGAACTGTCGAGCTGGTTTGACAGTGGTCTCGGTCCGCGCTCGATCCACGGGCGTTGCTGAACCCGCCGCCGATCAGTCCGATCGCGCTGGCCCTCCACCCCGAGTTCGCGCGCAATCGGTTCGTTTACATCTCGTTCGTCGTACGGGAGAGGGATGAAGGGACACGGCTGCGCATAGTCCGGATGCGTGAAGCCGCCGACACTCTCGGCGAGCCGGCCACCATTCTCGAAGCGCCGCTCGTCACGGCCTCGCCGGTCGCGCGAAGCGCGGACGGACCAGGCATGGGGACGCTGACCGACGGCATGATCAGTGCGGGCTCTCGCATGGCCTTCGGGCCGGACGGCCTGCTGTACGTGTTGCTGCCACCCGGCTTCGAGTTCGATGGTCAGCCCGCGGCAAGCAGGCCACTCGCATCGATGTTGCGGCTCACGGACGAGGGCCGCCTGCCGGATGGTGGGGGGGTATCGGGAATTGCCAGGCACCCACTGGGGTTTGCATGGCACCCCACGAGCGGCGTCTTGTGGGGAATCATGCCCGGGGACGGTGGCGAAGCGGTTCGGCCACTCGCAGACGCGGGCTTCGCGACTTCTCAGGTCACCGGCCATGCGGTCATCCGCATCATCGACGACGCTGACCAGAGGCCCGTCGCGCTCGAGCCGCAGGATGCGGGCGCGATTAAAGTGGCGCGGGCGTTCGTGGATGGGTTCGATCGAGCGTCGAGCGGAGCCGTCCGGCTGGGCGTCGCCGTTCTCGCTGAAAAGCTGCTCAACGGCTTGTCTGGACGCGTGCTGGACGTAGTGGCGGGTAACGGGACCGTTTATCTGGCGATGGATGACGTGGGGCAGCCAGACGGCTCGTCGGGTGACAACGCCGGCTTCATCGTGCGGCTCCGGCTGCGGGCCCAGTGACACTCCGACCGACTACGGCGAGAGCGATTCGACGGGCTCACCGTGGAGCCACCGCCGCCGCTGCCGCCGGCAGGATGACGAACGTGCCGTACATCATGTCCGAATCGAGGGCGATCGTCCGGAGGCGCTTTGAGGCGTCGGCCGAGTAGAGCTCGATCAAGCGACCGGCCTCGTAGAAGTAGAGCATCTGCCCGCTGGAGCTCGAACGAATCTGCATACGCGGGCGCGACGGGACCGGCACGCGGCTGACGACCCGGTGCGTCGTCATGTCCACCGTCCACAGCTCGTGCGTCCCGATCTGTTCGTGAAGCACGTGCCCCTTGGAGCGGTCGGGCGCGATGGTGAAGCTGACTTCCCCGCCCGTCGGTGCCGGCCCGAGCGGGAAGGTCTCGACGGTCTTCGTGCCAAGGTTGATCTGACCAACCACAAGCAGCTTCCGCTTCTGGATGGGGTCCCGCATCGTGAAGAGGCCGGTCACGAAGCCCGGCTGGTCGGTCGATTCGTCGAACGACCCCGGGTCAAGCCGGCCTGCGCCCGACTCGCTCGGCAGCGACAGATCCCAGGACTCCACCTGCTCGAAGGTGGCGGTATCAATAATCAGGATTTGAGGTCCGAAGACGTAGAGCAGCTTCCCATCGGGTGAGAACCGGAGCGCCAGGCCGTAGTACGACGGCTCGAAGTCCGCCGACCACGGAATCGTCCGGAGCACCTTGTGCGCCGTCAGGTCGTACTGGATGAACTCCGGCGCCCCGATCTCCCAGCGGTCGATCAGCTTCGTCGCCGTCCGCTCGACGAGCACCATCGTCTTGTGCTGGGGGTCGACCTCGAAGGCCATGGCCCGCACGTGCCGGCGTGCGTCGCCGAGCGTGAAGTGGTCCAAGCTCTGCCGGCGGCGGACGTCGACGATCTCGAAGTGCTCCTGGTTGGCGCTCTGGACGTAGAACCGTGTCTTGTCGGTCGACAGCCGGACGACGAAAGGGGCGCCGGTCTCCAGGGGAATCTTCGTCACCTTCTCGGTCGCTTCCTCGACCGCGGTGATGTGGCCCGAATACGAGCCCATGAAGATGGTGCCCGTGCCGGCAACCGGCGATTGAGCCGCAGGCCCGGCGGCGGCGAGACAGAGGACCGCGAGGAGCGCAGCGAGACGATTTCCCATGGCAGCGTTTGGAATTGTCCCACGGAATGCGCCGGCCGGGCGGGCAATCGGAGGCTGCGCGCTCAGAGCGCCCCGATCATTTCCTGCACGCCCACCGCGACGAACAGCGCCAGGATCGCCCAGAGCAGGACGTTGGTCGTCCAGTGGTTCCGCGGCACCGTCGATGCCCACGGCACGCGGTTGTTCAGATACAGGAGGGTCGCCGCCAGAAACGGGATGAACAGGCTGCCGACGATGGTGAACGTGACGATCACGAGGACGGGCCGGCCCGTGAAGGCAAAGGGGAGCGGCACGAGGGTCATGAACAGCAGTGCCAGCCGGTACGGCGTGCTCGTGACCTGCGTCACCGCCGCTCGCGCGTCGGGGGCGAGACCCTTCCAGATGCCGTAGATGTCGGCGTAGAGGTAGGGCACGCCCTGCCACACTCCCAGGAGCGATGCGAACACGGCCGCCCAGAAGCCCACCGAGTAGGCGTAGACGCCGAACGGCCCCAGGGTCGTGCCCAACATCTCGGCCATCCGGGGCACGGCCTGCGCATCGGTGATGGCGATGCCCGGGACGTGAAACGCCCGGTTGGCGATCAACATGATTGACGATCCGAAGATCGCGGTGAACGTATAGGCCACTGCCACATCGCCGCGCACGTACCGCACGAAGCCGGCGCCCTCCATCTTCTCCTCGCGCATCCAGTAGTTGTACGAGAGCATCGTGATCGAGCCGCCGATGCCGCCGATGAGTGAGAGCACGTAGGCGCCGCTGCCACTCGGAATCACCGGCCGCACCAACCCGACTGCCGCTTCGACCGGGTCCGTGAGCGTGAGCAGCGCGCAGAGGAGGATACTGAAGCCCATGATGCCGACGAGCAGCTTCATGAGCGATTCGAACTTCGCGTAGCCGCCAATGTAGATCAGCGCACCGCCGACCAGGCTGTGCGCCACGGCGCCCCACGACTGCGGCACGACGCCGCCGGTGAGGTTGGAGAGCCCGAGGCCGGTCGCGTTGGTCAGCGCGGCGGTCACCGACATGGTCCACACGAGCAGATACAGCGCGAAGTACGCCTTGACCCATTCGGGCAGGTGCTCCGCCCACCCTTCGACCACGGTGGTGCCCGTCGCCAGCTGCCACCGCGCGATGCCCTCGGTGAGGACGAATTTGAAGAACGCGCCGGCGGCGATGGCCCACAGCAAGGTGACGCCGTAGCGTGCACCGCCGACCGTAGCCGACACGACGTCTCCCGAACCGATGCCGGCGGCCGCGACGACCAGGCCGGGACCGGCGAGCTTCAGGACGCTGATAGTTGGCCGTGCACCGGGCTGGGGCAACGATCCTCCGCGCAGGGAGGGTATCAGAGGCTCGAGGTTCGAGGCCGAGGCGGCGCTCCTGCGTTACACTCTGCGGCGGCTCATCCGCAGGAGGTGCCGCATGTCTCAGCCAGCCCCCGCTTCGCTCCCGGTCGTCGAGGGCACTGGCGACACAGTGCGGCTGCCGGCCAATGCCTACATGGCATTGGCGCCGGGCGAGGCGTACCAGCCGATCGTGCCGGCCACCAGCGCGCCGCCCGAGGCGACCCGCCGATCCGTGGTCTGGGGGGTGTCGCTGTGCATCGTGTTCACGGTGGCGTCTGCCTACTCCGGGCTGAAGGTCGGCCAAGTGATGGAGGCATCGATTCCGATCTCCATCCTGGCGATTGGCCTTGCCCGCGCCTACCAGCGGCGGTCCACGCTGCTCGAGAACGTGATCCTCACCGGGATCGGCGGCACCTCCGGCGGCGTGGTCGCCGGCGCCATCTTCACCCTGCCGGCGCTCTACACGCTCGGCCTCGACCCTCATCCGGCGCAGACGATTTTCATCTGCCTGGCCGGCGGCTGCCTCGGCGTGCTCTTCCTCATCCCGCTGCGCCGCTACTTCGTGCGCGACACCCATGGCGACTTCCCGTATCCGGAAGCCACCGCCATCACCGAGGTGCTGGTGACCGGCGAGCGCGGCGGCTCGCAGGCGCGGCTGCTCCTGCAGGCCACAGCCGTCGCCGGCGTCTACGACTTCTTCGTCACCACGTTCCAGGTGTGGCGCGAGTTTGTCGACCTGCAGTTCGTGCCGGCGGTCAAGACACTTGCCGATCAGGCCCGGATGGTGCTCGCCTTCGACGCGGTCGCGTTCATCCTGGGCCTCGGGTTCGTGATGGGCCTGCGCTCGTCGGCTGTGCTCGTCGCCGGCGGCATCCTCTCGAATCTGGTGCTCGTCCCGCTCATCTGGATGATCGGCCAGCAACTGCCCGACGCGGTCTACCCCGGCACCGTCCCCATCGCGAACATGACGGCCGCCCAGATCTTCCGCGGCTACGTGCGCTTCATCGGCGTCGGTGCCATCGCGACCGCGGGCATCTTCGGCATCATCAAGTCGCTCCGCATCGTCGCCGCGTCGTTCGGGATTGCCGCGCGCGCGTTCCGCCACGGCGAGAGCACCGGCGAGCGCACCGATCACGACCTCCCGGTGCAAGCCCAGCTCATCGGAGTGGTCGTGGCCGCCGTGACCGTCGCCGCCTTCTTCGGCACGCTGCTGGGCTCGCCGTCAGCTGTCGCCCTCGCGCTGCTGCTGACGCTGGTGTTCTCGTTCTTCTTCACCTCGGTGGCCGCCACGGCCATCGCCACGATCGCCCGCAACCCCGTCTCGGGCATGACGATGCTCACCGTGATCATCTCGTCGGTCGTGCTGCTGCGTTTCGGTGTGAGCGGCCAATCCGGGATGTTCTTCGTCATGGCCATCGCCGGCATGGTGTGCACCGCGCTATCGGTGTCGGGGCAGACCATCACCGATCTCAAGACGGGCTATTGGCTCGGATCCACGCCGTCGGCGCAGGAGCGCGTGAAGTTCCTGGGGGTGATTGCCTCGGCAGCCGCCGTGGGCCTGACCATCGTGATGCTGGCGCGCGCGTTCCAGTTCGGTGAAGCGGTGCCCGGCGACACGCGCGCCGTGCTCGCGGCGCCCCAGGCGTCGATCATGCAGGCGCTCGTCCAGGGCTTCATGAGCCGGCAGCCCGTGGCCTGGGTGCTCTTCAGCACCGGCGCGATGATCGCAGTGGCGATGGAGATGCTCCGCGCCCCGGCGCTGGTGTTCGCCCTCGGCATGTACCTGCCGCTCGAGCTGAACCTGCCGGCGCTGGTGGGGGGCGTGCTGTCCTACGCGGTGAACGCCCGCTCGGAACGCTCGGGAGCCGCCGGCCGTGCCATGCGCGAGCGCGGCGTCATCGTTGCGTCAGGGTTCATGGCGGGCGGAGCACTTGGGGGTGTCCTCGGCGCGGGCCTGCGGCTCTTCAGCTGGTATCGCGAGGACCTGGTGCGGACACCGTTTTTCGATCTCGAGGCCATCTCGCAGTTGGTCTCGCTCGCGGGGTTCTCGCTATTCGTGATCTACCTCTGGCGACGGGCGACCAGGCCGCCGTCGGAGGAGGGCATGGACTGAGCCTGCCCGCCCCGGCGCGGCCCTCTGTCAGCTTCCCAGCGCCTGCAGGTAGGCGCGGTCCCACGCGGCGGAGATGCTCTCGCGCGGGGAGTAAGGCCCCGGCGCGTATACGCGGGAGGCGATGCCCTTCTGACTCAACTCGCTGATGTGCCAGTCCTGCCGGTTGGTGGTATCCCAGAACTCGATCGCCCCATCGGGGCTCAATCCCTCGTGCGCGGCCGAATCCGGGTGAAGGAGCCACTCGCAGCTCACGGCCGTCCGGTTGGGCGCCAGCGGCCACACACGGTAATACACCACGTAATCGGGGTGCAGGCTCAGCATCAGGTTCGGGAAGATCGTGTAGTAGTACGCGCGCTGCAGCTCGTCGCCGCTGAGAGCCCCCAGCGGCAGCCCGCATGCGGCCCCGGTGACGGTGACGCTCTTGTGGGGCGCCGCGATCAGCATGTGCCCGCCGAGGTACGGCCCCTCAACCAGATCGTTCGCGCCGCTGGTGTACGGCAGCAGGCGCGAGAGCTCGGGGTGAATGGTAGGGCAGTGCAGGCACTCGTTGTAGTTCTGGAAAATGAGCTTCCAGTTCGCGGCGACCTCGTAGTCGATGCGCTTCGCCCGCGCGAGGGTGGCCAGCTGGAACCGATCGAACCGGCCCTGCAGCGGGGCCAGCGCCTCCTCCAGGGGCGGCGGAGTCGAGGAGAGGTTGAGGAAGAGGAAGCCGTGCCAGCGCGCCAGCGAGGCTGGATGGAGGGTGTAGGCCTGCTTGTCGAAGCCCTCGACCTCGTGCATGTGGGGCGCGCCCACGAGCCGGCCATCCGTCGCATAGGTCCACGCGTGGTACGGGCATTGGATGGTGTCCCGGAAACGTCCGGCCGCGGCCTCGCAGATCCGCGTGCCCCGGTGCCGGCACACGTTGAAGAATGCGCGAACGACGCCGCTCCGGTCCCGGAGGATGATGAGGCTCTCGGAGCCCACTTCCTGCACGACGAACTCGCCTGGCTCGGCGATCTGGTCCTCTCGGCCGACGCAGAGCCAGCGTGACGGGAAGATCCGATCCATCTCGCGGGCGAAGATCTCCGCGGACGTGTAGTACTCGCGCCCCAACGTTCGTGCGCCCTGCACGTAGGACGCAGCGGTCTTGATGAACGCTGCCATGGCCTCAGTGCCTCTCGCGTGTCTGCACGCCCCGCACGGCGCGGGCGATCAAACGATTGAGCCAGCTCATTCGATCCTGATCGACCACTTTACCGCCAGTCCGGCCCCGGGATCAGGTCAATTCCGCTCGACATCACGTTCGTCCTGCGATTCAATCCCGTCACGGGCAGGCTCACCGGGCTGGCGAACGGTCGATGACCATTCCCGTTCGCGATCCGCCCTCGAGGAGGCTCAATGAGAGCGCACGGAATCGCCACGTGTTTCTTCGCGTGCGGTACGGCGCTGGCCTGTGCATCCCCTCCGCGTGGTGACGCGGCCGCCACGGCAGTGCCGTCTGGTGCAGACCCGGCCCTCGCCGCGTTCATCGAGAGGATCCGGGCTGTGGACAACCACACCCACGCCAACAGTGTCGATCCTGGCGACCGGGACTTCGATGCGCTCCCGCTCGACGGCCTCGGGGCGTTCGAGGTGCCAGCGCCGCTTGGGCCGGACAGCCCGGCGTGGCTCGCCGCCTACAAGGCGCTGTACGGGTATCCACACTCCGACCTGGCCGACGCGCACATGAACGAGTTGCGCAGCACGATGCAGCGGATCGCCAAAGAGAAGGGGGACACGTTCCCCCTGTGGGTGCTGGACCAGGTCGGCGTCGACGTGCTGCTCGCGAACCGGATTGCCATGGGCCCTGGGCTCGCGCCACCGCGTGTCCGCTGGGTGTCGTACGCGGATGCCTTGCTGCTGCCGCTGTCCACGAAGGCCGAGGCTGCCACGACACCCGATCGCGCGAAGCTGTTTCCCCTGGAGGATGCGCTGCTGAAGCGTTACTTGACCGACCTCCACATCACGAAGCTCCCAGCGACACTTGAAGCGTACCTGAAGGCGGTCGTGACGCCCACGCTCGAGGCCCAGCAGAAGGGCGGGTGTGTCGCAGTGAAGTTCGAGGCGGCTTACCTTCGCACCCTCGACTTCGACGAGACGCCGGCAGCCACGGCGAACCGCATCTACGCGCAGTACGCCGGTGGCGGCGAACCCTCTCACGCGGACTACAAGGCGCTTCAGGACTTCCTCTTCCGCTACATCGCGCGTGAAGCCGGCCGGCTCGGCATGGCGGTGCAGGTGCACGCGTTCGAGGGCGCCGGCAACTTCTTCCGCACCGCCGGGGCCGACCCGCTGCTCCTGGAGCCGGTATTCAACGACCCGGCCCTGCGCGCCACGAACTTCGTCATCGTCCACGGTGGCGGGGTGTTCTCGGCGCATGCCGCCGCGATGCTCTGGAAGCCGAACGTGTTCGTGGACACGTCGGCGATGACGCTGCTCTACACGCCGGACCACCTGGCCAGCGTGCTGAAGGAGTGGCTCTCTCAGTTTCCGAACAAGGTGCTCTTCGGTTCTGATGCGTCGGCATACGGGCCGGACCTGGGCTGGGAACTGACGGCGTGGATGGGGGCCCGGAACGGCCGGATGGCGCTCGCGCTGGCGCTGACCGACATGGTCCGGAGCGGCGACATCAACCATGCACGCGCTGAAGAGATCGCCAGCATGGTGATGCGCACGAACGCCGGGAAGCTCTACAGACTGGACCTGAAGTAGGTTGCGCCAGCCGGCCACCCCACGAATTCCAGGCCGCGGCGTATACTTCTCCGGTCTCTCGAGCCATGCCCATGGATTCGCGCCGCGCCCGCGCCGCCCTCGTCGTGGTGGTCGTGTGCGGATGGGGGGCGGCCGGCCGTGCCGGCGTCCAGACATCTGCGACACCCGCGGCCCGGACGCCGACCGGAGCCCCTGTTTCGCGGGCGATGCTGGACACCTACTGCATTACCTGCCACAACCAGCGGGTCCGGACCGCCGGGCTTGCGCTCGACACCGCCGACGTCACCCTGCCGCAGGCGAATCCCGAGGTGTGGGAACGCGTGATCACGAGGCTGCGTGCGGGGTCGATGCCCCCGGCCGGGAGGCCGCGGCCCGATGCCGCGACCTACGAGGCAGTCGCCAGCGCGCTCGAAGCCGACATCGATGGTGCCTGGATCGCCAACCCCGCGCCCGGCCGGGTGAATGCGGTCCACCGGCTCAATCGCACGCAGTACGCCAACGCGGTCCGCGACCTCTTTGCCCTCGACCCGCGCGCCTTCGACGTGAAGGCGTTGCTGCCGGGTGACGAGACCGCCGACGGCAGCTTCGACAACTTCGCCGACGTCCTCACGATCTCGACCGCACACCTCGAGCGGTATCTCTCGGCGGCGCGCCAGGTCACGCGGCTGGCCACAGGTCTGCCGCGCTCCAGCCCGGCCCTCGACACCTTCGAGATTCCTCTGCATGTCGTCCAGGACGATCGCCAGGACGAGGATCTGCCGTTCGGCTCACGCGGCGGCATCGCCATCCACTACGAGTTCGCGACCGACGGCGAGTACCTGATCAAGGTGCGCCTGCGCCGGCAGTATCAGGACTACCTGATGGGGATGGGCTGGCCTCAACAGCTCGACGTGCGCCTCGACGGGAAGCTCCTCAAGCGATTCACCGTGGGCGGCACGGCTCCCGGTACTCCGGCCGCTGCCAGCTACGCCGGCGACGGCGAACCGGGCTTCGCGGGTGCTCCCGAATGGGAAACCTACATGCAGCTGACCGGCGATGCGGGTCTCGAGGTGCGCGTGCCGGTTTCGGCGGGCCCCCGCGTCGTTGGCGTCTCGTTCGTGCGCGAGCTGTGGGAACCGGAAGGCCTGCCTCAACCGCTGCAGCGCGGACGGGTCCTGACCAACGACCAGATCTACATGGGATACGCGGCCGTGGGCTCGGTCCAGATCGGCGGGCCATATCGCGCGACCGGTACGGCGACCAACACGCCGAGCCGCCGCGCGATCTTCACGTGCCAGCCGGACGCGCAGGACGTCGGTCCCGGACCACGGAGCGCGACGCAGGCGCCGGGCACAGCGTCGGGGACCTGCGCGTCGGGCATCCTGTCGAGGAAGGCGCGACTGGCATACCGCCGGCCCGTCACGAAGGCCGACCTGGACACGCTGCTCGAGTTCTACGAAAAGGGCCGGCATGAGGGCGGAAGCTTCGAGGCGGGTATCCAGTTCGCGCTCGAGCGGATGCTCGTCGATCCGGACTTCCTGCTGCGTGTTCAGCGCGATCCACCGACCTCATCCGACGCGCCACACGCGACGACACATCGCCTGACCGACATCGAGCTGGCGTCGCGGCTGTCGTTCTTTCTGTGGAGCAGCCTGCCCGACGAGGCGCTGCTGGATCTGGCCGAACGCGGCGAGCTGTCGAAGCCGGCGACCCTGGACCAACAGGTGCGGCGGATGCTGGCCGATCCGCGCGCGACCTCCAACCTGGTGGACGACTTCGCCGCCCAGTGGCTGAACCTGCGGCGGGTGGCCGAGGTCACCGCGCATCCCGATGTCTATCCGGACTTCGACGACAACCTGCTGGATGCCTTCAAGCAGGAGACCGCACTCTTCATCGCAAGCACGCTCGGAGACGATCGCAGCGTGTCGGACCTGTTACGCGCGGACTACACGTTCGTCAACGAACGGCTGGCGCGTCATTACGGCATCCCCGGCATCTACGGCACACGCTTCCGGCGCGTCGCGCTCCGGAACCCCGATCAGCGCGGCGGCCTCCTCGGGCACGGCGCGCTGCTGGCGACGACGTCGTATCCCGACCGGACCTCGCCGGTGCTGCGCGGCAAGTGGCTGCTCGACAACATCTTCGGGGTCCAGGTGCCGCCGCCGCCGGCGAACGTCGACACGACGTTGCCGGAGATCCGGCCCGGCACCGCACCTCCGACCATCCGCGAGCGGCTCGCGCTTCACCGATCCAATCCCACCTGCGCCAGTTGCCATGCGGTGATCGATCCTCCCGGCTTCGCGCTCGAGCACTTCGATGCGATCGGGCGATGGAGGACGATCGACGAGGCGGGGAGACCCGTGGATGCCTCGGGCACGACCGTGACCGGCGCGTCGGTGGAGGGCCTCGCCGGACTTCGCGCCATCCTGTTGGAGCGGCCCGATCGGTTCCCGACGACGGTGACCGAGAAGCTGCTGGCGTACGCGCTGGGCCGGCGGCTGGAGTACTACGATCGCCCGGCCGTGCGGCAGATCGTCCGCGGCGCCGCTGCCCACGACTATCGATGGTCGTCGTTGATTCTTGGAATCGTGAACAGTCCGACGTTCCTGATGCGGGGATCCTCATGACATTCCTGACTGCGAAACCGCTGGCGCGGCGAACCGTCCTTCGCGGCCTGGGCGCAACGATGGCGCTGCCGGTGCTGGACGCGATGACGCCGGCATTCGTCCGCGCTGCCGCGAAACCGGTCCATCGGTTCCAGACCTTCTACGTCCCGAACGGGATGGCGATGGAGTACTGGCTGCCGGCGACGGAGGGCGCGGCGTTCGAGCTGACGCCGATCCTCGAGCCGCTGGCGCCGTTCCGGAGCCAGATGCTCGTCCTGTCGGGGCTCAAGGCCAACTGGAACTACATCCACGCCGGAGCGTCGGGATCGTTCCTGACCGGCACGGCGCGCGGCGGGCGTAACGAAGTGGAGATCGTCGCCGACGTGTCGATGGACCAGCTGCTGGCGCGGCACTTCGCCAGCGAAACGCAGGTAGCCTCGCTCGAGCTCGCGATGGATCCGCCCAACAACGCCGGCGCCTGTACCGGCAACCTGAGCTGCGTCTACACGCACACGCTGTCGTGGCGGAGCAAGACGCAGCCCCTGCCGATGGAATACAACCCGCGCGCCGTCTTCGAGAAGCTGTTCGGCGACAGCGGCAGCACGGACCGGGCGGCGAGGGAAGCGCGGTTGCGCCAGCACAAGAGCATTCTGGATTCTGTTCAGGACAAGTTGACCAGCCTCAAGCAGGTGCTCGGACCCCAGGATCAGGCGAAGGTCGACGAGTTCACCGAGTCGGTACGGGACGTTGAACGGCGAATCGAGCGCGCCGAGACGCAGCGCGACCTCGATCTGCCGAACATGGACGAGCCGCCTGGCGTGCCACCCGTCTTCGAAGATCACCTGGAGCTGATGCTGGACTTGCAGGTGCTCGCGTTCCAGTCAGACCTGACGCGCGTGATCTCGTTCATGATCAGCAAGGAGCAGAGCGCCCGTCCCTATCCGCAGATTGGCATCCCCGAGGCGCATCACCCGCTGTCGCATCACGGCGATGTTCCCGAGCTCGTGGCCAGGATGTCGAAGATCAACCGGTACCACACGGAGCTCTTCGCGAAGTACCTGGCCCGGCTGCGGGCCACGCCGGACGGCGATGGCTCGCTCCTCGATCACACGACCATCCTGTACGGGTCTGGCATCTCGAACAGCAACCGTCACTCGGGCGATAACCTGCCCCTGCTGCTGTTGGGTGGCGGAGGCGGCACGCTCCGAGGCGGCCGGCACATCGCCTACACCGGCCAGCCCTCGATGGCCAACCTGCTGGTCACGCTGATGGACACGATGGGCGTGCCGGTCGAGCGGGTAGGCGGCAGCACGGGCAAGCTGCCGATTGATGCGGTTTCCCTCTAGGCGGCAACCGGCAGACGGCAACCGGGAGACGGCAACCGGCAGACGGCAATCGGCAACCGGGAACATGCAGAAAACCATCCTCTGTCTCGTCGTGGGGCTGCTGGTCGCGGGAACGGCGGTGGGCGCCGCTCGTCCGCCGCTCGTCGACGCGGCAAAGAACGGCGACCGCCAGGCCGTGCGGGCATTGGTGCAGGCGAAGGTCGACGTCAACGCAGCCGATGCGGACGGAACCACCGCGCTGCACTGGGTCAGCTATCGCGACGACGTGGAGAGCGCGAACCTGCTGCTCGACGCCGGCGCCAACGTGAATGCCGCCAACGACCTTGGCGCCACGCCGCTGTGGATCGCGTGCGAGAACGGCAGCGCCATGCTGATCGACGCGCTGCTGAAGGCCGGCGCGAATCCCAACCCGAAGCTGCTTCTCGGCGAGACGCCGCTGATGCTGGCGTCGAGGTCGGGGAAGGCGCAGGTCGTCGAACGACTGCTCGCCAAGGGAGCGGACGTCAACGCGCGCGCGGCGCGCGGGCAGACGGCGCTGATGTGGGCCGTCGCCGAGCGGCACCCGGACGTGGTCAAAGTGCTCGTCGCGAAGGGCGCCGACGTGAACAGCCGATCGGACGTGTGGAACCAGGTGATGGCCGTGCCGCCTCACGGTGTGCCCCTCTACAACAAGGCGATCCCTCATGGCGGCGATACGGCGCTGCTGTTCGCGGCGCGCTCCGGCGACCTGGCGTCGGCCAAGCACCTCGTGGCGGCTGGCGCGAACGTGAACGACGCGGATGCATGGGGGGTCAGCGCGACCGTGCTGGCCGCGCACTCAGGCTTCGACGAGCTGGTCGAGTTCCTGCTCGAACGTGGCGCCGACCCCAACGCCGCCGGCGCCGGGTTTTCGGCGCTCCACGCCGCCATCATGCGACGGCACCTCGGGATGGTGGCGGCGCTCCTCGCCTACGGCGCCGATCCGAACGCGCGTCTCGAGACCTGGACGCCGACGCGGCGTTCGTCGAAGGACTACAACTTTGCGCCCGAGCTCGTCGGCGCCACGCCGTTCTGGCTGGCGGCCCGCTTCAGCGAGCCCGATGTCATGCGGGTGCTCCTCGACTACGGGGCGGATGCACATGTCGTGCAGCACGGCAAGTACCACGCCGAGGAGCCTGTCGAGCCGCGTTCGCACGTCACCAACGCGGTGATGGCAGCCACCGGAATGGGCGGGGGCGTGGCGTGGGTGCCGCCCGATCGGCGCGAACGCGAAGCGCTGATGCTCGAGGCGGTCAGGCTCGCGGTGGAGCAGGGCGTGGACGTCAACGCCGCCAACACTGACGGCCGCACGGCACTCGATGCCGCTCGTGCCTTGAAGTTCGAGCGCGTGGCTACGTTCCTCGTCGAGCACGGCGCCCGCGCGGGGACCAGCCGGCAATAGGCTCGCCATGGCGCGCATCGCGCTGGCGCTGATCCTCGGACTCGCGGTCCAGGCCGACTCGACGCGGCGCGTGCCAGTCGCGGGCGGCGCCCTTGCCTACGACGAGGCGGGACGCGGCCCCGCGGTGATCCTCCTGCATGGCGCCTTTCTCGATCGCGGCACGTGGGATCACCAGATGCCGGCCCTGGCGGCGCGGTATCGCACCGTGCGCTACGACATCCGGCCCTTCGGCGAATCGACGGTACCCGACAAGCCGTACAAGACGACCGACGATCTGCTGGCGCTGCTGGACGCGCTGAAGATCGAGCGCGCGCACCTGGTGGGCCACTCGTTCGGCGGCGGCGTGGCCATCGATTTCGCGCTCGAACATCCATCCCGGGTGGCGAGCCTCGCGCTGGTCAATTCGGGCGTCACCGGCGCGTCGATGCCTGCCGACGAACAGCAGCAAGCGATGCAGGTGTTCATCAGTGCCAAGGAAAGCGAGGCGAAGGCCGTGGACGCGTGGCTGGCGCTGGGTCTATGGTCTGCCTCGCGCGCGCGGCCGGAGGTGATGAAGAGCGTCGAGCGAATCACCGCGCGTAACGCGGCACGGTTCCGCATGGCGGCGCCTCCGTTTGCCCCGATCACACCGCCCGCGCTCGGCCGCCTCGGCGAGATCCGTTCGCCCACGCTCGTGGTGACTGGAGATCGAGACACCCCCGGCAACCGCGCGAGCTCCGAGTCGCTGGCCAAGGGCATCCCCGACGCGCGGCTGGTCGTCATTCCCGGCGCCGATCATGCCATTCCGATCGGGTGGGCGAAGGAGTTGAACGAGGTCGTTGTGACGTTCCTGGGGTCGCAGTGAGGGCGGCCGTCGCGTAGAATCCTGCTGGAATGGACATCGGCCCAGGCACCCGCCTCGGCGCCTACGAGATTCTCAGCGCGCTCGGCGCCGGTGGCATGGGAGAGGTCTACCGTGCGCACGACACCAGGCTGAAGCGCGACGTCGCCCTCAAGATCCTCCCCGATCGCTTCGCGGCAGACGCGGACCGCCTGGCGCGGTTTCGGCGCGAAGCCGAAGCGCTGGCCTCCCTCAACCATCCCAACATCGCGGCCATCTACGGCCTGGAGGATGCCAGCAGCAGGCACGCGCTCGTGCTCGAACTGGTGGACGGGCCAACGCTCGCCGAGCGAATCGCCAAGGGTCCGATCGCGCTCGACGACATCTGGCCACTGGCCGTGCAGATGACCGAGGCCCTGACAGCGGCGCACGAGAAGGGGATCGTGCACCGCGATCTCAAGTCTGCGAACATCAAGATCGCGAGAGACGGGCGCGTCAAGATTCTCGACTTCGGCCTGGCCAAGATCTTCGCCGCACCGCCCGCACTCGACGTCTCGCAGTCGCCGACGATGGTCGGCACGTTGACCGGATCGGCGGGCGTGATTCTCGGCACGGCCGCCTACATGAGCCCGGAGCAGGCGCGCGGGCAGCCCGTCGATGCCCGGGCCGACGTGTGGGCCTTCGGCTGCGTGCTCTACGAGATGTTGACGGGCCGGCCGGCGTTCACGGGTGCGACGATCACCGACATCCTCAGTGCGATCGTCAGGAGCGAGCCGGAGTGGTCTGCGCTGCCGGGCGAGACGCCGGCAGCCATCCGCCGCCTGCTCCGGCGGTGCCTGGCCAAGGATCCCAACCAACGCCTGCACGCCATCGCCGACGCGCGCCTCGAGATCGCCGACGCCCTCAACCATGCCGACACGGCTCCGACGGTTGAAGGCGCGTCATCATCGCGTCGCGCCCGCCTCCCGTGGATCATCGCCGGTACCGCGCTGGTCGCCGCCCTTGCGATGTCGATCGCGGCGTTCCGCGCCTTCCGCGCGCTGCCGCCACCGGCCGACGCCCCGGAGCTTCGCCTGGAGGTCAACACCCCGCCGACCACGGATCCCATCTCGATGGCAATCTCACCCGACGGCCGTCGTCTCACGTTTGTGGCCACGAGCGATGGCACCCCACGGCTATGGGTCCGGCCCCTCGACACCGCGACCGCGCAGCCGCTGCCTGGCACCGATGGCGCCAGCTATCCCTTCTGGTCGCCAGACAGTCGATCACTGGGGTTCTTCGCGGGTGGCAGACTCAAGCGAATCGATATCGGCGGTGGGCAGCCTCAGATCCTCACGAACGCCGCCGGAGGGCGCGGCGGCACCTGGAGCCGTGACGACGTGATCCTGTTTGCCGTCGGGTTTTCGAATGCGCCCCTTCTACGCGTGTCGGCCTCCGGTGGCCCTACGGCGCCTGTGACTCGGCTGCTTCCGCGTCAGACCAATCATCGGTTTCCGCAGTTCCTGCCCGACGGCCGGCGGTTCCTGTTCTTTTCGCAGGGTTCCGGTGACACCCAGGGCGTCTATCTCGGCGCGCTGGACTCGTCCGAGACGACGCGCCTGGCTTCGGCGGACACGGCGGCCGCCTACATGCCTCCAGACTACGTGTTGTACATGCGCCGGGGAACGCTTCTGGCGCAGCGCCTCGACCTGCCGGCCCGCGCGCTCAGCGGCGATCTGCAGACGGTCGCCGATCCCGTTGGTTGGGACGGCGCCATCGGCCTCGGCGCGTTCTCCGTGTCCGCGACCGGCGTGGTGGCGCACCGGGCGAGCGGGCCAGGCCGCCGTGAGCTGGTCTGGTTCGACCGCACGGGCAAGCGAGCGGGCGTCATCGGGGCGCCGGATGAAGACAACCTCCAATATCCAGAGCTGTCGAAGGATGGAAGCCGGATCGCCATCGATCGGACCGTGCAGAACAACCGTGACATCTACCTGGTCGACCTCGGTCGAGGGCCAAGGCGGCTGACTTTCCACGCCGGCATCGACGCGACCCCCGTATGGTCTCCAGACGGCGGCCGAATCGTGTTCCGATCGAGCCGAATGGGCCCTTACGACCTCTACCAGAAGTCGTCGAGTCTCGAGGGCACCGAGACTCCCCTGTACGAGTCGCCCGAAGACAAGATTCCCAGCGACTGGTCGCCGGACGGCAAACTCCTCCTCTTCACGCACCAGGATCCGGAAACCGGCAACGATCTCTTCGTCCTCCCTCTTGCGGGCGGGGGCGGTGGTTCGAAACCACGTGTCGTCGTCCAGACGCGGTCTGACGAATCGCAGGCGGCGTTTTCGCCCGACGGGCATTGGGTCGCCTACCAGTCGAACGAGGGAGGACAGTTCAACGTCTGGTTGCAGCCCTTTCCAGGCCCCGGTGGCCAGCGGCAGGTCTCGCCAGCGGGCGGGGCGTCGCCTCGATGGCGGCCTGACGGCCGCGAGCTGTACTACCTGTCGCCCGATGCAAAGCTGATGGCCGTGCCGATTCGCATGCAGGGTGCGACGCTCGAGCCGGGTGACCCGCAAGTGCTCTTCCAGACCCGGCTGACCACACCCTTCAGTGGCGTGGCGGGCAACATCAGACCCCAATACGACGTCGCCGCAGACGGCCGTTTCCTGATGAACATCACCGTCGAGGAAACGACCTCGCCGATTGCGATCATCCTGAACTGGAAGCCCAGATAGCAGCGGGCAGGTGCTTTTTGGCCTGGTGCCTTTTGCCTTGTGCCTTCTGACTTTGGCCTCTTGCCTCTTGCCTTCTAGAACGTTACCAGCTGGTTGAAGGGCGAGGCCGTGCCGCGCTGGACTGGGTGGATCTGCCCCGAGGCGTTGGTCAAGGGCATCCCCGGCGCCCGCCTGGTCGACGGCAATGGCTCGAGGCACGGCCGCTGAAAACGCCGGGGCTATACTGGCCCGGTGCCGATGAAGCTGAGGTTGCCGCCAGATCTTGACGCCCGGCTCGAGGGCCTGGGCGAAGCCATCGCGGCGTCTTCACCGGACATCCAGTTCGCCTACCTGTTCGGAAGCGCCGCCACCGGCACGCTGACTCCGCGCAGCGATATCGATGTCGCCATCTATGTGTCGCCAGGCGCGGACGCCCACGCCATCCGCCTCACCGTGACGCGCGCCGCGGCACGCCAGCTGGCCACCGACGCGGTGGATGTGGTGCTGCTCAACACCGCGCCCCTGTCCCTTGCGGGCCGCGTGCTCGGCAGCCGCCGGGTGATCGTCGAGCGGGACCCGCACGCGCGCCACTCGTACGAGTCGGTGACGCTGCGCAAGTTCCACGACTTCCGGATTCGCGAGCACCGCATCCTGGAGGAGCGCGGCGCGCATGGTTGATCGCGACCTCATCCTTCGTCGCCTCGCATCGCTCGAGACGTACCTTGACCAGCTGGCGCCGTACCGCGGCATCGACGCCGACGGGTACCGCGCGGACTGGAAGACGCAGCGTATCGTCGAGCGGACCCTGCACCTGGCAATCGAGACGTGCATGGACGTGGCCGATCACATCGTCGCGGACCGCCGACTGCGCGTGCCGGAGACCGGCGCCGAGTCGTTCGAGATTCTTGCCGACGCCGGCTTGCTGCCGGCGCCGCTCGGGACCGCGCTCGCGTCGATGGTCGGCTTCCGCAATGTCCTCGTGCACGACTACACGCGTATCGACCCGGCGATCGTGGTTCGAGTCCTGAGCAGCGATCTTGCGGACGTCGAGCGGTTCAGGGACGCGGTGCAGGCGCTGGTCTGAGCCGCGGGTGATAGCCTCTGCAGCCACGCCTCGCAGGTGACGCCGTCGGTAGCCTCACCGGGCCGACCCGGTCGCCCGCTGTCCATCAGCCGCCATCCCGGGCATGACCGCGCACCCCTCTAAAACGTCGCGAGCGCGTTGAATGGCGACGCCGTGCCGCCCTGGATCTGGTAGATCTGCAGCGTCAGCATGAACTCCCACCGCTTGAGCCGCGCCGCCTCGACGGCCGCGTCCTCGGTGTAGGCATTGTCGACCAGTGGCAGCCCCATGTTCACCTGTGTGAGCTGGTGAACGGGGCGGTTGATGCCCTGGACGCCTGATGGCTGCACGTCGTTCACCGCGTCGCTGGCGAGCAGCGACACGTCGCGCGACTTCAACCACGGAAGGACCGACGCGTGCAGTCCCGCACCGGCCTGGCCGTACGGCCAGGGACCCTCGGCGGCACGTTTCGCCCAGCGGCCGGTCCGGACGATTAGCGCGTCGCCGGCACCGATCCGGATCCCGGCGAACTTCTCCCAGGCCTCGAGGTCCTCTGCGTACACCGGCGTGCTCGGCTCGAGCCACTTCACGCCCTTCATGAGCGGCAGGTCGACGAGGATGCCTCGCGTGATATAGCCGGGCCCCATACGATCAGCCGCCGACTCGATGCAGCCGGCGGCCGTCAGCGTGAACGGAAAGCCGTTGTAGCTGACCGCCGGCTCCCCGTCCTTCCGGCCGATCGGCCCCTGGTAATGACACAGGGCGTCCATGTGCGAGCTGAGCCCGTCGTGGATCGACAGGTGGATGACGTCGAGCGCTCCCTGGATGGCGCCGGTCACGGGATGGACGCGGGCCATCCGGTGCAGGTTCTCGCCGAACCCGCCTGTATCGCTGCCGGTCTTCTTGATCGGGTTGATCTGGAGCGTGACTGTCTTGGCTTCTGTCACCAGGCCGAGCGCCGACTTCGTCTTATCGGGCGTGATGAGGTTCAGCAGGCCGCGCTGGTCGTCCTTGCCCCACCGACCCCAGTTCGACAGCTCCTTCTCCCATCGCTTCAACGTGTCGAGCGTCACCAGCCGCTTCGCGTCCTGCGTCGACGGGTCGGGGCTGAACCGGGGCCCCCCGCCCTGCGCTGAGACGAGGGCCATCCCCGCCAGGAGAAAGGCACCGATAAACCCTGCAACTGCCACTACCCGCCCGCCGCGCGAGAACTGCGTCGTCATCGTGTCTCCTGCGTGCTCGTCATTCAGAATCGATTCCGGAGCTGGCTTGTGTAAGCGCGCCAACGGCGCCCAATCGGCTCGAACGGCGTGTCCTTGCGCCCAAAATCCACGAATCGCCCGGACGCTGCGAACGTCAACATCTGTGAATCGAGGGGTCAGGGCACCGGTTCGATGCGCAACAGCGCGCCCTCGTCTTCATCCGTCAGGAGATACAGTAGTCCGTCCGGGCCCTGGCGGACTTCACGGATACGCTGTCTGAGCTCACCCAGCATCGATTCGCGACGGATCTCCTCGGTCTTGGCATTGAACACGAGGCGCTCCAGGTGGCCCGTTCCCGCTATTTCGCCGGTACGCATGCCGCCGACGAACACATGGCCTTTCCAGGCGGGAAACCGGTCGCCTGTATACACGGTCATACCGGAGGCCGCGATCGAAGGAATCCAGGTCACAAGGGGAGACTCGAATCCCTCGCGCGTCGGGTGTTCGGAGACGCGCGGGCCGGGATATTCGCGCCCGAAGCTCACGAGCGGCCATCCATAGTTGCGGCCGGCCACGATGATGTTGATCTCGTCGCCGCCGTTCGGGCCGTTTTCGCTGTTCCAGACCGCTCCCGTCTCCGGGTGAACGATGAGCGCCAGCGTGTTGCGATGTCCGAGGGTGAAGATCTCCGGCCGGTAGCCGGCGCGGTTCACGAACGGATTGTCCGGCGGGACCGATCCATCGTCGCCGAGGCGCAGGATCTTGCCGCGGAGGCTGCCGGGGTCCTGCGCGACCTTGCCGACATTGCCACCGGTAGCGAAGTAGACCCTGCCGTCGCGTCCGAAGACGACGCGGCCGCCCAGACCCGAGTTGCCGTCGTAAGCGTCCGGCACCAGCAAATCGCGCACGTCGGCGAGCGTGCCGCCTTCCAGCCGTCCGCGCGCCAGCGATGGCGCGCCTCGACCGCTCTCGACGAGCTTCGTGTAGGTGAGATACACGAACCGGTTGTCGGCGAACTGCGGGTGCAGGGCGATGTCCATGAGACCGCCGTTGCCATCGGTCCTCGGTCGCGGCACTCCAGCAATCGGGGTTGGATCGAGCACGCCGTTGCGAATCAGGCGTAGGCGGCCTCCCCGCTCGGTGACCAGCAGGCTGCCATCGGGCAGAAAGGCAAGACTCCACGGGTGCGACAGGCCCCTGGTCACGACACTCACCCGAATCTTGTGGGTCTCGGCCGTATCGAACACGAACGGCCCTGCGCCGAGAGGAAGCACGGGGAGGCCGATCGTGGGCTCCTGCTGGGCGTGGGCGTGGGTGAACACGCCGAGCGGCAGGAGCAGGATCCAACGAGCGGCGACCGGTATCAACGTCACCAACGAGCGCAGGATCATGGGACCTCCGTCGACGTGGGCAGTATATAGGGCCGTGGCCCTCCGTCCGCAACGGCTCGGCCAGGCTCGAACCCACGCCATGGATATAACCCCACAATTCACTTGAGTTGACGATGCCATCAGCACAGACTCCCGGTCGTTTGTGCCGGCCTTCATCTGATCAGCGATCAGTTGGAACGACCACTCAAGTGAGCTGAGGGGTTAAAATCCAGCCCAATGCCCCGATCTCTGCCGGCCAGGCGCTGCTGATATGACCAACGTACTCACAGGACTGATCGACGCACTGGCTTCGGGTGCCGTGCGGGTCGTGGATCTGTCGCAGCCGCTCGGGCCCGATACGCCCGTCATCGGGCTGCCCGAGATGTTCGCGCCGTCGCCCGGCGTGACCATCGAAACCATCTCCAGGTACGACGACAAGGGCCCGGCCTGGTACTGGAACACCCTGCGCTTCGGCGAGCACACCGGCACTCACTTCGACGCGCCCATCCACTGGATCACCGGGAAGGACCTCCCGGACAACGCGTGCGACACGATCCCGGTCCGCCGGTTCGTCGGGCCCGCCTGCGTCATCGATGTCGCCGATCGGGTGGCGGTCGACGACGATCACCTGCTGAGCGTCGAGGGCATCGCGGCATGGGAGCAGGCCCACGGCCGCATTCCCGCGGGCGCCTGGGTGCTGCTGCGCACGGGTTGGAGCACGCGGCGGACGCGCGACGCGTTCATCAACGTGCGCGCCGACGGCCCACACAGTCCCGGGTTCGACGCGGCCGCGTCGCGGCTGCTCGCCCACGACCGCGATGTGCTGGGGGTTGGCGTCGAGACGATCGGGACCGACGCCGGGCAGGCCGGCGGCTTCGACCCGCCGTTTCCCAATCACACCATCATGCACGGCGCCGGCAAGTTCGGCCTGGCCAGCCTCACCAATCTCGACCAGCTGCCGCCGACCGGCGCGATCGTGATCGCGGCGCCATTGAAGATCGTCAACGGCAGCGGCAGCCCGGTGCGCGTCATCGCCCTCGTGGCCGCGCGATCATGACCGCGGCCACTCCCGCCCAGCCCGCGATGCCGGACGAGGGGCTGCATCGCAGCCTGACGTCGCGGCAACTGTCGATGATCGCCATCGGTGGCGCGATCGGCGTCGGGCTTTTTCTCGGGAGCACGGTCACCATCGGCCAGGCCGGGCCCGCGGTGATCATCAGCTATCTGATCGGTGCCGCCATCTCACTTGTCGTGGCCTACGCGTTGGCCGAGATGGCGGTCGTGCACCCGCTGGCGGGGTCATTCGGCGTCTTCGCTGGGACCTACCTCTCGCCCTGGTTCGGCTTCGTCGTGCGTGCGACCTACGGGTTCATCCAGGTGCTGGCGATCGGTGCCGAGGTCACGGCCGTCTCCATCTACGTGAGGTTCTGGTTCCCGTCGGCGCCGCAATGGCTGTGGGTGGTGGCCGCGTCGGCGGCGCTCATCCTCATCAACACGATGAGCGTCAGACGGTTTGGTGAGGTCGAGTACTGGCTCGCCATCCTCAAGGTGGCCGCGATCGTGACGTTCATCGCCGTGGGGCTGTGGCTGGTGGCCGGCCTTGGTCCCGCGCCCGCCACGGGCTTCGCCAATCTCGTCGCCGGTCCCGGTGGGTTTCTGCCGCACGGTTGGACCGGCGTCTGGCTGGCGCTCACCCTCGTGATTACCAGCTACATGGGCGTGGAGATCGTCGCCATTACCGCAGGAGAGGCGGCGCGGCCCGCCGAGTCCATCCCGCGCGCGATGCGCACGATGGTGTTCCGACTCATCCTGTTCTACGTCCTCGCGATTGCCGTGATGCTGATGATGACTCCGTGGAACCAGGTGTCGGAGGGCGGCGGCATCACCGGCAGCCCGTTCGTGCGCGCCTTCTCGGCCGCCGGCATTCCCTATGCGGCCAGCGTCATGAACCTGGTCGTGATCTCGGCCGCGTTCTCGAGCGCCAACACCAACCTCTATTCCACGACGCGGATGTTGTTCTCGCTGTCCCGGTCGGGCCATGCGCCGGCGTGGCTCTCGCAGGTCACCGCTGGTGGCGTTCCCCTGCACGCACTCGTGGTGGCCGGCAGCGGCATGATCGTGGCCACGCTGCTCGCCCTCATCTCTCCCGAACAGGGTTTCTTCTGGCTGTTCGGCACCGCTGTGGCGGGCATGCTGTTCATCTGGGTCGTCGTCTTGTTCGCGTATCTGAGCTTCCGGGGGGCGCTGCCAGCCGGCGAGGTGGCCCGCCTGCCGATCAGGCTGTGGATGCCGCGTGTCACCGCCCCGCTGGCGATCGCGGCGCTCACGGCGATTGCGGCGACCACGTTCTTCGTGGACGGGCTGCGCTACACCGTCCCGTCGTTTCTCCCTTTCCTCGCCCTCGTGTCCATTCCCTTCGTGCGAGCGCGGCGACGAGCGCCGATGCCAGCGGCTGCGTCGTCTTGACACCCGCCATCCGGGAGCCCATGATGGCCGGGCGTTCGCGCCGCCCGACCTTGGTAGCCGTTCATGCCTGCACTGTCCCTCGATCAGTTCCGCGCCCGCTTCCCGATCTTCACCCGTCGCTGCTACGTGAACTCCTGTTCGCAGGGCGCCCTCTCCACCGACGTCGAAGAGGCCCTGCGCTGCTGGCTGGACAGCTGGCAACAGAGCGGCTCGCCGTGGGAGATGTGGGTCGAGACCGTAGAAACGCTGCGTGCCGAGTTCGCCGCATCGATCGGCGCCGGCCGGGACGAGATTGCGATCGTGGCGAGCGCCACCGCCGGCCTCAACGCGATTGCCAGCGCGCTCGACTTCGGCGGGCCACGGAACGAGGTCGTGCTCGGCGAGTTCGAGTTCCCGACCACGGCACACCCCTGGCTCGCACAGGCGCGCCGTGGCGCGACGGTAAAATGGGCGCGCGCCGCCGGCGACCTGTTGCCGATTGACGCCTACCAGCCGGTCGTGAGCGAACGCACGCTGATTGTGCCGGCCACGCATGTGTGCTTCAGAAACGGGCACCGCACCGACATCCGCGCCCTCACCGCGCTGGCCCACGCGCATGGGGCCTACGTGTTTCTCGACGACTACCAGCGAACGGGGTCGGGCCCGATCGAAGTCCACGAGCTGGGCATCGATTTCATGGTGACCGGTGCGCTCAAGTACCTGATTGCCGCCGCCGGCATCGGGTTTCTCTACGTGCGCCGCGAACTGATCGAGCGATTGGAGCCCACGGTCACGGGCTGGTTCGGCCGCCTCAATCCGTTCGCCTACGACCACACGACGCTCGATTGGGCCGGCACCGCCTCACGGTTCGAGGGGGGGACGCCGGCGGTGC
>DATLLC010000067.1:0-13887 GCA_035538015.1 Vicinamibacterales bacterium
TCTTCGTGCAGGACCGCTGGCTGGTGGGGCGGGCGACCATTACCGCCGGCCTCCGCGTCGACGGGGTGAGTGCCTATCTGCCGGCGCAGACCAGCCCGTCCGGCACCTACGTCGAGGCCCGCAGCTTTCCGGAAACCGACGTCTTCGACTTCGGGCCGAACCTGGCGCCGCGCCTTGGCGTCTCTTACGACCTGTTCGGGAACGGCCGCACCGCCCTGAAGGCCTACTACGGACGCTTCTACAACCAGTTCGGGTCGCAGATCTCGGAAGCCGCCAATCCCAACGCCCTCGTCAACCAGGCCGTGTCGTGGACCGACACCAACGGGAACCTGTTGGCCGATCCCGGCGAGCTGGGCCTCTTCACCGGGTTCCCGCGCGGCCTGTTCCCGACCGTGGACGGCGGCGCCACCCGTCCCTACAGCCAGGAGTACAACGTCGGCTTCGAGCAGCAGCTGGCCGGCAATATGGCCGTCGGGGTCAGCTACCACCGCCGCGAGCACCGCAACGGGCTCGGCATCCTCGACCGCGCCCGCGGCTTCGACGCCTACACGCCGATCGAACGCACCTACGTCGATCCGATCAGCGGGCAGACGCAATCGATCACCATCTACAACCTCAAGCCGGAGTACATCACCGCCCGCGACCGCTACATCAGCAACGTCGAGTTCCTGCAGAGCGACTACGACGGCGTCCAGTTCGACTTCCAGAAGCGGATGTCGAACCGCTGGCAGATGCTGGCCGGCCTGAGCCTGCAGCAGCACCGCGGCTTCGACCACAGCGGCACCTACACCGGCGTGGACTTCAGCAACCCGAACTCGTCGATCAACCGCTACGACAGCTCGGTGTTCATCGACCTGCCGTGGACCGCCACGGTGTCGGGCAGCTACCAGCTCCCCTGGGACATCCTGTTCTCCGGCAAGTACACCGCGCGGGCCGGCGATCCGCTCAACCGCACGGTCACCTTCACCGGCTTGACCGCCTCGCAGGCGAGCGAGACCATCCGCCTCGTGGCCCGCGGCACGGATCGGACCGAGGACGTCACGCAGTTCATCGACCTGCGGTTCGCCAAACGCTTCCGCATGGGCAACGCGTCGATCGAGCCGAACATCGACCTGTTCAACCTCCTCAACGCCAACCACGTCCTGCTGCAGAACGAGCAGATCGGCTCCACGTGGGGGCGTCCGACGCGCATCCTGACGCCGCGCATCATCCGGTTTGGCGTGACCGCGCGATTCTGAGCTGGGAGTGTCGATCATGGGTCTACGACGACTGTTCGCGATTGCCCTGGTCCTCGCCGCCGTGCCGGCGGCCGCGGAACCGCCGCGCGGCAGCATCACCATCGAGCGCATCGCGGACATCAAGTACCCGACCAACCCGGCGTGGTCGTCGGACGGCAAGAGGGTGGCGTTTCTCTGGGACGCCGCGGGCAAGCAGGACCTCTTCGTGGTCACGCCCGGCAGCCAGCCGGTGGCGCTCACCGACTTCCCGGTCGATCCGGACCTGCTCCAGTCCGACCTCGGCGCGTTCGCATGGATCTCGAATGACGAAATCCTCTTCGGGAGAAGCGGCCAGCTCTGGAAGGTGGGCGCGACCAGCGGCACGCCAGCACGGATGTCCGGCCCGCTCGGCGACGCGGGCGCGTTCAGCCTCTCACCGGATCGCCAGACGATCGCGTTCATCCGCCGCGGCAACATCTGGGTGGGCAACGTCGCGGCCGGCACGGAACGGCAGGTGACCAACCTGCCGGAGGGGCTGGGCGCCGGCGTGCCGGTGTTCTCGATGGACGGACGCTGGCTCGCGTTCGTCGCCAACCGCGGCGGCCTCGAGCCCGAGGACTTGCCGTGGAACGGGCCGATGGTCCGCTCGATGGAGAACACCACACGCGAGCGGCGCCTCGGCGTGATCGCCGCCCAGGGTGGTGACGTCTTCTGGATTCCGACGGTCGGCGCGGTCAGCTTCCCGCAGTTCGCGGCCGACCGCTCACTCGTCTACTACGAGCTGTCGCCCGACGGGAAGACGAAGGATATCAAGCTGATGAAGCGGGACGCGCTGCCGCGCGTGCTCTGGCGTGACCGCGACGAGCGCTGGGTGTCGCCAACCAATCGAGACGTCAAGCTGCTGGTCTCGCCAGACGGCAAGCAGGTGGCGTTCGTGAGCGACCGCAGCGGCTGGATTCACGTCTACGCGATGCCGCTCGACGCGACCTCCGAGTCGCAGGCCGTGCAGCTCACTTCCGGCAACTTCGGCACGGGCCTTGGCAGCTGGTCGCCGGACAGCAAGCGCATCGCCTATCACCACAGCGCGTCCGGCAACCAGATGGAGCGCTTCGTCGACGTCGTGGACGTGGCGACCAAGCACAGCGAGGCGGTGGTCACCACGCGTGGCGTCAACCTGGACCCGCTCTTCTCACCCGACGGGCAGTCGATTGTCGTCCAGCGCACCGACCCGCAGAACTCGCTCGATCTCTACGTCTCGCCGGTCCGCGCCGGCGCGGCGCTGACGCGCCTCAGCGACTCGATGCCCACGGGCCTGAACCGCAGTGAAATCGTGGTGCCCGGGCCGGTGAGCTTCCCGAGCCGCCTCGACAAGGCGCCGGTGCCGGGGACACTGATGGTGCCGCGCAATGTCGACAAGTCGCGGAAGCACCCCGCCATCGTCTGGATCCACGGGTCCGGGTCCGACCAGAACTTCCTCGGCTGGCACCCGGGCAGCTACCGGATGTACTACTCGGCCTCGATCTACCTCGCGCAGCAGGGTTACGTCGTCATCACGCCCGACTACCGCGGGAGCTCGGGGTACAGCCGCGAGTGGGCCACGGGCGTGCACATGGGCCTCGGCATCAAGGACGCGGCCGACGTGCTCGCCAGCGCCGATTACCTGAAGACACTGCCCTTCGTCGATCCCGACCGCATCGCCGTGTGGGGTCTCAGCTACGGCGGCTATCTCACGCTGCAGACGATGACCCAGGACCCAACACTGTTCCGGGCCGGCATCAACGTCGCCGGCGTCGTGGACTGGGCCACCTACGGCGCCGGATACACCACGCCGCGGCTCGGCACGCCCGTCGAGAATCCGGGCATCTACCACGAGTCGGCGCCGATCTACTTCATGGACAAGCTCGCGCGTCCGCTGCTCGTCTTGCACGGCACCA
Source organism: Vicinamibacterales bacterium (assembly GCA_035538015.1). GTDB lineage: Bacteria > Acidobacteriota > Vicinamibacteria > Vicinamibacterales > UBA2999 > VFZN01. Next base: position 3,152 of record DATLLC010000067.1, read on the forward strand.
ACGACCGCAACGTGCAGTTCCGCGACTCGCTGCGGCTCTGGGATGTTCTACTCAAGCTGGGCAAGCCGTTCGAGATGGGGGTGTATCCCGGCGAGATTCACTTCTTCCGCCGCGCGCACGTCCTGCGTGACGCGTGGCGGCGGGCGGAGGAGTTCTTCGACCGGTATCTCAAGAACGGCGCGGCCGTGACGTCGAGCCGGTAGACGTCATCGCGTTGCATCGTCCCCTTGCTGTCCACCGGGGACCAAGCTTGCGGTCGGTCTACACTACGGCGCTAATCAGGAGGAATCCCGTCCGCGCAGGCGTCCCGCCCATATAATCCCAACGGTCTGGCCCTCACACCCGGTACTCGCCTCGGCCCGTATGAGATTCTCTCCGCCCTCGGGGCCGGCGGCATGGGTGAGGTCTACCGGGCGCACGACACGAAGCTTGGTCGCGATGTGGCGATCAAGGTTCTTCCTCAGGCGTTCCTCGCTGATTCTGAGCGGGTCGCTCGATTCGACCGAGAAGCGAGAACGCTCGCGTCGTTGAATCACCCAAACATCGGAAGCATCTACGGGCTGGAAGAGGCGAATGGCATCACCGCCCTCGTGATGGAGTTGGTCGAGGGTGAGGATCTGGCGCAGCGCATCGCCGGTGGAGCGGTCACGATCCCGGAGGCGGTCGCGATTGCAAAACAGACGGCCGAAGCCCTCAAAGCCGCGCATGAGCAAGGGATCATTCACCGCGATCTGAAGCCGGCGAATATCAAGGTCCGCGCCGACGGGACCGTCAAGGTGCTGGACTTCGGCCTGGCGAAAGCGATGGAGCCGACGGGCCCGATGTCGGGGAGTGTCGCGGTGTCTCCGACAATCACGACGCCCGCAATGACCCTGGCGGGGATGATTCTCGGGACGGCGGCGTACATGAGCCCCGAGCAGGCCAAGGGCCGCACCGCCGACAAGCGCAGCGACGTGTGGGCATTCGGCTGCGTGCTGTTCGAAATGTTGACGGGCCGGCGGGCCTTCGATGGCGCGGACATGACCGACGTCCTCGGCGCAGTGGTTCGCCTCGAACCAAACTGGGAGGCACTGTCGTCCGACGTGTCGCAGCCGATCCGCACTCTGCTGCGTAACTGTCTGGTCAAGGATCGCCAGCATCGCGTGGCGGACATTTCCACGGCGCTGTTCGTCCTTGATCAGGGCGCGAACCTCTCAGCGCCAGTTGAGACGGCATCGGTGGCGCCGCCCCGCCGAACCCTGTGGCGTCGTCTCGTCACGCCCATGGCCGCCGCGGTTCTGACGTCCACGGTGGTCGGCACCTCGGTATGGGTCGCCATGCGCCCGGCCGAATCGGTGGCGCCGCGCGTCTCGCGTCTCGTGATCGCGCCGTCGGCGACCGCCGCGCTCACCGTCACCGGCCACGACCTGGCGATCACGCCTGACGGCACCCACGTCGTCTATGTGGGCAATCGCGGGACACAACTCTTCGTGCGCGCGCTCGACACTCTCGAGCCGGTGGCGGTGTTCACAGGGGGCAACGATGTGCGCGAGCCGTTCATCTCCCCCGATGGCCAATGGATCGGGTTCTCGGATGGCGCAATTTTGAAAAAGGTGGCGATGACTGGCGGGCCGGCGGTGACGTTGGCGGCGCTCGACACACTTGCCCGCGGCGCCATCTGGAACCCGGATGACACGATCATCGTCGCGACCAACGCCACGGAGACCGGCCTGCAGAAGGTCACTCCCGGCCATGGGCCTCCGACGGTCTTGACGCGGCCCGACCGCGCGCAGGGCGAAGCCGATCACCTGTGGCCAGAGCCGCTGCCGGGCAGCCGCGCCGTCCTGTTCACGATCACGGCGGTCGCCGGCGGTCTCGATGCCGCCCAAGTGGCGGTCCTGAATCTGCAGACTGGGATGCGCACGGTGGTCCTGCGCGGCGGCAGTCACGCCCGCTACGTGCCGATCCCCCCGGGCTCGCCGGCGGGCCCCGGGCGCGAAAGCGGCCATCTCGTCTACGCGGCGGCCGGCGCACTGTGGATGGTGCCATTCGACCTGGCCCGGCTGCAGACGCGCGGCACGGCGGTGCCCGTCGTTCCCGACGTCGTGACGACAGAATTGGGCGGCGTGGACGCCGTCGTGGCGGGCGACGGGACGCTGGCGTATGTATCCGGAGGCGTGGCGGAGATACCGCCGCGCACCCTGGTGTGGGTGGACCGCCAGGGCCGCGAGACGCCAATCCCGGCGCCGCCGCGACCGTACCGCTATCCACGGCTGTCGCCCGCTGGCACGCAGATCGTGGTTTACACACCCGACCAGGCGAACGACCTCTGGGTCTGGGACCTGCGTCTCGCAAGTGGTCTCACCCGCGCCACATTCGAGCCTGGGGTTGACAGCTATGCCGTGTGGACACCTGACGGCAGCCGGATAATTTTCACGTCCGAGCGCACCGGCACCCGGAACCTCTTCTGGCAGGCGGCAGACGGCACAGGCACGGCCGAGCGACTCACCGAGAGTCCTAATACGCAGACCGCGACGGCCATGTCGCCCGATGGCCACGCGGTGATCTTCACCGAGATCAGCCCGACAACGCGCCAAGACGTGATGGCGATGACATTGGACAGGTCACACCGTGTGACGCCGCTCGTGCAGTCCGCGTTCATCGAGCGGAACGGCGTCGTCTCGCCCGACGGCAGGTGGCTCGCCTATGAGGCGAATGACTCTGGCCAATTTGAGATCTGGATCCGGCCTTTTCCCGACGTCAATACCGGCCACTGGCTGGTGTCAACGGCCGGCGGTACCCGGCCGCTCTGGTCGCGAAACGGGCAGGAGCTCTTCTACCTCTCTCCTGCGGGCGCGCTGATGCGAGTCGGCGTAACGCGCGGGCCGTCATGGGCGGGCACCACGCCGGCTCTACTGGTGAAGGATAACGGCTACCACACGGGTAACGATCCCGGCCGCTCGTACGACATCTCCGCCGACGGCCAGCGGTTCCTCGTGGCCAAACAGGGCAGCGATACAGAGCAGACCGCCGCGCCTGCCAGCCTCGTCGTCGTCCTCAACTGGGGCGAGGAGCTGAAGCGCCTCGTGCCGACGAAATAACGGACAGCCAGTCCCTTCCTGAATCCCGCCCTCGCAGGATTGCTTTCCGAAAGTCGGGATGTGTGGACCGCGACCGGCCCGGCCATCGCTAGATCGCCAGATCGGCGTTTTCCGCGGTTTGACTGTTCTGTGCCCGCAAGTCACGGCGGACAGTGCACTTGTGCGCCTTGGTCGCCGGGCGAGGATTCCGCTGAGCCGCTGACGCCGAGACCGAACGTCACCACGAGGCCGGCGGACGTCCGCCACGAGCGCCGGCGAATTGGCTACGGTGTTTCGCCGCCTTTTCTGGACAGGACGGCCGCCAGCGACCGGAGCTCGGACTCCACGTCGGCGGGATCGGCGACGGTGTCAGCGATCTCCTGGCGGAGCAACTCGCGATACCTCTTCCGAAGGCGGTGAACGGCTACCTTGAGCGCGCCCTCCGACGTCTTCATCTCACGAGCGAGCGCGGCGTATGGCACCTCAGACCGCCCGAGCAGACATGCTTTCAACTGCTCGAAATGCTCCGGGTGGCCGTGCTGTACGAACTCGTTTCGCAGCTTGTCGAGTACGCGGTCGAGCACCGCGAGGGCCCAGCGTCGTTCGAAGATCTGCTCCGGTGTTTCATCGTGTGTAGGCTCGCGTTGGTAGCGCGCTTCGCCTGACGAGCACTCGAGCGGTACAAGCACCCCTCCGCCGCGCTTCTGAGCACGGTCGCGGTCCCTTTCATCGGCCACGAAGAATTTCAGGGAAGTCAGAAGGAAGGCTCGGAAACGGCCCTTGTCCCGGTCGGCACGGTCGAGGTAGCGCCCTTCCAGTACGCGAACGAAGAACGCCTGGGTCAGATCCTGCGCCTGGTCGACCGGATACCCGCGTCGCCGTAGATATGCGTACAGCGGATACCAGTAGCCCTCGCACAGAGAGACCAGCGCGGAGCGTGCATCGATTCGCTGAGGATCAGCGGCGGCAACGATCAGCGTCCACCGCGTGGTGGGAAATCCGGTCGGGCCCCCCAGTATCGTGTGGCCGCCAACGCTGGTGCGAGGTTGGTTCATTGTGAAGGCGCCCCCCAACAGGCATAAGGAATCGGCAGCCAAAGGTTACCGCGCGATCACCGCAGTCTGTCGTACTCGGCTTTGGCGCTCCTCAGGATCGGGAGGTCCGGGTCGGCGTCCCTCCAGAGCGTCAAGAGATCGTCATAGGCGCGTTTCGCCTTCCCCGTGTTGCCCGAGAGCGCGAGCGCCCGTGCCAGCTGCAGGCGCGCCATCGCGTCCACGGGATCGACGAGGACGATGCTGCGATGATCGACAATCCGCTGGAACTCGGCGGCGGCTTCAGCGGGTTGACCTGCTGCAAGGTACGCCAGTCCGCGAACGTAGATGGGATACAGGCCGCCGAAGCGTCCGATGAAGCCGACGCCCCCAAGCGCGAGATCATAGCGCGAGGCGATCTGCAGCGCCTGGATCGCCGCCGCGGGGTCACGAGCGTTCAGTGCAAACAGGGCCCGTAGCGTCGGCAGATACATGAACTGCACGAACGTCGCCTCGGGGAACTCACGCGCGAGCCCCTCGGCGAGAGCCCGCGATTGCGGCAGGTCCCCTGAGAGGGCCAGAGCGAACGCCGCCGCATAGTCCACGTCGCGGCCCCTTCCAAGTTCGAGCGCCTTGCCGGCGCTCTGCCTGGCTGTTGCCGCATTCCCGTAAAACCCTTCCCACACGGCTCTGCCGGCTTCGAACAAGCCGGCCCGTTCGCCTTGACCCGCCCGCTGCGCGATCTCGACGGGGACGGCCGACATCCGCCTCGCGTCCTGCAAGCGGCCGGAGCGAGCCAGGGCGAGCACCTCGACATGCGAGATCAGGTCCGAGGCGGAGGGGCTCTTCCTGGCCAGCGTCACAATCCGTTCGCGCTCGTCGTCGGTGCCCTTCAGGAACGCGACGGAATACTGGATCAAGAGGAAGTCGGGCGAGTCCAGCTTGCGCTCCGTCGCCTGACGGACCGTTAGCAAGGCATCATCAAGGCGATTCAGGTGGAGCTGATTCCTGGCTTTGCTGATGTACGTCGGTGTCAGCTCCTCCAGCGCGAGGGCCTTGTCGGTCTCGGCGATCGCCAACTCATGCTGGCCGGTGCTCGACAGGGCGAGACCCGCGAGCAGTGAATGGGCCCGTGCCTCGCGCGGGTAGGTCTCGGCCCACGTTTCCAGCGTCCGCCGCTCCCTCTCCAGATTGCCGGTGTAGTCACGGTCGTACAGTGTCTCGATGTTGAAGCGCTCGGCGTCGCTGGCCCGCTGGCGCAGCTGGTAGGCCTTGAGCAAGCTCTGTCGCCCGAGCGTCGACTCACCCAACGAGCTCAGACCGAACCCCAGCGCCGCGTGGGCCATCGCAAATTCGGGATCGAGTGCGACCGCACGCTGGAGGTGCGGCAGGCGCCTGCCCCAGTCAAATGTGATCAGGTTCTCTCCGGCGCTGAATGCTTTCAATGCTTCAAGCGACGGCGTCGTCGCTTGCTTGAGCGGCGTCGAGTGCTTCTCGATGGTGGCGAGCGATTCACCCACTCGTGTTCGGAAACGAGTCGCAATCTGGCTGAGTGTGCTCAGGACCTCTTCTTTCCGTGCCGCCTGGGCTTGCTCGTCGGCCAGGATGTCGCCCGTCGTGCAGTTCTTGGCGCGCAAGCCAAGGACGTACTGACTGCCGAGCGCCGCGATCGATCCTTCCAGGACGGCGGCGCTGGCGGTCCGAGCGCACACGCCCTGCGCAATGTCGGGCGTCAATCGCGCATCCGCCGGCTGGTTCATCAGCGACAGCGTTCTGCGGATGCCTTCGTCCGAGACGACGCTCAGGAACGGCGATTGCTGGAGCTGTACCGCGAGCCCTCGTCGGAGCGTATCGTCGAACACCGGATCACCAGTCGTGTTCGTGAACTCCGCGAGCACGATGGTGTCTTTGTCGGTCAAGGCGGGCCTCGGCGGTACGTCACGGCGCGCCAGCGACCACATGGTGACACCCGCCAAGGCGATGACCGCCAATGCGGCGGCCGTGCCGAACGCGAGCGGTCGGTTCCGGCGAAGGAACTTACGCGCGAGGTACACGCGGCTGGGCGGCGACGCCAGCACCGGCCGGTGCTCGAGATAGCGCCGGATGTCGACGGCCAAGTCGGCCGCCGACGCGTATCGCCGCTCCCGCACTTTGTCGAGCGCCTTCATCGCGATCCATGTGAGGTCGCCCACGACGAGGCGATGGAGGGACGCCGGGTCAGTGTTACGGCGCGCGGCGATCTCGGCCCGTGCCGCGCCCACGGCGGCCAGCCGCTGCGACAGCGGCGGGGCCTCTTCTTCGCGGATGATGCGAAGCATCTCACTCAACCCCGCCTGACGCAGTCTGGCGGCGTCGAACGGGGCCGTGCCGATCAGCAATTCGTACACGAGCACTCCAAGCGCATACACATCGGAGCGCTCATCGACGTCCCCCGCCACCACCTCCGCCTGCTCGGGGCTGGCGTATTCGGGCGTGCCCACCATCTGACCGAACTGCGTGAGCAGCGTCTTCTCGATCGCCCACTGGTCGGTGGCCTTGGCGATGCCGAAATCGATCACCTTGGGAACCGGCGCCCCCTCGTGCTCCGTCACCAGGACGTTTGACGGCTTCAGGTCGCGGTGAATCACGCCCTTCTGGTGGGCATGCTGCACGGCGCGGCACACGGCGAGGAACAATTCCAGCCGTTCACGGATCGTCAGCCGCTTGCCGTCGCAATAGTCTGTGATCGTCTCGCCCGGGATGTACTCCATGACGAAGTACGGGCGGCCTTTGGGCGTGGCGCCGGCGTCGAAGATGCGCGCGACGTTCGGATGGTCCATCATCGCCAGCGCCTGGCGCTCGTTGGCAAAGCGCGCCAGCACCTGGCTGGTGTCCATGCCGAGCTTCACGACTTTGAGCGCGACCTCCCGCCGAATGGGGTCGCGCTGCTCGGCCAGATAGACCGTGCCCATCCCGCCTTCGCCGAGAGGCCGAACGATGTGGTAACGCCCGAAGTCGCCATCATCGGCCGCCGCGTGGGTGCCGCCGACACCTCCGGCGTCAGCTTCGTTCGCGCCGACCGCGCTGTCGAACGCGCCTTGGACCAGACACTTCGCGCACAGTCCGGCGAGATCGCGGACATCCAACGCCGTTCCGCATTCGGGGCAATTCGGCACTCCGGCCCAGCCTGCGCGGCCATTCTACGGCCGTTCGCCCAGGGGCCTGTAACCTTCAGCTCCCCTTTCCTTACTCGTATTGGGTGAGTCGGATTCGACGACCCCAAGGAGGCTGAGATGACACGCGCTATGGCACCCACGACGCTCGCGACTATCTTCATGACGCTGTTCGCCCTGGGCACGGCACCCAGGGCTCGCGCGGACGAGCCACGGGCATGCTCGAACGCCAACCTGCGGGGGAGCTTCGGCTTCACCAGTCAGGGAGCGCTTGTGGCGAACTTTCCACCCCCGGTGCTCGGCCCCTTCGGTGAGATTGGCCGACAGACCTTCGACGGGCGCGGCAACACCGAAGGCGCCGCCACACTGAGCGGAAACGGGAACATCAATCGGGTGACGTTTCAGGGCACCTATGCCGTGAACCCGGATTGCACAGGCGACATGACCCTCTACGTCTCTCCGTTTGGGTCAACTGTGAACCTGGACTTCGTGATCGACGACAACGGGAACGAGCTTCGGGCGATCGTGACGGCGGCCGGTGCTGTTGAAACCCGTGTCTATAGGAAGCAGGTCTCACGAGAGCGCGAGGACTAATGTGAGCAGATGGGTGCGCAGCCGCGCGATGCGCCCAGCGCGGCTCGCGTCCGTCCCTTTGCACACTTCGCCAAGCGCGTGGATTGCTCAGATAACGATCTGTCGCGATGTGAGGACCGAACCGGCCCGGCCATCGCTAGATCGCCAGAGCGGCGTTTATCGCGACTCCATGCGCCGTTTCTCGCAATACTGATAGAGGTCCAATGCGTGCCCGCCTCGGTCGTTCAGGTTGAACCGGCGAGGAAGTACAGAAATTTGTCGTTGAAATGGAGGTGCTTCAATTCTGCGGGCGGTAGGGGCGGCGGCGGTCCTTCGATGAGGATCGGGATGATATCAGGGGGCGCGAGATCGTCTCCGCCGTGCCGCTCGAGCGCGTACTCCACCTCCTTCAGCACCCATTGGGAGTTCTTTGCAGCAGTGGACCAAAAGAGGAACAACACGTCCGATTTATCGATTTCCCGATAGAGGGTACGCTCCCAACGTTCACCGGGATCCATCGACAGAAGATCCTGAAAAAAAATGATCCCTGTCCGGTCCAGCATCTGAACCCGCTTCAGGACCTCGGCGCGATCCTGGGAAGCATAAGAGATGAAGGCGTAGCGATACCGCCTCCACTGACGTTTAACTGAGGCTGCATTCTTCCAAGTCATCTCCTCTTCTTCCCGCAGGACACGAATCGTGAACTTCACCTGCCCGAACGGGATGGTGCCCTCCATGACAGTGATGGTTCCCAACAGATTCTTTTCAGGGCTTTCGTCTGGAATTTCAATGAAGAACTGCACGCTTTCTGGCGCTCCCGTCCAGCGGAGTGTTTGAAGCGTATGGTCTATCTCCACCCCCGGCATTCTAAGCATGAACGTGAGAATCGCGCCGCGGTGAACGTCTCCTGTCAAAGTCTTCGAGCCTCGGACCTCAGAGAGGGCGTCATAGCCTTTGGCCGACTGGTAGACCTTCTGCTCGTCCTCTGGCAAATGTGCAAACACTTGGACCATCAGACCGTCACCGGGGTAAGCAGCGGGCGGAGAGGCGATAGTGCATTTCACCGAGTCCGGAAGAGGGTCTCGCGGTTCAGTAGCCTTCGTATCCTGAAGCGATTCTCCGTGCAGTCCCGCTAAGACCCGTTTTCTGTCCCTCGGACGCGCCTCGACGTCCGCCGCCGCAGCTTCCTCCGCGGCTAATCGGAATGGATCCCTGGGGTCGAGACCCCGAGATCCACCATCACGCGGTCGAAACAATAAGAATGAGTGGCCCGCAATCATCGACTGGAGTTTCGAAGCCAGCTCCGCAATTCCTTGATACCAAAAGTCGCGCCTGAGGTCGACGAAACGGAATCTAAGGAGGGTTTGCACGACATTGGGGGGCAGCGAAGCCAGGGGCCGCCCATCGTCCAACACCACGAAAACCGCCTCCCGACGTCGATCTTGCAGATCGTTGAAGAGCCATTCCCAGCCCGTCGAGTGTGGGGCAGTCACCAACTGAGACACTGAAGTGACAAACGCGACGACTACAGATGCTCGCTCATACGCTGCCAGGCTCGCATTTCGCTCAGGGTCAGGCACGAGGCGAACTGTGAGATCGCCCACGAATGCGAGGTCCTGCCGAAGCCGCACCGCGGTTTCATTGTCCTCGCTGCGATGAACGATGACGACGGCGGGCCTCACCACGGTGCGGATTGTCCCGAAAATCGGGAGAGCGGTCAAACGGACGGTGACGTGCTTGGCGGACCCTGTCCCACGGCTGACGCGAAAGCTGTGGCGAGGTCCAAGTCTCGTCCGGCAAGATTGCTGTCAACCCGGACGACGAAGGATCCTTTCCGACAAAAACGGCGACATCGAACGCGGTCGCGGTCCGGCGCGGCTTGGGGTGGCGCTCGTCTCCCTTGGCCGCTGCCGGATGAATAACGAGCAGTCGCGAAGGGCCGACACATCCTGGCGGGTGGGGCGAATCATCCCTGCTGCGGCGTTACACGTTCAGCACTGCCGTCTTGCATCTCGGCCGGGTCGGTGCAGTTCATGTCAGTGGCTCAGGCCGCCAGAGGCCCACGAGCGTGCCTCGGGTCGACCGTGTGAGATCGCGCCACTGATCGATCGGCAGGTCAATCTGCGCGAGCGCGGCGGTCGGCAAGTCCTGCCGCTCGCCGGTCAGTTGTTCGACCAGCGTTTCGAGCCCGGGATTGTGCCCGACGATCATCACCGTCTTGGCGTTCTCCTGCACCGTTGGCAGCAGCGAGAGGATGTCGGCCGGACCAGCCAGATAGAGATGCGGGTCCAGCAGGATTTCTCCTGCATAGCGAGCCGCCTCGGCCACCGCTGCAGCCGTCAGCCGGGCCCGCACCGCGTCGGAGCTGATGACCAGATCGGGTGTCAGTCCGTACTCCCGCACCAGCGCTCCCATCCGCGGCGCATCCCGCCGGCCACGCTTGTTCAGCGGTCGCTCATGATCATCGAGCGCCGGATCGTTCCAGCTCGACTTGGCGTGCCTGAGAACCAGCAGAGTCTTCATCCTCAGAAAGTTTGGCCCTCGGCGTTGTCGACGTCAACCTGGGCGTGCTGCGTCGTCTCGTTGAGAACCAGGCGCAGTGGACGGGAGTCCGTTGACAATGGACGAACGAGGCGCCAAGTTACGCGGTGCGTGGCACTGTGAGCCGGGAGCGTCCCAATGCTGAGCCGCCTCGTCTGCACCTTCACACTGCTCCTCAGCGGGCTGTCCCTGATTTCCGCACAGGGGACCTTCGACCTGACGCAGACACTCCTTCGAATATCTGCAGGCGTCAGGCAGGGTGAGTCTATCGAGCTTCTTCGACAGCTCACCGATGACATCGGCGCACGGCTTGCGGGATCGCCAGCCTACGAGCGGGCCGCGCAATGGGCTGCCGCGAAATTCCGCGACGCTGGGCTCAT
>DATLLC010000068.1:0-15427 GCA_035538015.1 Vicinamibacterales bacterium
CAGCATGGCCGCGGTCCGCTGGGCCTCGACGAGCCGGCGCGCGATGGTGGCGCGCCGCTTGGTCATCCGCTCGCGCGTCTCCGTGCGCGAGCCCGCCGCCACGGGCGTGGTCGGTGCCGCTGGCGAGGCGGTGCTGGACACCGCGGAGCCGTCGCGTCGCGCGGCCGGCGGGGTTGCCGCGCGCACGACGTGCAGATTGAGTCGGTGCCGGCCAGCGGCCCGCGCGTGACCAAGCAGGACGTGTTGCGCGCGGCAGCCCCGCCGGCCGCGCGCCGCGACGGCTCCGTGGTGTCCGGCGCCGCCTCGCCAGCGGCGCCGACCGTGGCGGCGGGCTCGCGCACGGAGACGCGCGAGCGGATGACCAAGCGGCGCGCCACCATCGCGCGCCGGCTCGTCGAGGCCCAGCGGACCGCGGCCATGCTGACCACCTTCAACGAGGTGGACATGACCGCGGTGATGACCCTCAGGGCCCGCCGCAAGGAAGCGTTCCAGAAGGCTCACGGCGTCGGGCTCGGCATCGCCTCGTTCTTCGTCAAGGCCTCGATTGGCGCCCTCAAGGCCTTCCCCGCCATCAACGCGGAGATTCAGGGCGATGAGGTCGTCTACAAGCACTACTACGACATCGGCATGGCGGTCGGGGCCGAAGGCGGCCTCGTCGTGCCGGTGCTTCGCGACGCGGATCGGATGTCCTTCAAGGACATCGAGCTGGCGATCCGCGACTTCGCCGCGCGCGCCGGCAACGGCACGCTCACACTGGACGACTTGAAAGGCGGGACCTTCACCATCACCAACGGCGGCGTCTTCGGGTCGCTGATGAGCACACCCATCCTCAACCCGCCGCAGGTCGGCATCCTCGGGCTGCACAAGATTGCCGAGCGGCCCACGGTGGTCGACGGACAAGTCGTCGTGCGGCCGATGATGTATGTGGCCCTCAGCTACGACCACCGCCTGGTGGACGGGCGAGAAGCCGTGCAATTCCTGGTAAGGATCAAGGATTTCGTCGAGGACCCCGCCCTTATGCTGGTTGAAGGATGACCCGCCGACACGCAGTCGGAATGATCGTCCCGGCGAGCTGAGGGCTGGATGCCAGGGGACCGGCGCACCGCAACCGTACTGCTCCAGGCGTGGCGGGGAGGAGATCGAGACGCGCTGGATCGGTTGCTGCCCGTCGTCTATGACGAGCTGTCGGGCCTCGCCCAGCGGGCCCTGCACGGCGAGCGCCCCGATCATACGCTGCAGACGCGCGCCCTCGTCCACGAGGCCTACCTCCGCCTGGTGGATGCGGACATCTCGTTCCAGGATCGCGCCCATTTCATGGCCGTGGCGGCACGCACGATGCGGCGCGTGCTCGTCGATCACGCCCGCGCACGGCGGCGCGACAAGCGCGGCGGAGGGGCGGTACGGATTGACCTCGACAAGGTGAGTCTGCCAGCGCCGGACGGCAACCTCGACCTCCTCGACCTCCACGACGCCCTCGAGCGCCTGGCCGCCTTCGACGCGCGCAAGTCGGCTATCGTCGAGCTCTATTTCTTCGGCGGCTTGAGCTACGACGAAACGGCGGAGGCCATGGGCGTGTCGGCGGCCACCGTGGATCGCGAGCTGCGCCTGGCCAAGGCGTGGCTGAAAGTGGAGCTCGGCCAGGCGACGGGATCGTGACATGACCGCCGAACGCTGGGCCCGTGTCCAGGCGCTCTTCGAACAGGCTCTCGCTCAGCCGCCAGCGATTCGCGCGGACTGGGTCGATGACCGGGCCGAGGACCCGGAGCTGGCCGCGCTCGTGCGCTCGATGCTCCACGCCGACGCGACCGACCGCGGTGAGCTGGAAGACGCCGTCGACGCCGCGATCCGCGAGGCCACCGGCGCGAGCGACGGGCTGCGCGACACGCGCATCGGACCCTACCGCATCGTCTCGGCGATTGGCCAAGGGGGGATGGGGAGGGTTTACCTCGCGGAGCGCGCGGATGGCGCTTTCGATCAGCGGGTGGCCATCAAGGTCGTGCGCGGCCTGCTCGATCAGGATCGGGTGCGCCGGTTCAGGGCCGAGCGTCAGATTCTCGCCTCGCTGCAGCACCCGAACATCGCGCGCCTGGTCGACGGCGGAACCACCGAGGACGGCTGGCCGTATCTCGTGATGGAGTACGTCGAGGGCCAGGCCGTCGACCTCTACGCCGAGCAGCGCGGCCTGGGGCTGCGCGATCGGCTCGCCCTGTTCACCACGGTCTGCGAAGCCGTCGGCCACGCCCATCGCCACCTGATCGTTCACCGCGACATCAAGCCTTCCAACATCATCGTGACCGCGGAGGGGACACCCAAGCTCCTCGACTTCGGCATCGCCAAGCTTCTCGACACCGACGACCCCGAGCTCTCGGCGCGGACGATGACCGGCATGCACCTGCTCACGCCCGACTACGCGGCGCCGGAGCAGGTGCGCGGCGAACCGGTCACGACCGCCACCGATGTCTACGCGCTCGGCGTACTGCTCTTCGAGCTGGTCACCAACCAGCGGCCGCACACCTTCAAGACCCTCACCGCCCAGGAGATCGAGCGCGTGGTGTGCGATACCGAGGCGCCCCGGCCAAGCACAGTCCGCGGCGGCCTCCCCGACGACCTCGACATCATCATCGGCACGGCGCTCAGCAAGGACATCCGGCGCCGCTACGCGTCGGTCGAGGCGCTGGTCGCGGACCTCATGCGGTTCCTCGACGGCCTGCCGATTCACGCGAGGCCGGCCACGTGGCGCTATCGGGCCGTGCGGTTCGTGTCGCGCCATCGCTGGGAAGTTGGCGTCGCCACGCTGTTCGTCGCCATGCTGGTGGCCTTCTCGGTCCTCGTCTCGCTGCAGGCCGCGCGACTGGCCCGCGAGCGCGACGTGGCGCAGCAGGAACGCGATGCCGCCGAAGACGTCTCGTCGTTCCTCGTGAGCCTCTTCGAAGTCAACGATCCGAGCCGATCGCGCGGCGAAACGGTCACCGCGCGGGAGCTGCTCGATCGGGGCGCCACGCAGGTCGAGAGCGGCTTGTCGTCGCAACCCCTCGCGCAGGCCCGGCTGATGGACACGATGGGCCGGGTCTACCGGCAGCTCGGGCTGCTGGAGCCGGCCGCGGCGCTGCTCGAGCAGGCGCTCTCGCGGCGGGAGGCGGCCAGCCATGGCGCGTCCGACGACGTGGCCGACACCCTGGCGGAGATGGGCGAAGTGGTGCGCGAGAAGGGCGACTACCAGGAGGCCGAGCGCCTGCATCGCCGCGCCTTGGAGATACGGCAGCAACTCCATGGCGAGACCCACGACAAGATCGCGTTCTCGATGAACAGCCTCGGCCTGACGCTCGACGCGCAGGCCCGCTATCCCGAAGCCGAGGCACAGCTGCGCGGCGCGATCGCGATGTGGCGCCGGGTGCGCGCGCCGGGCCATCCGCAAGTGGCGATGGGCCTCAACAATCTCGGACAGCTATTGCGACGGACCGCCCGGACCGACGAGGCCGAACCGGTGCTGCGCGAGGCGCTGGCGATCCGCCGCGCCGCGTTCAAGACGAATCACCCGCTCCTGGCCAACTCGCTCATGCAGTACGGACAGCTCCAGAATCAGCTCGGCCACTACGAGGTGGCCGAGCGCTACATGCGCGAGGCGCTGGAGATGCGGCTGACCGTCCTGGGGCCCGATCACCCGCTCGTCGGCACGGCCTACAACAACCTGGCTTCTCTGTTCCACGACATCGGCGCGTATGACAAGGCCGAGCCGATGTATCGCGCCGCGCTCGAGATCAGCCTGAAGACGCACGGCCCGGATCACCCTGAGACCGCCGTCACCATCAACAACCTCGCGTCGTTGCTCGAGGATCAGGGCGAGGCCGCCGCGGCCGAGCCGATGTTCCGCCGGGCCCTGGACATCCGCCGCGCAGCCTTCGGCGAGCAGCACCCGGCGGTCGCGCGCGGCATGCACAACCTGGCCCGCACGCTGATCGCGTTGTCACGCTTCGCCGAGGCCGAGGCGCTGCTCACTCGCGCGCTGGAGATTCGCCGCCAGGTGGTCGGGGCGTCGCATGTCGACGTGGCCGGAAGCCTCGGGTTGCTCGCGCAGGTGCGGGCGCATACCGGCCGGCTGACCGAAGCCGTGTCGCTCTCGGACGAATCGCTGCGGATGCTCAGGGGACTGCTGGCCGCCGATCATCCGACCCTGGCGACGGCCTTGATCGCGCACAGCCAGCTGTTGATCGACGCCGGTCGCGAGCGCGAGGCGGTCGCCACTGCCTCCGAGGCCGTCGCCATCCGGCGCGCGCGCCTGTCGGACGGTCACCCTCAGGTCGAGCAGGCCGAAGCGGTCCTGGCCCACGCCCGCGGGAGCGCACAGCGCTGACCCGGCTAGCGATCGCGCGAGACTCGCAGCGCGCGGAACACGATCAGGTGTCCGGCCCAGGCGGTCAGGACGAGCACGGTCGGCAACAGTACGAACGGGACCTCCGTGACGAACGTGTTGAGTCGGTCCGCGCTCGATCCGAACGCGGCGAACAGCGGCGTCGACAAGACGGCCACCGTGACGATATTGGCGAGCAGCAGCAGGCCCAGGATGTTCCACGCCTGCACGACCGCGCGCGGCGGGTGCCCCGCCCGCAGCCACGCGGCCAGCATCACGGCGGTCGCTCCGGTGACGATGTCGAAGTTGAGCCCCGAATAGCTCATCTGGACCGGCATCAGGCCGTCGGCGGCGGCACGATGCATGAGCACCTCGAGCGGCAACCGGAAGGACTGGAGACCCACCAGCGCGGCGAGCGGCAGGCCGCGGGCCAGACGGTCCCCCGCTTCCGAGCGCGCGATGATCGGGCCCAACGCGAGAATGCAGACCAGCAGGCCCATCAGCGGCGGGGGCCGCACGTCCCATCGCTTCAGCACACCGATCCACGCCAGCGCCATGGCGATCGCCACCCACGCGAGCGCCGCGGCGAGAAACCGTCGCCGCAGCGCCAGAGCCGCGAGCGGCGCGTCACCACACGCCATCGCCGCGCGAGGAATGGAGCTGTATGTCCACACCAACACCGCCACAGACAGCACCACGAAGCCGGCTGCGATCATCGGCGCAGTATGGCAGATGGGGCTGGCGCCCGGAGCCGGTTCATCTCCAGCTATAGTGCCAGCATGGCGTCCGCGCCACACGACCCGTCCGACCTCTCCGCCGTCATCAGGAACCGCGATTCCCGGCGCGGGCGGCTGATCGCATTCGAGGGTCCGGAAGGGTCGGGCAAGACGACGCAGCTGCGGCTGCTGAAGACCTGGCTGACGAGTGAGGGCCACGACGTGGTCACGTCGCGCTGGGCGTCCTCGCGCCTGGTCAAGCCGCTGATCAAGGCCCGCAAGCGCCTCCGGGTGCTGAGCGCCGAGGAGTACTCCCTGCTGCATGCGGTCGACTTCCGACACCGGCTCGACACCGTCATTCTTCCCGCGCTGTGGGCCGGCAAGACCGTGATTGCGGATCGGTATCTCTTCACGGCGCTGGCCAGGGATGCGGCGCGCGGCCTCGAGTTCGACTGGTTGCTCCATGTCTACGCGCCACTCGTCTGGCCCGACGTGGTGGTGTACTTCGCGCTCGACCCGCTGGACTCGAGCCGCCGCGTCGCGGCGACGCGGGCGCCGCGTTTCTACGAGTCGGGGCAGGACGTCACCGGCATCGAGGATCCGTTGACCAGCTACCGGCAGTTCATCCATCGCGTGATCGCCGAGTACGACCAGCTCGCGGTCATCTTCGAGTTCGTGAAGGTGGATGCCGATCAGCTGGTCTACCGCCAGCACCAGCAGGTGAGGCAGATCGTGCAGGGCGCGGCGCGGCGGCCCTGGGCCAAGTTCAGTGCCGAGGCACTCACCGAATGGCTCACGAGACACCCCGACCTGGCCGGTTGATCGCCGTGGAGGGCTCGCGCGGCGCCGATGTGGCGCGCGAAGCCGAGACGCTGGTCGAGCGGCTGCGCGCGCGTGGCATCGCCGCCGCGATCAGCCGGTGGGACGCGTCCGGGCTGTTCGCCGACCTGCTCCTCGCCGATGCCAACGACGTGGTCGTCACGCCGCGCATGCTCGCGCTCCTGTATGCCGCCGATCTGCAATTCAGGCTGCGATGGGAGATTCAGCCGGCGTTGGCGGCGGGCGGGATCGTGGTTGCGGCGCCCTACGTGCACACAGCGGTGGGCGTCGGCGTCGGGCTCACGCTTCCTGAGGCGTGGCTGCGCAACGTCCTGGGCTTCGCACCTTCTCCGGATGCGATGCGCCTGGCCAGGGAGCGCAAACCGCGCCGGGGCTGGCGCCCCAAGGGCTCGCGCGGCTTTGGCGAGTTCTGTGTCACGGTGCTCGCCGGGTCGCCGTCCGGGTGCAAGCCGCGAGCGGCGCGGGCCCGGACGATGGGGTGGCTGTCAGAGAGCGGCGCTCTCACCGCGGTGCGACGCCGGGCCCTCATCGAGAGCCTGGCCGGCTACGAACAGCCGGCCGGGAGTGCAGCACCCGTGGCGCGCGCGGACTCGCAGCGCACGTAGGAGATGCGCGGTGCAGGGAAGTCGAGCAGCGCGGCCCTGGCCGCGGCGTGCTCGTCGTTGGTATAGGGCTTCGAGGGATCTTCCCGCATCGCGTCACCGATCAGGTCGAGCTGGCGCCGCATCTCGGCCAGCAGCCAGCCTTCTGCCTGGCCGTCCTCGGCCTGGGCCGCCGAATCGGCGGCCTCCTGGAGCACGCTGTAGTACTGCGCCTTCCAGGTGCTCGCCTCCATCAGCTTCCGCATCAGGATGTTCTCCTCGTGGCGGGTGTTGAGGGGAAAGTCGGCGGAGAGAAACGCGTTGTCCTCATCCCAGGCGATGAAGACGTGACGTGTGGAATCTTCAAGCCGGTAGAAGTAGAAATTGTTCATCCCGTCATAGCCCAGGAAACCGTCGTTCTGGGCGACGAAGTTCTGGGCCGCGACGTAGCGCACGAGGGCGGCGATGTCGAGTCGCGGCTCGAGCATCGGCGCGAGCGCGCTCGCAGGTGTGTCGTTCGAGAGGCGAACCAGCTCTTCGATCGGTCCCCATTTGTCGGCTGCGCTCTTGTCTTCCTTCGTTTTCGCATCGAATCGTGCCTGGTAGGGATCGAGCGCGGAGCCGAGGTAGTCGAATCGCCAGGGGGAGCCGAGCAGGTAGTTGTATTCGAACAGATAACCGTCGTTCTGGACGTTGCCGTCGATGCTGCCGAACACGCGGGCGAGCAGGTCCTTGTCGATCGCTTCGACAACCGCGTAGAGGCCGATCAGCTCGTTGTTGACGTACAGGCGTGCGAATGATTCACGCGGCGCCGGCACACCCAGCCGTGCGAAGAGGCGCATGGTGACCGACTCCTTGACACCCGACTGGTCCTGCGTGAGGTTGTCGAGCACCATGGACTTCAGTCCGAGGAAGGTCTGACTGGTCGAGTAGCGGTCGAAGTCCACTCGGAGGCCCGGCTTGGTGCCGCTCCTGGATCCGAGGCCCCGCGAGCGGACACCGCTGTTGCGCACGGTCTGCCCGTTCCACTGGAGGTCGGCGGGATAGTAGGTGTTCTCCTGGAAGTTCTGCTTGAGCTTCTCCCAGTCCTGGGAGTGCATCAGCAGATCGACTCGGTGCAGGACGGTCGGGTTGAACAGGTCGGCGGCGGTCTGCGCGCCGGCCGGACTCGCGCCGGCGAGCAAGGCCAGCATCCAGACCACGACTGCGATGAGCGCGTCCGGTACCGCCGGGGAGGCGACGTGACGGCGCGGCATGGCCGTGGTCAGAATACTATTTGTAGCCGCAGAACACCCGACCAGAAGGACGTCTCGCCAGAGAGCGGGGTCCGCGCCGGATCCTCGAAGTCCTCGTGGATCGCATTGGTCACGACCTTGACGTACGGCATCACGTACCAATTCACGCCCGCGGTCCAAATCCGATCGCGGTTCTCGAACAGGTGTTCGGCGCGCGGATTCCGCTCTGGCAGGCCCTCCGAGCTGGCACTGCCGAAGCTCAGCTGTTCGTAGCGTAGCGCCAGCTCGATCGCCCCGGGGCCGCCGTGCAGCACCGACCGCCGCATGCTGATGTTGTCGTCCTTGTCCTGGCCGGTCACGATCCACGTGCCGTAGACATACCAACCCGTGCCGAGAAAGTCCGAGAGGTCGCGGTTACCCAGACCCTGGCCGAGTCGATCCTCCCGCGACTGAATCCACTCCCCGCGCACTCCGAAGGGTCCCGGCGTCCAGTCGAACTCCAGCCCGAGCCGCTGCCGGCGGCCCTTCACATACACCGGCTCGAAGTAGTCGTAGCCGTACGGCGTTTCGCCGCGCAGGCTGTTGAGGCCTTCGGGCAGGTTGCCGTTGGTGTAGGCCACCCCCACCCGCAGCGACCGGAGGGCCGCGTCTTCGCCGACGAAGGGGCGGAAGACCGTCGCGGTCACCCGCGCCGCGAACGTGGGGCCCAAATCGTCCTCGGCGCCGGGCGTGAACTGGGGCTCGGTCAGCTTGCCGATGTCGCCGTCCGTGTTGAAGAGGCCGACCTCGTAGCCGAGCCCCCGGTCGCGCCCTGACACGGTGACGCCCTTGTCCCGCGCCGGCGTGAGCTGGGTGGAGATGCGCGCCCGATAGATGAAGTCGATCTCCGTGCGCCCGAGGTTCTGTTCGAGGCCGAAGGGAAGCTTGTAGCGGCCCGCGCGCACCTGGAACAGGTCGAACGTGTCCCAATTGACGTAGACGTCCTTCCAGTCCTGCCAGACGCCGTCTTCGTCCATCTCCCGCTCGATCTCGAAATCGAAGTGTCGCGTCAGCTCGCCTTTGAGCCCAACGCGCGCGACGTTCAAATCGAAGGTGTCTTCTTCGAGGTCGGGATCGAAGCCGCGCCAGTCGAACACCGCCTTGGCGCGGAGGCTCACGTAGACGTCTTCGCCGAAGATGAGGGATGGCCGCTCGTTCCGCCAGCCGAATCCGCGTTCGGCCTCATTGGCCGGGCCGGTCTGGCCGGCCTGGTCCTGGGCGCGCGCGCCGGCCGTCGTCAGGCAGACGATCGCCATCACCGCGAGGATCAGGGTTCGCTTGGGCATCACGGGCGATCTCCGGGCAGGCGGTGGGCCAGGGCACCGGCCCGCACGCTCAGTTCCTGATACGCCGCGTTCAATCGCCGGACCGCCGCGGCGTCCTCCACGATGAGCGCCACTTCGCGGCGGAAGTCGAGGCTGAGGGTCGAGAGCGCCAGGCTGCCGACCACCGCCCGCGTCTCGTCGATGATCATCAGCTTGCCATGGGGTTCCAGCGGGCCCGCCAGCGTCGAGCCGATCACCGACACCGTGACGCCGGCCGCGCGACGCTCGCGCAGCAGGGCAACGACATCCGGGTCCGAGAGCTTGTGGTCCAGGATGCGGATGCTGCGCCGGGCCCCGTCGATGAGCGCGTGGACGTCCGGCCGCGCTCGTTCCGGGCCGACGATCAGGCGCCTGCTGAACCGCCGTCCGAGCGAGAGCGGGCGTCCCGCGGCGTCCGAGTGGAAGAGGTGGAGGAGGCTTTGCACCACCGGCTCGTCGTGGGTGACGAGCACCGCGTCCCAGGTGCGGGTGAAACACTTGCGCGTGGGGTTGAGCGTCGTCACCAGGGCCGGCCCCTCGTCGGCCACCAGGTACTTGGCGTGGTATTTCACGACCGGATCGGCATACCAGCTCACGACCGCGCCCATCTCCTCGAGCGCGTCCCACAGCTTCTTCAGCCGTTTGCGCCCGCCCTTGGCGCGCATGGTGAGCAGCGCGTGCACGGCGACCCCGCGCTCGAGCGCACCCGCCAGGGCATCCAGCACCTCGAAGTCGTCGCACCGGAAGAGCGATAGCACCAGCCGCCGGCGGGCGGCGCCGATGAGGCGCAGCATCGCGGCCCGGCGCTCGGCGGGCTCGAGCACGACCAGCTCGCGCCGACGCGCTTCAGCTGCGCTTCGGCGGCGACCACGAGACATTCTTGATGCCAATCTTGCCGTCGCCCATCAACTGCGCGCTGAGCTCCTCGAGCGAATCGTCGGGGCGAAGGGTGGTCACGTAGCGCACCGTCGCCTCCTCGCCCTGCGACACCTCGCGCGGCTCGAACACGATGCCGTTGACGGCGAACACCCGATGGATGTGGGACATCGGGAGCTCCCGGCCGTCCGCGATGATCTCGACGTTCATCGTCCGCGGGCGATCCTCGCTGAACAGGTTCAGGGTGGGCAGCATGGCGCACAGGAACAGCGTCCCCAGCCCGGCGACCGCGAAGGCGCCGAGGCCCGCCGCCATTCCCAGGCCCATGAGGATGAACAGGATGGTGATGTCGCGCGCGTCCTCGACCGGCGTGCGGAAGCGGATGATGCTCGCCGCGCCGGCGATCCCGAACGCGCGCGCGAGCGAGTTGCCGATGATGATCATCATCAGCGCGCCTGACACGCAGAGCAGCACCTGGGCCTGATCCATCATGGGGTTGGGCCCGCGATCGGTGCGGTACTGCCGGTGAACCACGGTGACGAGCATGCCGATCAGCGCGGCCACCACCAGCTTCGCGAGCTCGAACAGCGGGTGACTGAAGTCGCCCGGGAGCTGGGGGTCAAAAGGCAGCGACGCCGCTCCCGATGACAAGGAGGGAAGGCCCAGCGTCGGCCAGACGACGCTCGCGCCCACCAGGAGGACGCTGATAATCAGGACGCCAGCAATCGTGAGCAGCCGGTCCCATCGGACCTCGCTTGCGGGCACCTCCGCCATCGTGTCCTTGATCTCCAGCACCCGGTCGAGCAGCGAGACGCCGAGCAGCTCCAGAACCCGCGCATTGGGACCGATAAGGGTAAAGCGCCGATTGAGCCGCTGCGCGGACGTGTGCCCGCGCACCAGCGCGCGTACGCCGGCACTGTCGGCACGCGGGACGGCACGCAGGTCCAGCACCACGTGACGATAGCCCTGGCGGAACAGGTCCTGCACCCGCCGTTCGAGTTCCTCGGCAGGCCCTCCGGCGATCAGGGGCTCTTGCGGTGACAATACGAGCCGCGATCGGTGCGTGGCTTGAGAAAAAGGCGCCATTCGCGAGAGTTGTGGCGGAAACGTAGCACGTCTGGATAAGCTGGACCAATAGTCAATGGTGCAGGGGCGCATTTTGCGGCAGTCGCGCTGGCCCGCCGCCCTCTGCCTTGTCGCCTGCACCGCGGTCGCGTGTGGCGGCGAGGGCAGTGGGCCGCCTTCCGGTCCGACGGAACCCCCGCCACGGGGTGGGTCGGGACAAACCGTCGAGGTGATCGCGGTCGGCGACATCGGCTGGTGCGGCTCCAGGGGCACGTCCGAGACGGCGCAGCTCGCCGAAAGCCTGTCGGGCTGGCTGCTGCTCGTGGGAGACATTGCCTACCCAAACGGTTCGGCAAGCGATTTTCAACGCTGCTTCGATCCGGCCTGGGGACGATTTCGCGGGCGATGGTATCCCGTGCCGGGCAATCACGACTATCTGACGCCCGGCGCCAGCGCCTACTTCGATTACTTCGGCGCCGCCGCTGGCGCTGACCGGAGTGGCTACTATGCGCTGTCCCTCGGCGACTGGCAGATCCTGATGCTCGACTCCAACATCCCGAGCCAGCGCAACAGCGCGCAGTGGGAGTTCGTTCGACGTGAAATGGACCTGCAGCGTCGTCCCTGTACGCTCGCGGTGTGGCACCACCCGCTCTTCACGTCGGGTCAAAACGGGCCGAACCTCAACATGCGCGACTTGTACGCCCTGCTCGAGGCGGCCGGCGCAGACGTCGTGATCAACGGGCACGATCACCTGTACGAGCGCTTCGCCAGCCAGAGCGCGGACGGGCGCCCTACGGACCGCGGGATTCGGCAGTTCACGGCGGGCACGGGAGGCGCGGAACTCTATCGGTTCGTCACGACGGCACCCAACTCCGAAGTGCGGATTGCGCAGTACGGCATCCTGCGGCTCGCGCTGCAACCGGGCGGCTATCGATGGGAGTTCGTCCTGACCGCTGGCGGCCTGGCGGATTCGGGGAACGACATCTGTCATTGACGGGTCTGCGGCGGCCTCCCGCATCGTGCATCCGCTACGATAGAGGCATGAGATTGCTTCTCGCATTTCTGACTCTGATGACGTTGGGCGCCGGCGCCGCCGCGGAGCAGGCGCGCGCGCCGCAGTTCGAACCCGTGCCGGCCCCGCCGGATGTGGCCAAGCCGCCGGCGGACGCCACGAAGACCGCCTCGGGCCTGGCCTCCAAGGTGCTGGCGCCGGGCACCGGCACGGCCAAGGCCAAGGCCGAGGACTTCGTCACGGTGCACTACACGGGCTGGACCACCGACGGCAAGATGTTCGACAGCTCCTACGCTCGGGGTGCCGCCGCCACGTTCCCGGTCAACCGCGTCATCAAGGGCTGGGGCGAGGGCGTTCAACTGATGGTCGTGGGCGAGAAGCGCCGCTTCTGGATCCCCGAGGAGCTCGCCTACGCCGGACAATCGGGCCGGCCGCAGGGCATGCTCGTCTTCGACGTCGAGCTGGTCGACGTGGTGCCGTCACCAGAGAAGAACCCACCGCCCGATGTGGCGGCGGCGCCTGCCGACGCGCAGAAGACGTCATCCGGCCTTGCCTACAAGGTGCTGCGTCCCGGCCCGCCGGGTGGCGCGCATCCGACCAAGGGGAGCCGCGTCACCGTCCACTACTCGGGTTGGACGACGGATGGCAAACTGTTCGACAGCTCGCTGATGCGCGGACAGACCGCAAGCTTCGGATTGACGGACGTCATCGAGGGCTGGACCGAGGGCCTGCAGCTGATGGTGCCGGGCGAGAAGGCTCGCTTCTGGATTCCGGAGCGGCTGGCCTACAAAGGACAGGGGAACGGACCGAAGGGCATGCTCGTATTCGATGTCGAGCTGATTTCACAGAAGTGAGCTGAGGGGTGGGATGGGCGATCGCGCGCTGGTGTCGCTAATGGGCCTGGTGCTCGTCGTCGGCCTGGTAGCCGGGCCGGAGGGCGTGTCTGCCCAACAGGGCGTGCGGCTCGATAGCTACGCGGAATGGAAACGCGACGGTGACCTCGTTGTCGACGGCCAGCGCGTCCGCGCGAGCGCCAAGACGAAGTGGAAGGGCAAGTTCGCGAGCGTCGACGAGGTCCGACTCGGCGACGAGGTTCGCGTGCAGGGCACGCGTCAGGCGGACGGCGTGGTGCTGGCGTCTGAGATCGACGTCAGACCGAACGGTCCCAACGCGCTGTTCGAGGCCGATGTCCGGAACGGCACCACGGAGCTCGAAGCGGCGTGGATGCAGAACCGGATCGCGTTCGAGCCCGGCGCGAACGGGAAGATCACCAGGATTGGCGAAGTCGCGGATGCGGGGTCCGACGTGGACCGGGTGCGGTCACTCGTGAACCGCCTGGCGCCGCCGTACGTGCCCCGCGATCAGCTGCGTGTCTACGTCATCGACAACAAGGAATGGAACGCGATGGCGATGGGCAACGGCGCTATCTGGGTCTTCTCGGGCATCATGCGGGACATGCCCGACGAGCAGCTCGCCATCGTCGTCGGCCACGAGCTCGCCCATTACACACACGAGCACTCGCGGCGGCAGGCGCGACGCGGCGTCTGGACGCAGCTGGCTGGCGTGGCGGCGATTATCGGAGCCGAGGCCATCGACAATGATGCGGCCCGCGCCGGCGCGCAGATGGGCGCGGCCCTCGGCCTCGCGGCGCTCACGGCTGGTTACGGACGGGATCTGGAGGATCAGGCGGACCGGGTCGGCCTCCGCTACGCCTACGAGGCCGGCTTCCCGGTCCAGGACGCTCCCGGCGTGTGGCAGCGTTTCCTCGACAAGTACGGCCAGGAAGACCGCGTCACGAACTTCTTCTTCTCCGATCACTCGCTGGCCAGCGCCCGCAAGCAGAACCTCGAACGCGAGATCAGCAACAACTACGGCCGCCACTGAGCCGCAGATCGGACCCCGAGACTCCAGACCCCGAACCTTGCCACGTCACTTGCGCACCCGTCCGCGACCGTCCGCGCCCGACCGCGCGCGCCAGCAGTCCCTACCCACCCGCACCTGGCGGGAAGTCCCCATCGACCGAGGCGACATCGGCCAGCGGCTCGATCTCGTGCTGCTCCGCCATCTGGCCCACGAACCGGGCGTCTCGCGCGCGCGCGTGCAGAAGTGGATCGCGGCAGGCCGGGTGCTCGTCAACGACACGCCGGCGCCGCGCGCGGCGTGGCGGGTGGCCGAGGGCGACCGCCTGCTAGTGGACGGGCGGGAGATTCGCGCGCGGGTCCGGCCGCGTGCCGAGGCGCGCGCGCTGGACGTGCTCTTCGAAGACGCGCACTTGATGGCCATCAACAAGCCGGCCGACCTGGTGGTGCACCCGTCGTACCGGCATGCGCACGGCACGCTCATCAACGCACTGCTGCACCTGTCGGCGCGATGGCCGTCGGGCGACACGCCGGCCCTGCTGACCCGACTCGACAAGATGACCTCCGGCGTGCTGCTGGTGGCCAAGCGCCGCGAGGTGGTGGCACGTCTGCAGCACGAGATGCGAGCCGAGCGCATCGAGAAGGATTACCTGGCCGTCGTCCATGGCGTGCCTTCGCCGGTGCGCGGCACGATCGATCTCGCGCTCGACCGCGATCCCTGGGATCGACGGAAGGTCACCGTCACCGACCGGGGCGGGCAGCCCTCGGTCACGCGCTACGAGCGGATCGCCGTCAGTGCAGCCGCGGAAGCCGGGATCGGGGAGGCGGGTGAAGCGGCCAGATCGGGCGGGGCGCGTCATGCGCTGCTCAAATGCCGCCTCGTCACCGGACGCATGCACCAGATACGCGCGCATCTGGCCGCCAGAGGGTGGCCGCTGGTCGGCGACCCCGTGTACGGGCTCGAGGGCCACGGCCCCAGCTTCCCGCGGCAGGCGTTGCACGCCTGGCGGGTGGCGTTCACCCACCCGGTTACCGGTGAGCGCCTGGAGATTGTCGCGCCGGTGCCCAACGACCTGCTGGCCTTGATACGCCAGTTGGGATTGGACTTCAACGAGTAGGAGGCACGGAGCGAGGGGGTGGAGCTCGGAAACGCCTCCTCCCACCTCCTGTCTCGCCAATCTTCTAGTAGAGGACGGCTCCCTCTCCGCGTGTCTTCACCAGTCGATCAAAATGTTCGACGATGAGCCTCCGGCGCTGCATCACTGCGTCGATCTCCGCCGACGTGAGATGGCGGCCTGCCACGCGCGAGATCTCCTCCTTGCCGAGCGCGCGGAGGCGTGCCAGCAGTTGGCGATCGCACGACTCGAGCACATCCGGTCGTCGGATTGTCATCTCGGTGCGGAACGCACGAGTGAAGTCGAGCATGATCACCCGCCAGTCACGCGTGTAGAGCACGTTTCCTTTATTGCGATCGGTGTCGAACAGCAGCTCTGCGAACACCATCATGCGCTGCCGCTCCCGCACCATCGCCACTGTCTGACCCGCCGGTGGT
>DATLLC010000069.1:0-12187 GCA_035538015.1 Vicinamibacterales bacterium
GAGGAGAGGAAACAGCATCAATGGATACCAGTCGCGAATCACGCGAAGGATCCCCGCCGACGGCCTCGCGCGGTTCAGGATCAGCAACGACCCGGAGAGCGTCAGGTGCGCCGCGACCAGCCAGACCCGGCCGGGAACGGCATTCCCG
The DNA here is from genome assembly GCA_035538015.1 of Vicinamibacterales bacterium. GTDB lineage: Bacteria > Acidobacteriota > Vicinamibacteria > Vicinamibacterales > UBA2999 > VFZN01. The sequence continues at coordinate 149 of DATLLC010000069.1, forward strand.
AGGATCGCGATCAACCCGGCAACGATCGCCAGGTACGACGCCGTCAGCCACGTCGTCCAGCGCGCACAATCAACGGGCGGCATCCGGCATTATGATCCCAGTATGCCGCGGCCGCCGCGCCTGCTCCGAACCTTCGACCGCAAGTGGCGAGAGGCCACAATGGTGGCGCGGGGCTTCCAGTCCGCGAGTCATCCCATCCTCGCGCAGATCGTTCCGATCCGCCGCTGCAACCTGGCATGCACCTACTGCAACGAGTACGACAAGCATTCTCCGCCGGTGGCGCTGGCGACCATGCGGGAGCGCATCGACCACCTGGCTCGGCTGCGCACAGCGAACATCGAGATCAGCGGCGGCGAACCGCTGCTGCACCCTGACCTCGACGAGCTCATCCGGCACATCCGCGGAACCGGCGCGCTGGCTGGACTGATCACCAACGGCTACCTCCTCACCGAGAAGCGCATCGAGGACTTCAACCACGCCGGGCTGGATCACCTGCAAATCAGCATCGACAACGTGAAGCCTGACGACATCTCGAAGAAGAGCCTGAAGGTGCTCGACGCGAAGCTGCAGATGCTGGCGACACACGCCGTGTTCAGCGTCAACATCAACTCTGTGCTCGGCGGCGACTTGAGCAACCCCGAGGACGCACTGACGATCGCCAAGCGGGCGATCGAACTGGGTCTCACGGCGACGGTCGGCCTGATCCACAACGGTCACGGGCGCCTGCTACCTCTGACGCCGGAGCAGCGGCGCGTCTACACCGAGATCACCTCGCTGACTGCGCCGTTCTACACTGTACAGAGCCAGAACGATTTCCAGCGGAACCTCGCGTTCGGGCGCCCGAACGACTGGCAGTGCGGGGCCGGCGGCCGTTATCTCTACATCTGCGAGGACGGCCTCGTGCATTGGTGCTCACAGCAGCGCGGGCATCCTGGGATCCCGCTGGCCGAGTACACCACCGAGGATGTGCGGCGGGAGAGCACGAGCGAGAAGAGCTGCGCACCGCACTGCACCGTGTCGTGCGTGCACCGCGTGGCGCTGCTGGACCGCATCCGCACGCAGCCAATCAAGACGCTCGACGAGATCATGCCGGCCAGCGCCAGCGGAGCTGCCAGCGTGCGCGTGCTTCGCTGGATGTTCGTGACCGGGCCGCATCACGATCGCTTCCGCGCCGTCGCCGCGCGCCTGCTCGGCTCGCGCTCGTAGCGCGTCCGGTTCGTCGTGGCCCTGGCCAGCGGCGAATGGTGCGGTCGACGGTCCCGTCGGTCAACACGAGCACCTCGGCTCGGACGATACCCTCAATGCTACCGGCTTTCGCTTCCGAGGTGTAAACGGCATTGACTGCCCTGACTGTCTGCGGAGGAAGTGTCGTGCCGTCGCCTGAGGTCAAAGCGAGACGTGGATTGGAAGCACGGACGCGAACACGCGCCAGACCGCGGTGCCGACGCCATCGGTGTCAATCGCCGGCCCCACGCGTGGCTCGGTCAGGACGCCGTGTGGCACTTTGTGGCACCGAAGTCGCGCGATGCCGCCGCGGGAGTTCGACTGCCGCCCGCCATAGTCCGCCGGATCGAGTCGGACGGAACAATAGTCGACCTGATACGGGAAATCTTTCGCCGCTGGTTCGAAATGGTACACGAGGACCTCGGAACGACCGGATCGACGCTTGCGTTTCCGCATGCGCTAGCGGTGGCTGGGATCGTCTGCGATATGCGATGAGAACCCTCGTGAACTCCGGCGCCATCACCTGGAGAGCGTGGCCTTCCCCGGCGGTTTCGAGCCGGGGTATTACCGCGTGAAGCTCAGCACGGATCTTGCTCTGGAGCTGCCTGGTGAGCGTTGAAGGCCATGGGAGTGGCCCGCTCCACCATCGCATGCATGCTGGCTGACGTTCAGCACCCGGAACGGATTCCTATGGCCGACAATCAGGACACACGGCAGACAACTCCGGAAGAAGCAGCACGGCGCGAATTTCTGCGCAAGGTTGGTAAAGCCGCGCTGACGGCACCTGCGGTCGCCCTGCTTCTGACGGCCTCGACCAAGCCGGCCGCGGCCCAGTACAGCGTCAGGCGGGAGGCTCCCGGCCAGTCGCCCCGGCGCGGGGGGTCGCCCCGGCGGGGCCCGAACTGGCCGCGGACCTGAGCGGCATAGCTCGCGTACGTTTCACGTGCCGCACACAGGCGTCACACTCGGCGACGAGCGCACCGCACGGTGGCTCGAGGCACATCCCGCGTCCGCGGCGTGCATAGAGGTTGTTGCCGATGGGTTCTTCGCGCGGCCATCATCCTATCTCGCCTGGCTCGGGGCCGACCGCGACCTGATTGTCCGCGCGCCAGGTCTTTCGGTCACGCCGGTCCAGGATCTGTCAGACGGGCCGGTCGATCCCATTATCCGCCTTGCCCAGTCGACCCACGCGCGCTTCGTCGTCCGCCCGCTGGGGTTCTGCGTGGAGAGCGGGGTCGTCCTGGAGCGCCCGGCGCCGATCAACCTCACCGCCGTGTCGCTCGAAACGGTGTCCGCCAACCTGCGGCAGGCCACTGGGGCCTGTGATGTCTCGACGCTCATCGAACCCATCGCGGCGCCGCTCAGCGTGTCCGGATCCATCAACGAGACGTCGTTCCTGATCGAGCTGTGCCAGTCGGCAGGCTGCCGGCTGCTGTTGGACGTCGCCACCTTGCTCGTGAGGGCAAGGAACCACGGCATCGACCCGGTCGATTTCGTGGCGGCGCTGCCCGGTGAGCTGGTGGCGGCGGTGCGGATCGGCGGCCTCGCGCGCCGCGGTGCTCGATGGTCGCACGACGCGCGCGCTCCGATCGACGCTGACGCATGGCAGCTGCTCGACGGGCTCTTGACGCGGAGCCGACCTGAAGTCGTGCTGCTCAATCACCGCGAGGGCGACGAGATGCTCGAGCGCGAGCTCGACTTGCTCAGGCGTATGGCTGAGGGCACTCACGGACGCGCCAGCGTGACACCCTCGGCCGGAGAGTCAATGCCAGCGCCCGGCACCGCGGTCGAGAGTACCGAACGCATTGCCATCGCTCCGGACGTGGCGCTCTTCGTCCTTGACCACGCCGGGGTGTTCTTCTCGAGCCGGCACCACGAACTGACGCTGTTCAATACGTCGGCAACCCTGGCGTGGTGCCTTCTCGAAGACGGTTTGGACGTTCCGGGTATCGTGGACGCGTTCGCGAAGGCCGTGGGTGTGAGTGGCGCCGACGCCGAGGGCCATGTCGCCGACATCCTGCGGCAGTGGTTCGGCCGTGGCTACATCACGCATCCCGGAACGCTCCGCAGGGCTCCGCTCCGTTTCAGTACCGCACTGGGTTGGCTGCTCACCAACGACACCCTGCGGGCGCGCTTCCGGGAGTCGCCACAGTCGGTGGCCGATCAGCTCGGGATGGTGGGAGAAGACCGCGACACCCTGCTGGCACTCCAGCCCGACGAGCTCGACGCGCAGGCCGAGGAGAGCGCGCCTCGACGTGACGCGACGAGCGCAGCTCATTCGGGGGACGTCGTCGCGACAGACGGGCCACAGCCGCGAACCACCGAATTCCCTGCGACCGCCAACGCCAGGCCGGCTCACAGCTGCAGCCGCCTCGAGACTCCTCAGCGTGCCTCCACACGATACCGTCTGCTGAGCACGACGTTCGAGGTAGAGGTTCCGTCGCCTGCACTCCTCGCTCGGTTGCACGAGGCCCTCGGCCATCTGTCCACCTCGGATGCGCCGGTCGACGTCTTCATCCAGGTGCTTCCAACAGGAGAAGGGGGCTGGCTGCTCCTCGAAAACGAGACCGTCGTTGCTGAGGGCCGTCAGGAGACTGGTGTGGTGCCAGCGGTGAAGCAGCAGCTGCGATGGCGGGCGGTGGCCAGTTATCCATCCCTCATGAGCCTGCACGCCGGCGTCGTCTCATTCGGCGGCGGGTGCATGCTGTTGCCCGCGCCGACAGGCAGCGGCAAGACCACGCTCACGGCGGCGCTGGTTCGCGCCGGCGCAACCTACTACTCGGATGAGATCGCCGTTTTCGACGCGGACACGCTGGCCGTCATCCCCGTACCGCTGTCGCTGACGGTGAAGGACGGCAGCCTGGAGCCGGTACGCCAGCTGTATCCCGAGGTCGACACGCTTACCCCGCACGTCCGAGAGGACTCTGTGCGGGTGCGCTACCTCCCGCCCCCGGCCGCGGTTCTGCCCGCGTCGGGCGCCTCGATGCGCGCGCGCTGGATCGTGTTTCCGCGCTACGCTGCGGACGCCGCCACGTCCCTCCACCCAATCGATCGACCTACCGCATTGCGGCGACTCCTGGAGGAATCGTACGTACCGGCCGGGAGCTTGAACCGGGCCAGGGTCGAGTCGCTGGTGGGGTGGATGCGGGAGGTCGACTGCTACGAGCTGCCGTTCTCATCACTGGAGCGTGCCGTGGACCTCGTTCGCCGTGTGTCGGCTGTATGCGATGAGGCTGCGGACCTCCCTGCGGTCGAGGACACGGGCAACCGCCGCGGGGTTCGGTTCGCGCACGATAGACGGCGATAAGCGAGCCGTGGAAGTCGCGACCCGATTGGGCTGATGTCAGCCTCTTTAGCCTTGGAATGCTATTTGGGACGCAAGGTGAAGGTCTGCTCAATCACAACATGAGCGGTGACGGGCTTGCCGTCTTTGGTGGCTGGCTTGAACGTCCACTGCTTCGACGCCTTCACCGCTTCGTCGTCCAACCCGAACTCCGCATCGAGAGACTGAACGACTTTCGCAGGCTCTCCAACCGTACCGTCGGTCAACACGAGCACTTCGACTCGGACGATACCCTCGATGCCAGCGGCCTTCGCTTCCGGGGTATAAACGGCATTGACTGCCCTGACTGTCTGCGGAGGAAGTGTCGTGCCTGCTCGGGGAATCTCTTGCGCATCTGCGACCAGCCGACCGAGGAGCACCACGGCTGGAGTGAGAAGCCCGAACCTCATGGCCGAATCTTCCCACGGCCAGCGCTTCTGTTTCAAACTGACCCACTACCGTGGCCGTGGACCAGAGCTGACTTATGAGGCGGCTGGCTCTGGCCGGCGTTGCATTCTTCAACGATCGCGCGAAAATGGGATGAGAACGTCTCGGACTGGCTGGGCGTTCGTCGAGAGGAGGGGTTCGTGCGCTTCGCCACAATCTTCGTCTTCCTGTTTGGCCTTCCGACCCTCGCGTCCGCCCAGGCGGGCCCTTGCGCTCCGCTCCCATACGCATTCGACCCGTACAAGCCGAGCGATCTGGCCATCCTCCGCCAGTTCGGGGGCAGCGTACTCGCGAATGCGCCGCTGACCTCGCTCCTGCAGCTCGACCCATACGTGCCCACCCAAGCGCAGCTGCTGCGCCAGTACGGCGGCGCCCTGCCGCTGTGGCCATTCGTGTGGTATCCGGCGTACTTCCAGCCTGGGTATCCACCCGGCTGCAGCCCTGCTCACGAATTACCAGCGCCGGCAACGACGGCGACCGCCAACCCGCCCATCACCAGGTTTGCCGAGTTGTTGACCATGTTGGAACAAACCCCCGAATCCCAAGCTAGTGCCCCGCCATCAGAACGCCGCCCGCTGCCCGCTCCAGCAGTATCCGTGGAGCGAACGATGGGCGCGTCGATTGAGTATGGCGGGCGTAGATGGGTCAGCGCGGGTCGCGCCGTCGCATTCGACGATGTCCAGTTCGTGCGTGTCGGCGAGAGAGTCGGGGCTCCCGTCTTCATGGGACGAGGCGCAAAGGACGAGATCATCTACGTGCCGTCCACCCCCGGCATGGTCGCGCCGTTCCGTGCGGTCTCGAAGTGAGCGCCTATGCCAGCCGGTCATTACTGACAACTCACACGGCCGAGCCTGTCACGTCGCTTGACACTCCACGACTGCAGGTCCATCATCCCGCTGCGCCGGGACGCTTCCCGTTGGTCGGCGCCGCGCGCTCGATCCCTGAAGCCGTCGTCTGACGCGACTGGAGGCCGCCATGCGCGAACCACGCCGCCGTCTGTCTCTGCTCACCAGGACGGCTACCTTCCTGGCACTGCTCTCGGCGCTCGCGTTCTACGACGAGCGCACGCCGCGCGCGTTCAACTACGTCATCGACGCCAACGGCACGTATTGGGGCATCCAAGACGACGATTCACCGCGCGTCGACACCGGCAGCATCCGCGCGACGCAGGTCGCGCCTGCAGGGTCGACCGGCGCGTACAGCACCGCCATCAACGGGTACGGCGGCATCCGCGTCCGCGTGCAGACCGCGCCGGAGCCGTACCTCAACGGTGAACTCATGCGGGGCTTCGGCTTGCACTTCGACGGCGTGAACCGGTTCCGCTCGACGCAGTCGCTCGACATGGGCGGCGTGACGATCTCGCGCGCGGTGTACGTCAACACGAACGCGAACTGGGGACGCTGGCTGGACACGTTCACCAACCCTACGAAGTCGCCGATCACAATCCAGGTGGCCTTCGGCGGGCAATCGGGGCAGGGGACGACGGGCCCGAACACGACTGAGATCGTTGCCACGTCGAGCGGCGACACGACGGTCACCGCGGCGGATGCGTGGGTGGAGTACGCCACGCCGTTGCAGCCGTCGCCGAATCTGACCGGGGGACCGCAGGTGACCGTGCTCGGCACGCCGGCTCCATTCGCCGGCGCGATGACCTTCGCCGGAAGCTGGTTGTACGACACCTTTCACACGCCGCTGGCCTACTCCGGCCACGAGCGGAACTTCCAGGCATATGTGAACACGCTCACCCTGCAGCCGGGCACGACCCGATCGCTATTGCACTTCGTCGTCCTCGGCCGGCGTGTGGATGAAACGACATCCGCGGCCGAGCGCGCGGCAGTGGAGGGCACCGCCACGAGCCTGGCGACGAGCCCGCCCATCGATGACCTGTCCGCGGCGGAGATCTGCTCGGTTGCCAACTTCGACATTGCCTCGCTTTCGATGCCGGGCTTCGATGCCGACGCCTGCCGGGACCGGAAGGTCCAGCAGCCAGCGGTTCCACCCCAGAAGAAGGGCAAGACCTCGGTCAAGTACGACGTCGTCGAGAAGACGATTGCCGAGCTGCGCGCCGACATGGAAGCCGGCATCGTGACATCCCAGGAGATCACCCGCGCGTACCTCGATCGCATCGGGTTCTACGACCAGGGACAGTTTGGCTTCCACGCCTACGAGATCGTGGCCGGTGACGCGGTGCGCCAGGCCAACGAGGCGGACAGGGCGCGCAGGAAGGGCGCGTCAGGTGCGCTGCTCGGGATCCCGATCATCATCAAGAACAACTACGACACGTTCGACATGCCGACGACGAACGGCAGCTTCACGTTCGCCGGCTTCCGCCCGGCGCGCGACGCGTTCCAGGTGGCGAGGCTGCGGGAGGCGGGCGCCGTCATCATCGGCAAGGGGGCGCTCGAGGAGTACGCCACCTTCGGCCACTGGTCGAACGACGCCTGGGGGCAGGTGTGGAGCGTCTTCAACCCGTCGCGCTCGCCGCTCGCCTCGAGTGGCGGCTCGGCGAGCGCCGTGGCCGGCAGCCTCGCGGCCGCCGCAATGGGCTCCCAGACCGGCGACTCGCTCTACGCTCCGGCGAGCGCGCAGAGCCTCGTCACCTTGCGCGGCACCGATGGCCTCGAAAGCGGTACCGGCATCCAGCCGCTGGTGTGGATGACCGACTTCGGCGGCGCGATCACGCGATCGGTATCGGATCTCGCCGACATGCTGAACGCGGTGACCGGCATCGATCCCGAGGATCCGGCAACGCTCGCGAGGCCCGACGGCGCGGTGCCCCCCGACTGGCGCTCGGCGCTGGACACCGGAGCGCTGCAAGGCACGCGGATTGGCTACGTGGATTCAGCCTGGGCCGACGTGTTCGGCCCGACCGCGCCGCCGTTTGGCACCAACGGCACGATCGACGCGATGCGGAGCGCGCTGCAGTACCTCGTGCAGGCCGGCGCCACCATCGTGCAGATGGGCCAGCTGGCCACGCCGCCGACGCCGGACGCGCCGCCGGCGCCGACGCAACCGATCCCGGCCAACCGGATCCGCGCCGAAGGATGGCGGCAGTACTTCGACAGCCATCCGGAGCTCATCGAACAACAGATCTTCCCAAATCCCTTCTACAAGGTACTCACCGAGGTGGACGTGGACTGCTCGCAGAAGAAGGTGCTTTACGTCAGGGCCGATCCGAATACCTGCATCGCGCCCGAGATGCGGCTGACAGCGGCGGAGATTCAGCTGCATCGCGACTACCGTCAGATCACGAGGCCGGCAGGCGTGAAGGAGTGGATGGACGCGGCGAACGTCGACGCGGTCGTGTACCCCGGGCTGTTGAGCGATACGAGCCTCAACGACGGCGGCGGCGGCGGCTTCGGTAAAGCCGCGTTCGGCCGTCGCGACACGCCGAGCGCGGGCAACGGCGTGCCGACGCTCGCGGTGCCGGCCGGCATGAACGACCGCGGGCAGCCGGTGAACATCCAGTTCATGGGCCGGGCCTGGGACGACGCCAGGCTCGTCGGCTTCGCCTACGCGTTCGAGCATTACGCGACGCTCGCCGGCCGGGGGCATCAGCGCCAGACGACGGCGCCGCCGCTGCCGCACGACAACCGGAAGAACTAACCCCTCAGCTCACTTGAGTGGTCATTCCAACTGCTCGCTGATCAGATGGAACCGGCGCATACGATCGGGAGTCTGGGCTGATGGCATCATGAACTCAAGTGAATTGTGGGGTTAGATAGGATGTTCGGATCGCACGTCGGCCACTCGTTGCGAGCGCTCCGCCGGGCGCCAACAACCGTCGGGCTCTCGATTGTGACGATCGCGCTCGGCGTCGCCGCGACGACGTTGCTGTTCGGCGTGGTGAAGGCGGTGCTGCTGAATCCCCTGCCCTACGCGGCGCAGGATCGACTCGCCTGGCTCGCGGCGACCGTGGGCGGCGCCGAAGGCCGGACGTCGATGCCGGACTTCGACGACTGGGAGCGACGCAACCGCAGCTTCGCCGCCATGGCGCTCTACAGCGACGCGCCGCTCATCGCCGGCGGTGGCAAGACGCCGCAGCACGTCTCGGGCACGATTGTGTCCGAATCGTTCTTCGACGTGCTCGGCGTGCAGCCGGCGCTCGGGCGCCGGTTCGTGCCAGAGGAGCATCGCGCTGGGGCAATGCTGGCGAGCGTCATTCTGAGCCACGGGCTTTGGCAGCGGGCCTTCGGCGGTGACGCGGGTATCGTCGGGCGGCGCATCACCCTGCTCGGACGGCCTTCCACCGTCATCGGCGTGATGCCGGAGGGCTTTGCCTTCCCTGCCGGCAGCGATCTCTGGATCTCGGCACGCGCGCTGCCCGATGGCAACGCCCGCACGGCACACAACTATTTCGTGATCGGCCGGCTGCATCCGGAGGTTGCCATCGAAGCCGCGGACGCGGAGATCCGCGCGGTCGTGCGCGGGTTGACGTAACAGTTTCCCGGCCCGTATCAGACCGAAGACGTTGTCGTCGAGCCGCTGCAGCGCCACCTCGTCGGCATCGCCCGCCCGGCGCTGCTGCTGCTCTTCGCCGCCGTCGGCCTGCTCCTGCTGCTCGTCTGCGTCAACGTCGCCAACCTGCTGCTGGTGCGGTCTGCGACGCGCACTCGGGAGCTCGCTGTCCGAACGGCGATGGGGGCGAAGCGCGGCGATCTCTTCCGTTCCCTGCTCGCCGAAAGTCTGCTGATGGCTGCGGCCGGCGGCGCTGCCGGCCTGCTGCTCGCGTATTTCTCGACCGACCTGCTCCGCGTGCTGCTCCCGGCGACGCTGCCCCGCGGATCCGAGGTCCGTATCGACGCCGGCGTGGCCGGCTTCAGCGTCGGGGTGTCGCTCGCCGCCGGCCTCCTCTTCGGCGCGTTGCCTTCGTGGCGCGCCTCGCGGCCGGACGTGAACCAGCTGCTCCGGTCGGGTGGTCGCGGACAGACCGCCAGCCGTGAGGCGCGTCGGACGCAGGGCCTGCTGGTCGTGTCGGAGGTGGCGCTCTCGCTCGTGCTCGTCGCCGGGGCCGGGCTCCTGCTCGAGAGCTTCGCCCGGCTGCGCGCCGTCGATGCGGGCTTCTCCCCTCGCGGCGTGCTCGCCGCCAGCCTGTCGTTCCCGATGCGTGGCGGAGAGATCACGCGACTCTCGGCGCAGTATCGCGACCTGCTCGACCGGGTCCGAGCCATTCCCGGCGTCGAGCGAGCCGGCATCATCAAGGATCTGCCGCTCGATCCGATTCAGCGCGGCGGCAACTTCCTGATCGACGGCCGGGCGCGAGACACCGCCTTCGAGACCGGTTATCTCGTTGCCACTCCGGGCATGATGGAAGCGCTCGGTATCCCGGTCGTCCGCGGTCGCGGCATCGTCGAGAGCGACGCCGCATCGGCGCCGGGCGTGGTGGTGATCAACACGACGATGGCGCGCCGGTTCTGGCCCGGTATGGATCCGCTCGGCCAGCGTATCTGGGTGAACAGTTTCGAGCCGAACGAACGCTGGCTGACCATCGTGGGCGTCACCGGCGACGTGCGGCAGCGCGGGCTCACTGAGCCGGCGCCCCCGCTGGCCTATGTGCCGTACGCGCAAGTGCAACTCCAGGCGCAGCTCGGTTCCGGCAATCTCGTCGTGCGGACGAGCGGCGATCCGCGCGTGCTTGCCCCATCCATCCGGGAGGCGCTCCGGTCGGTGAACCCGGAAGCGGCCGCGTCGTTCCGGACAATGGACGAGGTGATGGCAGCGGCAACGTCGCGGCAGCGGTTCCAGATGCAGGTGCTGGCCGCGTTTGCCGCGCTCGCGTTGTTACTCGCCGCCACCGGGCTCTACGGTGTGCTCGCCTACGCGGTGGCCAACAGCCGCGGCGAGATCGGCGTCCGCCTGGCGCTCGGCGCGGCGCCAACACGCATCTTCCGGATGGTCGCCTCGCGGGCTGTGGCGCTCACGGCCGCCGGCGCGGCCCTAGGATCGATTGGCTGGATGACGATGCAGTCGGCCATGCGGAGCGTCGTCTTCGGCGTCAGCCCCAGCGATCCGGGCATCCTGTCGCTGGCCGTCGCGGTGATGTTCGCCACGGCCGTGGCTGCGTGCTGGTTCCCGGCCCGCCGGGCGATGCGGGTCGATCCGGTTGCGGCCCTTCGGGAGGAGTAGCCCGGCTGCGACGTCCCAGCCATCTCGCGGGGGGCGATGCCGCCCCGGCCAGACGTCAGAACGTGCGTAACCGCGACTTTTCCGGAGCCGGCTCATCGACCTCGTGAATCCTGATCACGATGAGCTGGGCAGCCTTTGTCTTGTCGACCTGTTCGTCTTGGCAGTGGCGGTGGACACCGCCATCCGCGCCATTCCTTCCTCGTGACCTCCCGTCGCTCTGAACGTCGTCGTACTGGACTCGTGCCGCGCCAGGTCGAAGACCGTTCGCGTCCATCATAGGTCTTGCGGATCAGGTCGTTGAAGCGCTCACGCACGATGTTGTCTCCGAACTGGCCGGGAGTGCGGCCGAGCAGCTCCTTCACGAAGGCCTTGGGCCGGTTCCGTCTTGCAGCGCATGGTCGGCCCATCAGTCAACGTCCGGTTTCGGCGTGCGGGGCGTGAACGGGCTTCGACTCTGGCGACCAGCGCTGCCGGAGATACACGGCCAGCCAGACCATCGAGGCGATGGCCAGAAACTCGCTCTGCCAGTTCTGAAACGATTCGAACCAGAATCGAGCCGACATCAGGTAATCGGTGAAGGCGGGTCGCGGCTGGCGATGCGTCACCTGGTCCGTCGCAAACACCGCAAACCCACCGAGCGCGTGGCCCACCCACGCGATGAGGAAGAGGAGCACGAATGCCAGGCCGAGCGAATGCTCATAGAGGCGCAGGACCCAGCCGCCGTGCCTGACGGGCCAGGGCGCGTCCGAAGCATCGGCGAAGTCACGAGGATCCGTATCGACCAGTTCGGTGACACCCGGTCGGCGCGATTCGGGTGATCCCTTCTGAATCAGGAACGTCGTCAACAGCACGAACACGCCCATCTGCAAGAACTCACTTTCCCAGTTCTCGAAAATGGCCTCCCAGGGGTGGCCCGTGGC
>DATLLC010000070.1:0-37449 GCA_035538015.1 Vicinamibacterales bacterium
GCGGTGCACGGAGTTCAACAGGGAGCTGCGAGCACATTGGCAGTCGGCGCAGCGCGAAGCGCAATGACCGTCGGCCGCTGAGGCGCCAGCTGTCGCTCACTCTCACCTGCGCGCCCCGGCTCGGCTTGCGGCGCGCGTGGAATCACAGTATCCTCGGTTACCAATGATTGGTAACCGAGGGACAGCATGAGTAAACCCGCCGCGCTCGTGCAGGGCACACTCGATCTGCTTCTTCTGAAGGTCCTCGACCTGCAGCCGCTCAACGGCGTCGCCATCATGCGTCGGCTGAAGCAACTGTCCGCCGACGTGCTGCAGGTCAGCGACGGCTCGTTGTACCCGGCGTTGCACAAGCTGGAACAGCAAGGCTGGATCACGGCGGCATGGAAGCCGGCCGACAATGGGCGGCGGACGAAGTTCTATTCCCTGACCCGCCTGGGCCGCCGGAAGCTGCATGCCGAAAGCGAGAACTGGCATCGGTTGGCGGGCGCCATCACGCACGTCGTGACGCTGAAGCAGGTGTGACCATGCTCGAACGCTGGTTGTACACGGTTCCGCTTCGGCTGCGTTCGCTCTTACGGCGCCGGCGAGTGGAACAGGAGCTGGACGAGGAGCTGCGGTATCACCTGGAGGAAGCCATCCGGGAGCGGACGGACTCGGGCGTGAGCGCGGAGCAGGCGCGGCGGGAGGCCCTGCACGAGATCGGCGGGTTCGATCAGGCAAAGGAGGGCTGTCGCGATGCTCGCGGAGTGAGCTTCCTGGAGACCACGCTTCAGGACATCCGCTACGGCGCGCGCGGCCTTCGCAAGAACCCGGGCTTCAGCGCCGTCGTCGTGGTCACTCTGGCGCTCGGCCTGGGCGCCAATACGGCGATCTTCAGCCTCGTGAATGGAATCCTGCTCGAACCGCTGCCCTACCGATCGCCCGAGCGCCTCGTCAGCATCACCGGGACCTACCCCAAGGGCGCGCTTGTCGAGATGCGCCAGCAGATCCGAACGATGAATGTCGCCGGGTACACCGATGGCCACGAGATCAATCTCACCGGCCGCGGCGAGCCTGTCAGATTGGGCGCCGCGTTCGTCTCGGCGGACCTCTTCACGGTTCTGGGCGTGCCCGCGCAGCTGGGCCGCACGTTCGCTGCAGGGGAAGATTCCATCGCCCGTGACGGCTACGCCGTCCTCAGCGACAGCCTGTGGCAGCGGAAATTCGGCCGCGACGCCGGCATAATCGGACGCGTCATCGAGCTCGACGGGATGCCGCGCGAAGTGATCGGCGTCATGCCTGCAAGCTTCCGGTTCCCGTCAGCGGCTACGGACCTCTGGGTGCCGCTTCGCAACGATCCACGGGCCGTCGTCGGATACTGGGCTGGCGACTTCATGCCGGTCGTCGCACGACTGCTTCCCGGCGCGTCCATCGATGCCGCACGCGCGGAGATCAGCCTCTTTCAGACGCAGGTCCTGAAGAAGTTCCCATGGCCGATGCCGGCCGACTGGAACGAGGAGGTCGGCGTCGTGCCGCTCCACAACGACATGGTCGCGAGCTCCCGGCTTCGGCTCCTGATGCTGCTGAGTGCCGTCGCCCTCGTGCTGCTGATCGCGTGCGCGAACGTCGCCAACCTGCTGCTCGCGCGGGCTACGGCTCGCGCGCGCGAAATGTCGATCCGCGCGGCCATCGGCGCGGGCCGCGGCCGCATCGTCCGCCAGCTGCTCACCGAGAGCGTGCTGCTGGGTCTGGTGAGTGCGCCGCTTGGCGTTGCGCTCACCTACGTCGGCGTGGGCGCTCTGCGCGCCGGCGTGCAAGCCAACGACATCCCCTACCTGATCGAGTTCCTGGTGGACGGCCGGACCCTCGCCTACACCGTCCTGGTCAGCGCGGCCACCGGTATCGTGTTCGGGTTGGCTCCGGCGGCGCACGCCGCCCGAGGCAACTTGTCCCTGGCGCTGCGCGAGGGCGGCCGCACCGGCGAGGGCAGCGCTCGCAACCGCGCACGCAACACGCTGGTCGTCGCCGAAGTCGCCGTCTCCATCGTCCTGCTGGTCGGCGCCGCCCTCTTCATGCGCAGCTTCCTCAACCTCCAGCGCGCCGAGACCGGGTTCGATACGGGCGCCGTCACGACCGCCCGTTTCTTCATGCCGGGCGACAGCTATGCGGCCGAGGACGCGAAGTTGCGGCGGGTCCAGGACATCCTGCGCCGCCTCGAGGCAGTGCCCGGAGTCATCGCCGCGGGGGCCTCGAACCTGATCCCGCTCGACGGCGGCGGCGCGGCCAGCCGTGTCCAGGTGCCGGGCAAGAGCTTCGAGACGGGCAAGGAGCCCAGGCTGTTCTACGCGGGCGTCACGGCGCACTACCTGCAGGCGGTGGGGGCGACGCTCCTGCGTGGCCGGTTGTTCACCGAGCAGGAAGCCGAGACGCGGTCGACGGTGGCCGTGGTCAACGTCAGCATGGCCCGCTCGCTATTGGCCGACGGCGCGATCGCCTCGTCATTGCCGCCCGTGGCGCCCGATCGCCTGGCGGGCGCCGCCGAGCTGGGGGCACTCGATCCGGTGGGGCGTCAGTTCCGGCTGCTCGAGGATCCGAGCGGCGAGACCTTCACCGTGATTGGCGTCGTGGCGGACGTGATGATCGAAGAACTGGGCGACCGCGAGGTGACGCCGACGGCGTTCGTGCCGTATGCCTATCAGCAGACGGCCAACACGGGCCTGCTGGTGCGCGCCACTGGCGATGCCGTGGCGCTCACGCCGGCGATTCGCGCGGCTGTCCGGGCGTCCGATCCGGCGCTCCCCGTGTTTGCCGCCAGCTCGATGGACGAGATCCGCCGCACAGGCTTCTGGCAGTACCGGCTCTTCGGTCAGATGTTCGGGTCGTTCGGCGCGCTCGCGGTGGTGCTGGCGATCGTGGGGGTGTACGGCGTGCTGTCCTACAGCGTGTCGCAGCGGACCCAGGAATTCGGCGTCCGCATGGCCCTGGGCGCGGAGCCGCGGGACGTGCGGCGCATGATGATCTGGCAGGGCCTGCGCCTGGCGGCGTGGGGGACGGCCTTCGGCGCCGTGGGCGCCCTTGGCATCACGCGCGTCATCGGCAGCCTGCTCTACAACGTCACCCCCACCGATCCGGTGAGCTTTGGTGGGGTGATGGCGTTGATGCTCGCCGTCGCCGCCGCGGCGGCCTACCTGCCGGCCCGCCGCGCCACGCTGGTGGACCCGATGGTCGCGCTCCGCGCGGAATGAGGACCCGACGAAAACGAAGACGCGAGCGCGAATCAGGCGCGGCGGCGGCGCGTCATTTCGGCGGCGCGCCGTTCCCGATCCGCGATGATCGCCTCATCGCGTCGGTTGCCCACGACCCGTGCGCGGCTACACGCGCCCAGCAGCATACGTTCGGTCGCACTGGCGTGACGCTCCGCGATGACCTCGTTCCACGGGGTGACATGACCGAGTTCCACGGACCCGAAGAGCCACTGCCCTGTCATATGAAGCACTCCTCGGCTGTAGCTAATTCAAGAGGCGTTCCACGCATGGTTTCAGGCTTCGCGTCCGTTTCCCGCCCAGCAGGGAGCCCTCCGGCAGCCCGAAGACACCCCGCAGGCCGACTTTAGGTCAAATCTGAAAGAAGTCCTCGGGCTGGCGGCGCGCGTCGGTCGTCCGTCGCTACAGCTCATAAATTGATTTTGTTACCAACACGAACAAATTAGCCTGTGGCGGGTTCACGAGTGGTCTGGATTGGCCACGGGGACGCTCGATTTCGGCTCAGCTCGTCGCCCAGGATACGTCGAGACGATAATCATATTGACTTGCGAGATCGGAATCGCATAATTTGTCAAACCGTTTGACAAAATAGCAATGCGACGCATCAACCCGGCCCGATTCCAGATCGCGACCCGCGGCACCAGCCGCGAGATCAACAGCCGGATCGTTCTCAACCTTGTGAGGACGCATCAGCCCATCTCCCGCGCGGACCTGGCCCGCGCGATGGGCGTGAGCCGCGCCGCCGTCACGCTGATCGTCACCGACCTGCTCCACCGTCGCCTGCTCTCCGAGGGCGCGACCGGCCAGACCGAACGCGGACGCCGGCCGACCTTCCTGTACATCAACGCGCGGCGACGCTCCGTGGTGTCGGTCGACGTGCGGGCGAGCGAGACCTTCCTGATGCTGGCGGACCTGATGGGGAAGCCCTTGAGCGGCGTCATCTCGATTCCCACCGTCCGCGATCCGAAGCTCCTGGTCGCGGCCCTGGCCGAACGGATCAAGGCACTGCTGGCGGAGCACAGCGAATCGCATAGCTGCGAGGGCATCGGCGTCGTGGTGCCCGGCATGGTCGAGCACTCCAGCATGCGGGTGCTCCACGCGCCGACGCTCGGCTGGCGCGATGTGGATCTGCGCGAGCCGCTCGCCGCCGCCACCGGCCTCCGCGTCCAGATCGAGAACTCGGGTCGTGCCTGTGCACTCGCCCAGATGTGGGCCCTCGGCGAGCCCACGACGCAGCCTCATCGCGATCTGGTGTTCGTCAGCGTGTCGGACGGCGTCGGCGTCGGCGTCGTCATGAACGGCGAGGTCCTGCGCGGCCGTCACAACGTGGCCGGCGAGTTCGGTCACGTGCCGCTCTCGCTCGATGGCCCGCGCTGCTCCTGCGGGAACAACGGGTGCTGGGAGGCCTACGTCGCCAACCCGGCCACGCTGGCGCGCTATATCGGGCGCCCGGCGGGTCCCGGCCCCCGCGACGCCCGAGACCGGCAGTTCACGATCGAGGACCTGGTGGCCCGCGCCCGCGGCGGCGATGCCAAGGCGGTGGCGGCGATCGAGGCCACGGCCCGCTATCTCGGTCTCGGCCTGGCCTCCGTGATCAACGCGCTGAACCCGGCCTGCGTGTACATCGGCGGAGAGATCACGATGGCGTGGGACCTCATCGAGGGTGCGGTTCGTGCCGCCCTGGCGGAGCGCGCGCTCACCCCCGCGGCCGCGGCCACGGAGCTCCGCGTGGTGGCGCCGACCGAACATCCACGCCTGCAGGGCGCCGCCGCGCTGGTCATCGCGCCGGCGTTCGCGGCCCCGGTCGTGGCCTGACCGCGCAATGGAGTGACGCATATGACGGTCGAGACACTCGCGCCTTCCACCTGTATCGTTCGCGACACCGCGGCCCGCAAGGGTCGGACGCTCGCGGTGGCGCCGGGCCGGACCGCGGCCCGCTACCTGCACTATGGCCGCATCATTCTCGACCCCGGCGACACGCTTCGCATCGAGGCTGGAGACCGCGAGACGGGGCTCATCTGCCTGCAGGGGAGCGCCGAGGTCGGCGCTGACGGCGCAACCTATGCGCTCTCGCGCTACGACGCGCTCTACGTCCCGCGCGACTCCTCGTCCGACATCACCGCTGGCACCTCCGGCGTGGACCTTGCGGAGATCGCGGCGCCCGTCGCCACGCGCCATGCCGTCCAGCATGTGCGGTTCGCCGAGGTGCGCCAGGATCCGACGCTGCACTTCGAGACCGGCGGCGCGGCCGCCAGGCGAGACCTGAACGTCCTGATCGGCAAGAACGTGCGGGCCGGCCGCATCATGGCGGGCGTCACGTTCAGCCAGCCCGGGAACTGGACTTCGTGGCCGCCGCACGAACACGCGGCGATGCTCGAGGAGGCCTACCTGTACATCGACATGCCGGCGCCAGCCTTTGGCGTGCAGTTGGTCTACACCAACGCGCGCGAACCCGAGGTGGCCACCATCGTCCGTGAGGGCGACGTCGTGCTGATGCCGCAGGGGTATCACCCCAACGTCGCGGCGCCTGGCGGATCGATCAACTTCCTGTGGATGATGGCGGCCCATCGCGAGGACGTGGACCGTCAGTACGGCGTCGTCAACGTCCAGCCCGAGTTCGTACAGCAGGGCTCGGGCCTGGACCAGGCGCGGGAGCGCAAATGAGTAGCCACGATTCGACGCTCGATCACCAACTGATTGCCTGGGACCGGATGCCCGTCGACCATCCGAGCGAGGGCATCGAACGCCGCATGTTCTGGGGCGAGCGGCTGATGATCTGCCGGCTTCGCTTCAACCCGCACGTCGTCACCGCCGTGCACGCGCATCCGCACGAGCAGATGACGATCGTCGAGCGCGGCCGCGTGCGGTTCACCATCGACGGCCACGATCGCATCGCCGAGACCGGCGACGTCCTGCATTTCCCGTCCAACATCCCGCACGGGGCCACGATCCTCGATCAGGAGACGGTGCTGGTCGACATCTTCTCGCCCGTGCGCGAGGACTTCCTCCCGCGAGCCGAGGCGCCAGCGCGCTAGTACGACGAGGAGCGATGGCCCCCGCACTCGACCTCTTCCGCCTCGACGGCCGCGTCGCCCTCATAACCGGCGCCTCGCGCGGCCTCGGTGCCGCGATGGCTGCGGCGCTCGCCGACGCGGGCGCTGACGTCGCCTTGCACGCGACCACGCAGCCTGCCACCGACACCGCCGAGTGCATCAATCGGACCAGCGGCCGGCGTACGGAGCTGCTGACGGCCGACCTGGCGGTCGCTGAATCAGGAGAGCGCCTGGTCGCCGAGACGCTGGAGCGCTTCGGGCGCCTGGACATCGTGGTGAACAACGCCGGCATCATCCGGCGCGAGCCGGCGGCCGATCACGGCGACGCCTCCTGGGACGAGGTCCTGGCCGTCAACCTGTCCAGCGTGTTCCGTGTGGCGCGAGCCGCCGGCCGCCACATGCTCGACCGTGGCGACGGCGGGAAGATCGTCAACATCGCCTCGCTGCTCTCGTTCCAGGGCGGTATCACGGTGCCCGGCTATGCCGCCGCCAAAGGCGGCGTGATGCAGCTCACCAAGGCCCTTGCCAACGAGTGGGCCGCGCATCGCATCAACGTCAACGCCATCGCGCCGGGCTACATGGCCACCGACAACACCGCCGCGCTCAGGAGCGATCCAGTGCGCAGCCGCCAGATCGCCGAGCGCATCCCCGCCGGTCGCTGGGGTACGCCCCACGATCTTGCCGGCGCGGTCGTGTTCCTCGCATCACCCGCCTCCGACTACGTGCACGGACACGTGCTGGTCGTCGATGGCGGCTGGATGGGTCGCTGAGGGTCGAGATGGCGATCACGACCTCCCTCACGCCCGCCCGATCGGCCGCACGGTCGTGGTCGCTGGTCGGATTCTTCTCGAAGTTCGTCGGCCCTGCGGCGCTGACAGCGGCCGGAATGATCGGCGCCGGCGCCGTCTCCACGCGCCTGCTGGCCGGAGCCTGGTTCGGGTTCGACCTGCTGTGGGTCGCGCTGGGCGTCGTGCCAATGGTGATCTTCACCCTCGACTCGGCCTCGCGCGTCGGCATTCTCTCCGGCGGACGCGGGCTGCTCGAGATGGTGCGGACCGAGCTGGGCGCCTGGCTTGCGTGGGCCATCCTCCTCCCCACGGTCCTCGTCAACCTCGTCGTCAACATGAGTCAGATGTCGGCGATGGTGGAGGGCAGCTACGGTGCCCTCGGGCTGTTACCGCCGTCCGGCGCCGCCGAAGGCGGGGCGGGTCTGGTGGCGGCGACGCTGGTGCTGACCGCAACGACCGTCGCAGCCGCGGTGCTGGGTGGCTACAAGCGCGTCGAGAAGATCATGACCGCCCTCCTGGTCGTCATCCTGATCTGCTTCATCGTCGTCGCGATCAAGGGGCTGCTCGACTGGCAGACGTGGGCGGCGCTCGGCCGGGGCCTGGTCCCGGCGATCCCACCGGACCTGCCGGTCGAGGGCGCACCCGGCGTCACCCGCAGTGCGTTCACCCAGGTGATGGCGATAGCCGGGCAGGCGCTGCCGCCGGCGGTGATGCTTTCCTACGGCTACCTCGCCACGAACTCGGGACAGACGGTGGCCGACATCCGTCCCGGCTTCTGGCGCACCGTTACGAATCTCGGCGTCATCTGGGGCCTGTTCTCGGTGGTCGTCATCGTCGCGGGAGCCACCGCCCTGCATGCCGTCTACACCGGCGCGGGCCCGTCGTTCCTGGGCGTGTCGCACTATTCGCAGATTCAGAGTATCCCCGTCGCCGGTCAGGTACTCGGGCCGGCGCTGCCCGGCGCGCTCGGGTTCCTCGCGCCGCGCTTCTTCTCGCTCGGTCTCATCGCCGCGGCCTTCACCACGCTCATCTCCGTGGCCTTGACGATGACCTACTTCTGCCTCGACATCGCGAACAAGGATTGGCACTTCACGCCGCGCAACACGCTGTTCAAGGCGGTCTTCGCGCTGTGGATCGCGGTACCGGCGCTGGTTGCGCCGTTCTGGCAGCTGCCCGCCTTGCTCAAGGCCATTCTCGCGATGGTCGGCAACCTGCTGATGGCGCCGGTGGCGGTGGCGGTCATCGCGTACTTCGTCAATCAGCAGCGGCTGGGCGAGTTCAAGGCCGGCACGGGCCGGAACATCGTGCTGGCCGTCACCTTCTTCTTCGCGCTCGGGCTGGTCGTGAACGGGCTGCTGGGGCTGTGGCGATGAGTCAGGCGAGCCGCGCAGAGGTCGTGCGTGCCATCGAGGCGAGCGGGGTCGTCGCCGTCATCCGCCTCCGCGACGGTGCGGTCGGGCACGAGGTCGCCCTGGCTCTCGCCGAGGGCGGCGTCACGGCGCTCGAGGTGACCATGACGGTGCCAGGAGCGGTCGGGCTGATCGAGCAGCTCTCGCAGACCCTGCCGTCGACTGTGCTGATCGGCGCCGGCACCGTGCTCGATCCGGAGACGGCGCGCAGCGTGATTCTTGCCGGCGCACGTTTCGTCGTCTCCCCGGTCTACCGGCCCGAGGTGATGGCGCTCTGCCATCACTACGAGGTGCCGGCAATGCCCGGCTGCTTCACGCCCACCGAGATCCTCGCGGCCTGGGAGGCGGGCGCGGACGTGGTGAAGGTGTTTCCGGCGACGGCGCTGGGCCCCGGCTTCTTCAAGGACCTGCGCGGTCCATTGCCCCAGGTGAAGCTGATGCCGACGGGCGGCGTGACGAGAGACAACGCCGGCGAATGGATCCGGGCGGGCGCCTGTGCCATCGGCGTTGGCACCGCGCTCGTGGACGGCGCCGCCGTGGCGGAGCGCCGTTTCGGAGACATCTCGGCCGCGGCGCGCCATTTCATCCAGGCCGTGTCTGCGGCGCGGGCGAGCCTTGTGCACGCGGGGGCCGCCCGATGAAGACGGTCTGCTTCGGCGAGATCATGCTGCGCCTGAGCCCGCCGGGCTTCGAGCGGTTCTTCCAGTCGCCGCTCCTGCAGGCCAGCTTCGGCGGCGGCGAAGCCAACGTCGCGGTCAGCCTCGCGCACTTTGGGATCGATAGTCACTACGTGACGCGGGTGCCTGCGAGTCCGATCGGCGACGCGGCGGTGAGGGCGCTCAGGGCCGAGAACGTGCGGGTGGATCACGTACTCCGCGGCGGCGGGCGGCTCGGCATCTACTTCGCCGAGGCCGGGGCCAGTCAGCGCGCCTCGGTGGTCGTCTACGACCGCGCCCACTCGGCGGTGAGCGAGCTGGCGCCGGGTGTCGTGCCGTGGCCAGAGGTGTTCGCCGGGGCCGATTGGTTCCACGTCACCGGCATCACGCCAGCGCTTGGCGCGACCGCGGCGTGCACGACACGCGAAGCGGTCGAAGCGGCCCGCAGGGCCGGCGTGCGCGTGAGCGTGGACCTCAACTTCCGCCGCAAGTTGTGGTCCGAACAAGAAGCCCAGGCGGTCATGCGGCCGCTCATCACGTCGGTGGATCTGGTGATTGCCAACGAGGAAGACCTGCAGGCCGTGCTCGGCATCGACGTGCCGCACACGGACGTGGCCGGTGCGTCACTCGACCTCGACGGCTACAGGTCGGCGGCCGAGCGGGTGTCACGGGAGTTCGGCGTGGCGATGGTCGCGGTGACGCTCAGGGAGAGCGCGTCGGCGAGCGACAACGCGTGGAGCGCGGTGCTGTTCGACGGCGTCCACGGCCAGTTTCATCGCAGCCAGCGCTACGAGGTGCGGCTCGTCGATCGGATCGGCGGAGGAGACAGCTTCGCGGCCGGCCTCCTCTACGCGCTCGGCTCGGGCCGCGAGCCCGAACGCGCGCTCCGCTTCGCGGTGGCCGCGAGCGCGCTCAAGCAGACCATTCCCGGGGATTTCAATCGGGTGTCGGTGGACGAAGTGGAACGACTCGCCGGTGGTGACGCCAGCGGACGGGTCCAGCGGTAGGTCGTTCAGTGGGAGGACAGCCATGAGGAAGTGGATTCAGGGAATCACGCTGGCAGGCGCCCTGATGCTGCTGGCGCATCCAGCAGGCGCGCAGGATTACCGGGCACGTGTCCAGGGCACGATCGTGGATCCGAGCCAGGGCGCATTGCCTGGCGCCACGGTGACGCTGATCAACACGGCGACGGGGGTCGAGGCGACCCGCGTCAGCGACACCAACGGCCGCTACGTCTTCGACTTCGTCGACCCCGGCACGTACAAGATGCGCGCCGAGCTCGACGGATTCCGGGGCGCGCAGCACGAGAACATCCGCGTGATGCAGCGCGGCAACGTCGAAGTGGGGATGACTCTGGAGCTCGGCACCATCGCCGAGATGATCACCGTGACCGCTCCACCGGTGTCGGTGCAGTTCCACAACAGCAGCACGCAGCTCACCGTCGAGAGCCAGATCATCGACCAGGCGCCTGTCGCGGGACGCAACCCGTACAACCTCTCGACGCTCGACCCCTCGGTGCTGGTCTCGGCAACCACCAACGAGAACCGCCCCTACCACCATGCCTTCGCCAACGACTACGACGCGGGCGGCGGCACCCGGCGCGCCAACGACGTGCTGCTCGACGGAGTCCCGCTCGGCGCCAGCTACAAGACCTCGTACACGCCGGCCATGGACGCGGTCGAGGAGGTGACCGTCTCGAAGAACAGCGTCGACGCGGAGAATGGCAACAGCCTCGGCGGCATCATCAGCCTGAACATGAAGGCGGGGACGAACCAGCTGCGCGGATCGGCTTACAGCTACTTCCGCGATCCGTCGATGAACGCGCGGACCGATCCGACGCTGGCGGTCACCCCCGGCGTCGAGCCGCTGAAGGGCAGCGAGCTGCAGATGTACGGCGGCACCGTGGGCGCCCCCCTGGTCAAGAACAAGGTCTTCTCGTTCACCTCGTATGAGAACTGGAACGACAGCCGGCCGCTGTCGATCGTGCGCACGGTTCCCACCGAGCTCGAGCGCCGCGGTGACTTCAGCCAGTCGCAGCAGAACGGCGCGGTCCGGACGATCTACAACCCGTTCACCTCGACGCTCGACGCGGCCGGCCGGGTCGTCCGCACGCCCTTTGGCGGCAACGTCATCCCCTCGAACATGCTCGACCCGGTGGCCCAGCTGATGCTGCAGCAGCTTCCGCTGCCGAACCTGTCGGGGAACGTCGACAACCTGCAGTACACCGTCGCCGAGAAGGTGAACTACTGGAACTTCTCGCAGCGCGTGGACGTGAACTTCCACGACAACTTCAAGATCTTCGGCCGGATCGGGGTGTTCAAGGCGGACCTCTACCAGGACAACCCGATCGGCAGCAACGCCGGCTTCTTCCCGCTCTCCGGCAGCAACCGCGACGGCATGAGCACCGCTGGCGACGCCGTGTGGATCATGTCGAACAAGACCACCCTCAACGTGCGCGGCAGCTACTACAACATGGTGGACGAGTTCTACAACCCGTCCCTGCTGCTCGGCGCCGACGGGCTCGCCAACTACTGGCCGAACGGGTGGTACGAACCGCTGTACAACAGCGGATACGCCTACTATCCCGCGCTCGATGTGACCTCGGGCACTACCACCAACAACACCACCAATCGCCTCGGGCGGCAGGGACGCGAGTGGTACCAGCACCCCGACGCGTGGACGATGTCGGCGCGCATGAACCGGTACGAGGGAGCGCACAACATGAAGTGGGGCGGCGAAGTCCGCAGCTACTTCGGCTCGGGAGCGCGGTTCGAGCCGATCAACCTCGTCTTCAATTCGGCGCTGACCGCCAACAGCTCGGATGCGCCGCAGGTGGCCACGACCGGCAACCAGTGGGCGTCGTTCATGCTCGGCGGCCTCGACAACCAGACGTCCGCGCGCCTCGTCCCGCTGCAGACGGTGAACATCGTCACCTTTTCCAGCTACTTCCAGGACGACTGGGACGTGAACGATCGACTCTCACTCAACATGGGGCTTCGCTGGGAGTTCGAGCCCGGCGCCTACGACCCGGAGAACCGGATGTCGCAGCAGCTGGATCTGACCCAGCCGATCCCGGAGATGCAGGCGACACCGCCGAACATGCCGGCCTCCGCCGCGCAGTTGATGGCGAGCAAGGGGTACAGCTGGGCCTACAACGGCGCATGGCAGTTCACGACCCCGGAGAGCCGATCGGTGTGGAGCACGACCTGGAAGAACTTCCTGCCGCGGTTTGGCGTCAACTACCGCCTCCAGGACAACTCGGTCCTCCGCTTCGCCTATGCGCGCTTCCGGATGCCGCTCAGCAACCTGCGCGACACCCTCGGCGACTTCGTCCAGCAGTACACCGGCTTCGCGCAGACGACCAACACCCTGGGGCTGTTCGACGGACGCCCGCAGCAGGTGTTGAACAATCCCTTCCCCGGCACCAACCCAGTGCAGGAGGAAGTGGGGCAGACGCTCGGCCGCTACACCGGCCTCGGCAACGCCGTCAGCTTCGATCAATATGGCATCCGGCCGCAGGTGAATGACCGGCTGAACCTGTCCTACCAGCGGCAACTGCCCTGGGGAATGGTGATCGACGCGGCCTACTTCTTCAACTACGGCACCCGCGTGCCTTATAACGTCAACCTCAACATGCGCGACCCGGCGTTCACCTACGAGCAAGGTGCAGCGCTCAATGCGCAAGTGCCAAACCCGTTCCGCAACTACCTGACGCCCAACGTCTTCCCGGGTTCGCTGCGCAATCAAACAACCGTCGCGCTCGGCAGCCTGCTCGTCCCCTACCCCCAGTACGGCACCATCACCCGGACCAACACCAGTACTGGCCGCACCATGTGGACGCAGAGCCTCGACTTCCGCCTGCAGCGGCCGTTCCGCCGCGGCGTGAGCTTCCTGGCGGCCTATACGTTCCAGCGTGACCGCATCCAGAACTTTCTGAGCGACATCGACGAGTACGAGGTGCTCACCTCGGGCGGCGAGAGCGGCTGGGAGTGGCAGCCGGTGAACCCGGCGCTGCCCGAGCATCGGTTCACGAGCGCCCTGACCGTGCAGATTCCGATTGGCCGCGATCAGGCCTACATGAACGACATGCCGGCGGTCCTCGACGCGATTCTGGGCGGCTGGCAGTACACCACCACCGTCCGGCTCTACTCCGGGCGTCCCGTGTTCTTCAACACCAACCAGGTGACCGGCGACCCGACCCTCGAGAGCCCGACGCGCGACTTGTGGTTCGATGTCACGAAATTCGCCGCGCAGCCCGCCTTCACGCCGCGCACGAATCCCGTGTCCTACGCCGGCCTCAACGGGCCCGGCGCGACGTTCGTGGACATGACGCTCACCAAGGCGTTCCACCTGGGACCGCGCTATCGGATGGAGGCCCGGTTCGAGGCCTACAACGCGTTGAACACGATCATCTGGGACCAGCCGGAGACGACGTTTGGCAACCCGAACTTCGGCAGGGTCACGCGCAAGCGGACCGACAGCCTGGGCCGCGAGATTCAGGTTGGTCTGCGGTTTGTGTTCTAGAGAGCGGCGTCCATTTGGCGATTGATGATTGATGATGGGTGATTGCACAGGAACCAGTTCGACCGACCGATGATGACCAGACGAGAGGCGTTTCGAGTGCTCGTGACGGCCGCCGGCGCGGCGGCCGGGGCGGTTCCGGCGCACGCCGCACGCCGTTCAGTGGCGTTGCGGACGGCGGCACCGCGGGCGGACTCGCCCGTCGCCGCCACCACCGCCGGCCGCGTTCGCGGCTACATGGACAACGGCATCGCCGCGTTCAAGGGCCTCCGCTACGGCGCGGATACGACAGGACGCCGGTTCCTGCCGCCCGTGCCACCAACGCCATGGACCGAGGTCCGCGAAGCCACGAGCTTCGGTCCGATCGCGCCGCAGCCCACCGGCCAGAACTGGGTGCTGGGCGAAGATTGTCTTCACCTGAACGTCTGGACGCCGGCGATCGACGACGGTCGGCGCCGGCCGGTGCTGGTCTGGTTCCACCCCGGTGCCTTTTCGAGTGACACCAGCAACCGCGTCGAGACCGACGGGGCGCGCCTCGCCCGCCGCGGCAACGTGGTTGTCGTCACCGTCAATCACCGTCTGAACGCCTTCGGTTATTTGTATCTAGCTCCGTTTGGCGGGCCGGAGCTTGCCGACTCCGGCAACGTCGGGATGCTGGACCTGGTCCTGGCGCTCCGATGGGTGCGCGACAACGTCGCGGGTTTCGGCGGCGATCCGGGTAACGTGACCATCTTCGGCCAGTCGGGCGGCGGCGCGAAGGCGGCAACGCTGATGGCCATGCCCGAGGCCGCGGGCCTGTTCCACCGCGTCTGGACGATGAGCGGACAGCAGGTGACAGCCAGCCGTATGTCGACGGCCACGACGCATGCGCGTCAGCTCCTCGACGCGCTGAGCCTGACTCCCGACCGCGTTCACGAGCTTCGTACCGTACCGATGGAGCGAATCGTCAAGGCCAGCCGGGCGGCGGCATATCTTGGCCCCGTAAAGGACGGACGCTCGCTGCCGCGGGATCCGTTCGATCCCGACGCGCCACCCCAGTCGGCTCGCCTGCCGATGGTGCTCGGCAACACGCACGACGAGACGCGCACGCTCATCGGGCGTGGCAATCCGTCGATCTTCGCGCTCACATGGGAGACGCTGCGCGCCAGGCTCGAGGCGAACTCGCCCTTCATGGGCGCGCTCGATCGAGGCGAGGTCATCGCTGCTTATCGGGGGATGTATCCGACGTATTCACCAGCGGATGTGTTCTTCGCGGCCACCACGGCATCCCGGTCGTGGCGAGGACAGGTGATTGAAGCCGAGCGCCGTGCCGCGGATCCGGTCAGCGCGGATCGCACCTGGGTCTTCCAGCTCGACTGGCGGTCGCCCATCGACGGCGGCAAGTGGGGCGCCTACCACGGGCTGGATGTGCCATTGATCTTCGACAACGTGCCGCTCGCCCCCCACCTGGTAGGCACCGGAAGAGACGCACAGGCGGTGGCGGATCAGATGAGCGACTCGCTGCTCGCCTTCGGTCGGACCGGCCGGCCGGACAATCCAGGCATCCCCGCCTGGCCGACCTACGATCTGACGCGGCGCCGCACCCTGATCTTCGATGCCACGCCGTTGGTTGTGGACGACCCCCGCGGCGGGGAACGCCGCCTCTTCAGCCCGGTCGCGTATGTTCAACCCGGTACCTAAGGCCGTCTGGGCGGGCACGCTGGTGCTCGGTGCGGCATCGCTCGTCGCCTCCACGGCGTCACAATCGCAGTCCCCGCAGCGCGACGAGGTGCTGGCCTCCATGAAGCGCGCCACTACCTTCATGGTCGAGAAGGTGAGCACCAGGGGTGGCTATGTGTGGGCGTATCTGCCCGACCTCTCCCGCCGATGGGGCGAGCTCGAAGCGCGGGACACACAGATTTGGATCCAGCCGCCTGGCACGCCGACGATGGGGCACCTGTTCCTCGACGCGTACCACGCGACGGGCGACGAATACTACTACCAGGCCGCCGAACAGGTGGCCGGCGCTCTGATCTGGGGACAGCATCCATCGGGTGGATGGAACTACCTCGTGGACTTCGGTGGCGAAGGGTCGATTCGCGACTGGTACGACACCATCGGCAAGAACGCGTGGCGCATGGAGGAGTTCCAGCATTACTGGGGCAACGCGACGTTCGACGATGCCGGTACCGCGGAGGCGTCGAAGTTCCTGCTCCGTCTCTATGTGGAGAAACGCGATCCCAAGTACAAGCCTGCGCTCGACAAGACCGTCGCCTTCGTCCTCGACAGCCAGTACCCGATCGGCGCCTGGCCGCAGCGTTATCCCCTGATGGCGGAGTTCACGCATCACGGCAAGCCCGATTACACGTCATATCCCACGTTCAACGACGATGTGGCGGGCGAGAACATCGACTTCCTTCTCAAGGCCTACCAGGCCCTTGGCGATCGACGACTGCTCGATGCCATCACGCGAGGGATGAATGCGTTCCTGGTGACACAGCAGGCGCCGCCGCAACCAGGCTGGGCGCTGCAATACACGCCCGACTTGAAACCGGTCGGCGCGCGCACCTACGAGCCGGACGCGCTGACCACGCACACCTCCGCACGTAACGTGGAACTGCTGATCGAGTTCTACCAGCTTACCGGCGACACGAAGTTCCTGGCCCGGGCCCCCGACGCGATCGACTGGCTGGAGAAGCTCGCCCTGCCGCCCGCGGTAGCGCCGGTGGGCCGCACCCATCCGACGTTCATCGAGCTGGGCACGAACCGGCCGCTCTACGTGCACCGGGAGGGATCGAACGTGGTCAACGGCCGCTACTACGTCGACTACGACTCCAGGAACACGCTGGCGCACTACAGCGCGTTCCGTCAGGTCAACGTCGCGGATCTGAGGCGCCGGCTCAGCGAGGCCAAAGCCTCATCTCCGGTGGCGCTGGCGATAGCCTCGCCGCTCGCGATCGGTCCCGGCCTCGTGCCACTGCCGCGCTACTTCGCGGTGGACGTCAGGGCGAAGGACACGGCCGCGAATGTGACCGCGAGCCTCAACGCGTCAGGCTACTGGACTGCGCCGCTCGGCTACAACAGCCATCCGTACAAGGGCGACGGCTCGAAGACGCCCGCTCCGGGCGACTATTCGCGCACCCACGTCGGCGACGAGACCGATACGTCGCCGTACCCGGATCCGAAGCTCACGGGCATTTCCGTCGAGGCCTACGTCCGCAACATGAGCGTGCTGATCAGACAGCTCGACGCGGCGCACTGAGACCATGGGGGCCGTGAGGACACTCGCCGGACGTGCGATCGTCGCTTCGGCGCTGAGCGGCCTGAGTGCGGCGCTGGGCGCGTCAAGCGAATCCCAGGGCCCCGCCGCGGCCGCATCACAGACGGTCTGGCGGATCGATCAGCTCGAGCGGATCGGCGGCCACGCGGTCGAAGTGGTGGGCGCACCGCGCGTCGTGGAGACGAGCGCAGGGAAGGCGGTCGAGTTCGACGGCGCACATGACGGCCTCGTCGTGGCCGCGAATCCGATCGCCGGCCTGCGCGCGTTCACCATCGAGGTGATCGTCGAGCCGGCAATCGATGGCCAGGAAGAGCAGCGCTTCCTGCACATCCAGGAGTCGGGCAGCGAGAATCGCGCGCTCGTGGAGCTGAGGATGCTGCCGGGTGCGCGCTGGTGCCTGGACACGTATCTTTACCACGGCAAGACCGGCCTCACGCTGATCGATCGCGACCAGCGGCATCCCGCGGGGCAATGGCATGCGGTCGCGTTGGCGTTCGATGGACAGACGATGACGCACTACGTGGACCGCCTGCGACAAGGCTCGGGGACAGTGGTGTTTCCCGCGATGGGACCAGGACGCACCTCGCTCGGTGTCCGGCAAAACCTCATATCGCATTTCAAGGGCCGCATCCGCCTCGTGCGGTTCACCCCCGCGGCGCTGACGGCGGACGCGTTGCTGGATGCCCGATGACGCCGCCCGTCGCACGGCGCGCGCGCACCGCCGTCGTGATGGCGCTGACGGCGATCGCGGCAACGACCTCGTCACCACGTGCGTGGGCGCAGTCGCCGTCGGCGGAGATCGTCCTGTGGCCAGAAGGCGTCCCGGGAGCGAAGGCGGGCGCCGGCATCGAGCGCGAAGAGGACGGACGCGTCTACAACGTCCAGTCCCCCACGCTGTCGTACTACTCTCCGTCCGCGGGCACGGCCGTCCCGACCGCGGTGATCGTCTGTCCGGGCGGCGGCTACGCGCGCCTGGCGATGGCCAACGAGGCGGCCGGCGCGGTCCGCGCCCTGCAGCCGCTTGGCGTGAGTGTCTTCGTCCTCAAGTACCGGCTCGCCGAGTTCGGCTACCCGGCGCCCCTGCAGGACATCCTCCGCGCCATTCGCCTGGTCAGAGCGCGTGCGGGTGAGTTCGGGGTGCGGCCCGATCGCATCGGGGTGTTCGGCGCCTCCGCCGGCGGTCACCTGGCCGCGGCGGCGGCCACGCTCTTCGACGCCGAGGAAGGCCACAGCGGCGCTGCGATCGATGCCACCAGCGCCAGGCCGGATTTCGTCGCGCTCCTCTATCCCGTGATCACCATGCGCGATCCGTTCGTGCATGCGGACTCACGCCGCAACCTGTTGGGCGCGACGCCGACCGAGACGCTCCTCGATCGGATGTCCATCGAGACGCGCGTGCGGGCCGATATGCCTCCGGTGTTTCTCGTCCACACCGCCGAAGACACCAGCGTGCCCATCGAGAACAGCGTCCGGCTCGTCGAGGCCCTGCGCGGTGCGGGCGTGTCGGTAGAAGCGCATTTCTACGAGCGTGGCCGGCACGGCTTCGGCATGGCCGGCGATCTGGGGACGACCTCGGGTTGGGTCGCCCGGTGGACGGATTGGATGCGGGCCCATGGCTGGCTCTGACCCACGGCGGCTCGGCTTCCTCGCCGCGCTGGCGCTCGTGGCCCTCACGACCGCGGAGGGTCCACAACCCGGTCCCGCTGCCAGTCCCGATCTCACCTGGGCGCGCGGCGTCGAGGGGCAGCGCAAGGCGGACCTCGGTAACGGCACCTACCTGAACCCGATCATGTCGGGCGACCACCCCGATCCGTCCATCCTGCGGGACGGCGACGACTACTACATGACGTTCTCGTCCTTCGATGCCTACCCGGGCCTCGTGATCTGGCATTCGAAGGATCTGGTCAACTGGGAGCCACTCGGCCCCACGCTCTTCACCAACGTCGGATCGGTGTGGGCGCCCGATCTCGTCAAGCACGGCGGGCGCTACTACATCTACTTCCCCGGTGTCGGACCGTATCGATCCAACTACGTCATCTGGGCCGACAGCATCCGCGGTCCGTGGAGCGAGCCCCTCGATCTGAAGATCGGCCAGATCGATCCGGGACACGCCGTCGGACCCGACGGCCGCCGCTACCTGTTCCTGAGCGCCGGCCAGATGGTGGCGCTTGCAGACGATGGGCTGTCGGTAGTGGGCACGCCGAAAAAGGTTTACGACGGGTGGAAGTATCCCGAGGACTGGATCGTGGAGGGCTTCGCCCAGGAGGGGCCGAAGATCCTCCGGCATGGCGGCTACTACCACATGGTGCTCGCGGAGGGCGGCACGGCCGGACCGCCGACGGGTCACATGATCGTGTCGGCGCGCGCGAAGTCCATCGAAGGGCCGTGGGAGAACTCGCCGCACAACCCCGTAGTCCGAACGCGGTCCGCTTCCGAACGATGGTGGTCCAAGGGTCACGGCACGCCGGTCGAGGCGCCGGACGGCCGCTGGTTCATCGTCTACCACGCCTACGAGAACGGCTTCTACACTCTCGGCCGGCAGACGCTGCTCGAGCCGATCGAGTGGACCGCTGACGGCTGGTTCAAGACCGCCGGGTTCGATCCCGCCAGGCCCATACCCAAGCCCGCCGGCGCGCCGGTGTCGCATGGCATGGCCTTCTCGGACGACTTCTCCACGGATCGCATGGGCATCCAGTGGAGCTTCTACAAGGGGTCGAAGGGGGACCGCGCGCGCTATCGTTTCGAGAATGGCGCGCTGGTACTGAAGGCCAGGGGGACGTCACCCTCCGACGCGTCGCCGCTGTCGTTCGTCACCGGCGACCACGCCTACGAGATCGAGGTGGATGTCGATGCGGATCCCGGCGCGACGGCCGGTCTGCTCCTCTTCTACAGCAGCCGGCTCTATGCCGGCCTCGGCTTCTCGGCGAAGAGCTTCTTCATGCATAGCTACGGTCTGGATCGGCCGCAGGGCAAGCCCGCCGACGCGGCCCAGCGCCTAAGCATCCGCATCCGGAACGACCGTCACATCGTGACGATGGCGTACAGCGTGGATGGGCGAACGTGGCGCCGATACGACCGCGGCATGGAGCTGTCCGGCTACCACCACAACGTTGCCTACGAGTTCCTCAGCCTGCGACCCGCGCTTTACGCGGCGGGAACCGGCGAGGTGCGATTCCGGAACTTCCACTACCGCGCGCTGCCGTAGGTGGGTTCGTGCGCGGGGCACGGTCCGCGCGAGGCGCAATGGACGCCCGTCCATGCGCCCCCGCCGAGGCGCGTGCCGGCGTCCGGTCGGCCCGGCGGCGACCGCCGGTCATGCTCCCTCCGGCCCCTTCAGGCGCTCAGGCCAACTCGCCTGGCTTCGCAGCGCTCAGACACGGCCGCGTCCCTGCCTGCGGTCGCATGTCGGCATCCTGAAGCGGCGGGTCGCCGACGGGCCGCCGGCCGCCGGCGCGCGCCTCGGCGCTCCATCCCAGCGCGGCTTTGGCAGCGAGCTCGGAGGCTGGAGGATCCGGTCCACTATCGAATCACGCGATCAGCCAATCACTCAATCCCGAATGGCCCAATGCCCCAATCGCCAATCACCCGATGAATCGCTCAATCGCCAATCATCAATCGTCAATGGACGCGCGCTCTATTTCCTTATCTCCGCCGACCCACTGAACGTCTTGAACCGGAACGTGGCGCTGCCGCCGCCATTGAGCTCGCCGCGGAAGTTGCGCCGGCTGCTGGACTCTAGCGTCAATGGCAGATCGCTCTGGAACCGTCCGCTGAAGCTGTCGAACGAAATGGTGCCGCGGGCGTTCCCCGGCAGCCGCAGACGCACGTCGCCGCTGAAGCTGTCGGCGTCGATGCCGTCCTCGTCGCGCCACGACGCCGCATCGAGCCGGATATCGGCGCTGAAGGTCTTCAGGCGGTGCGGGCCCTGGACGTTGGTCACCTCGATCGGCGCGCTGAACGAGTTGACGTCGAGCCGCGTGCGGGCGGGGATCTGGATGTCGAAGTCGGTCTCGACGACGTTGTCGTTGTCGCGCTCCACCGCCCGGTGGTTGGCATTGACCTCGATCTGGTTCCCGCTCTCGGTCACCTCGATCTGGATGTCACGCAGCCGATCCGGCCTGGCGCGCCGGATGGCGTGAATCACGACCTGGTTGCCGTCCGTCCCGCGGATGCTGACCCGGCCGGAGAACGTGCGGAGTCGGAACGTCCCGCCCGGTTGCAGTGTCAGTGTGCGGTCGAAGGATTCCTCTTGGCGACCCTGCGCCGAGGCCGGGACGGCCGTGATGACGAGTGCCAGGAAGGCCACCACGAGGCCGGGAATGCAGACGGAGCGGATCGAGCGAACCATAGTCACCTCGTCCGGGCGCCTCCAGGCGCCCTGCCGAGGAGTAGACGGAGCCGGCGTCCCTAAGGTTGACAGGCCATCCCTGCCATTTGACCGGCTCAGGGCGGCGGAGGAGCTTGCGCGCTCCAGGTGATCAGGAACTAAAGGTGACGAACGACACGCTCGAGCAGCGACTGGCCGCGCTCGAAGCGAGGCTGGAGTCGATCACCAGATAGATCACCAAGTAGATCAACAGATAGATCTCCAGATCAAGCGATCGAGCGCTCGATCGCCACATCACGAGATCAGGAAATCACCAGATTCGCCGCACCTGACTTTCTACCACCCCACCGCCTGCCCGTCCTTGCGGTGATCCGACCCGCCGCGATAGACGCCGTTGACTGGCAGATCGCGGTCGACGGCGCTTCGATCGAAGGGTGGTGCCGTCATCCGCGGATCGCGGGTGAACAGGATGCCCTGGTAGCCGCCCACCGAGCCGCCGTCGACGCTCCGCACCTCGTGGCCCTTGGCGGTCAAGGCGTGCCCGACGAGCGCGAACAGGTTCGCCTCCAGCGACAGCACGTTGCTGTTCTGGTTGTGCGAGAAGCGCGCCGCATCCGTCGTCATCTGCACGTTCATGCCGTGATCGATGAGGTTGACCATGTGCTGCGCGTGCGTCTCGGGCTGCACGCTCCCGCCCATGTTGCCGAAGGCCATCAGCGGCTGCCCGTCCTTCATCACGAAGCCGGCGATGATCGTGTGGAACGGCTGCTTGCCCGGCGCGACGAGGTTGGGAGAACCGGGCTCGAGCGAGAAGGCCGAGCCGCGATTGTGCAGGACGAACCCGTACGGTCCGACGGTGGCGCGGCTGCCGTAGACGCCGAACACGCTGTGCACGAGTGACACCATGTTGCCCCACCGATCCGCGGTCGTCAGATAAATGGTGCCACCCTCCGTGCCGCCCCGCACCATCGGCTTGCCGGCATGGCTCGGGTCGATGCGGCCGCAGAGGCTGGCCGCGTGCGATTTCGAGAGCAGCTGCTGCACCGGAATCGTGGAGAACTTCGGGTCGCCGTTCTTCGCCTGCAGGTCGGCATACGCCAGCTTCTTAGCCTCGACCATCAGATGCCAGTACATCGGGTTCGACGGGCCGAGCGTAGCGAGATTGAACCCCAGCTTGGGTACGCAGACCTCGAGGATGTTGAGCATCTCGAGCGCCGCGAAGCCCTGTCCGGGCGGCGGAAGTTGATAGATGTCGTAGCCATGGTAGTTGGTGGTCACCGGCTCCACCCACTCAGGCTCGTACTTCGCGAGGTCCTCCCGCGTCATCACGCCGCCGTTCGACTGAACCTTCTGCACGATCGCTTCGGCGATCGCGCCCTTATAGAAAGCGTCCTTCCCCTCGGCCTGGATGAGGCGCAGCGCCTTGGACAGGTTCGGGTTGCGGATGATGGAGTAGAGCGCCGGTGCATCCTCGCCGTTCAGGAAAATCTGTTTCGAATCGGGATCCGCGTTCAGTCCCGCTAGCGCGCCCCGGATGTCGTCGTGCCGCCGCTCGGCCTGCCCCCAGCCCTCGTCCGCGATCCGCGCGGCTCGCTCGAACGTCTCCTTGAACGTCATCGTGCCGAAGCGCTTCAGCAGCGCGTCGTAGCCGGCCACGGCGCCTGGCACCGTCGCGGCGTTCACGCCGTTGCCGGGCACCCGCTTCACGCCGAGCGTGCCCGTGAAGAACTCCGGCGTCCAGCCCGCCGGCGCGCGCCCCGCGGCGTTCAGCGCGTAGAGCTTCTGCTCCTTCGCGACCCAGACGATGGCGAAGAGGTCGCCGCCGATGCCGGTGTCGTTCTGCGAGGTGACGTCGAGCACCGCGCCGGTCGCCACCGCCGCATCGATCGCGTTGCCCCCTTGCCTGAGCACCTCGAGGCCCGCCTGCGACGCGAGCGGGTCGCTCGTCGCCACCATGCCGTGGCGCGCGAGTACCTCGGAACGGCCCTGCGCCAGCCAGCCCTGCGCGCGTGAACCGGCGACCGCGGTGATACCCGCCGTGGGGGCGGGCACGCCGGCATTGGGGATGCCGAATGGTGTCGGCGACTGCGCGCCGCCAACGAGGACCCAGCCGGCCACGATCAGCACGCCGGCGACCGAGAACGAGGCGAGAGAGCGGGTGCGCATAGGAGGGGATGATACACGGGGGTTCAAAGCACGGGGGTTCAAAGCACGGAGGGTTCAAAGCACGGGGTTCAAAGCACGGAGGGTTCAGCACGGGGGGCACAGCACGAGGGCTCGGCCCTGTGGCGGGTCCGCGGCCTATCAGCGGCTGGGCTTGAGCCGATAACCACGGATGAGGCTTCCACTCTGGCTCATCTGCGGGTACAGTAGGCGGCAGAGCTGGTTGGAGATCCACGACTTGCTCAACACACGGCTGTTCCTGATCGTCCTCGCCCTCGCGCTCACCGGCGCGTCGCCGTCGGCCGAGACCTCACGCCAGGCCGAGGCTCGTCTGCAGGCGGACGTCGACATCGTCAAGGCGTTCCGGCCGGCGTATCCCTTCTGGCAGCACATCTTTACGATCCCCGACGGGCGCATCGCGTTTGGCAGCGCCCGTGACGGCCGCCTGCTGGCCACCTTCCCCTCGAAGGGTGACTGGTCCACCGGCGCCCTCTGGTTGCAGCCGGACCTCGGCACGCCGCTGAGCGGCGTCCAGTGGCCGCTGAAGTTGGACGACCGCCGCGACCTGGTCGTGGCGCGCCTCGAGCCGAGCCTCGGGCCGCTCCTCCACAACCCCACGCGCGGACAGTTCCTGTTGCCGAACATCCCCCGCTACGGCCCCTTCCTCGGCGAATGGAGCCTCATCTACGAGCGCTTCGGCGTGCCGGCCGACATTGGCCTGGCCCAGGCTCTGCTCGAGTCGGGCCTCAACGGCACCGCCCGTTCCAAGGCCAACGCGCTCGGGCTGTGCCAGTGGCTGCGGCGCAACTGGCAGACGCTGGATCGCCTGTCGCCGGTCACCATTGAGGCCTACAACCAGACCACGCAGGCGTCTTACTGCGCGGCGTATCTCTCCATCCTGGCGACAATGTACGGGAGCTTCATCCCGGCGCTGTCAGAGCATCACAGCGGCGGTGTGAACGTGGGGCGGGCCATCATCAACGGCGAGCGGCTGGGCGGCGCCACGCCTCAGGAGCAGTACTTCAAAGGCTCGCAGTTCGCGCACGACTTGCGGGCCGTGGATCTCAAGCGCTATCGCGATCTGTATCGCACCTACGGCGTGCGCTCGTTCCGCTACGCCGAGATGGTGTTCGGCAACACCGCCACGGTCACGCGCATCCGCTCCGAGATCCCGCAGCAGCGCATCCACGCGATGCGGACTCGCAAGACCCTGTTGATGGGTGAGATCACCCATCGCACGAAGCTGACGGCACTCGAGGTTCAGCGCTTCAATCCGGCCCTGACCCGTTCGGTCCCCGCCAATGCGACGCTGTACTTGCCGGATCGCGTGCCGGAATTCGGTGAGGACGTGTCGTTCTGGCAGCGGCCGCCAAGTGCCGAGTTCACCTCGGCGCTGGACGCGTTCCTGGAGCTCGACTCCGGCGTGCAGCACTGGCACGAGGCGTCCTTCGAGCCGGTGCTCCAGGACTTTCGGAAGCGGTTCGAGGCGACCGGCTCCGAAGAAGGCAGCGTCATGGCGACCGCGCTGGCGTATGTCATTGGCGACCTGCGGACCAGCCGGCGCGCCGCCATCCTCGACGACTTCCGCACTAGCGGCCGGATCCTCGAGCTGTTTCAGCAGGGGCTCGCGGAACTGACGACCACGCTCGGCCAGCGATAGGCGGCCGATCTCAGGCGGCAGGGAGCTCCCTGGCGAGCACCACGATGCTCCGCGCCTGGACCACGTACTCGGTCCGTTCGACCCGAGGGGCTTCCCTAAACGCCCAGATGTCCTGGGGTGAAGGAAGGGCCGTGTCAATCCACTGCCGCCAGGCATCCTCGCCCGCGGGCATGTTCGGCAGCGCAAACCTCAGTGGCTCCCAGTACGCGTTGCACATGCCGTGGATCTGGAAGCGCGCGTGGAAGCTTCGAATCGTGAACGCGATGGCATGCGAGTGGTCGCCCCAGTCCGGCGACCCGAGCGCCACGCCGTGCCATTCGATGTGCGCCTGGTGCAGCAGGTCGTTGAGGCTGATGGGGATGCCCGCGGTGGTGACGTCCCGGCGCCGGCGGAACGTGACGAGCCGCTTGACGAACCGGTGCACGTCCGCGTGGCGCTCCAGCAGACGCCAGTCGAACCAGCTGATCTCGTTGTCCTGGCAATAGGCGTTGTTGTTCCCGAGCTGCGTGCGGCGGACCTCGTCGCCCATGAGCAGCATCGGCGCGCCGGCCGCCATCAAAGTCAGCGCGAAGAAGTTCTTCACCTGCCGGTTCCGCAGGGCCTCGATCGCCGCGTCCTCGGTCGGCCCCTCGACGCCGCAGTTCCAGCTCAGGTTGTCGTTCGATCCGTCCCGGTTCTCCTCGCCGTTGTCTTCGTTGTGCTTGCGGTCGTACGACACGAGATCGTTCAGCGTGAAGCCGTCGTGGCAGGTCACGAAGTTGACGCTCTGCTCGGCTTCGCGATTCTCGTGGCCGAACAGATCGGGGCTGCCGAGCAGCCGCGTGACCATGCTCGAGACCGCCCTCTCGTCTCCCCTCACGAACCGCCGGACGTCGTCTCGAAAGCGGCCGTTCCACTCCTGCCAGGTGTCGCCCACGAAGGTGCCGACCTGGTACAGCCCGGCCGCGTCCCAGGCTTCGGCAATCAGCTTCGTGCCGGCCAGCAGCGGATCGGACTCGATATCCCACAGCACTGGCGGGTTCGGGTGCGGCTGGCCGGATTCGTCCCGCGACAAGATCGACGCCAGGTCGAACCGGAACCCATCCACGTGCATCTCGGTGACCCAGTAGCGCAGGCTGTCCCTGATCAGCCGCCTGACGATCGGCTGGTTGGCGTTGAGGGTATTGCCGCATCCCGAGTAGTCCGCGTAGCGTGACCGGTCCGGCTCGAGGATGTAATAGAAGTCGTTGGCGAACCCGCGGTAGCACTGGGTCGTGCCATCCGCGCCGCCTTCGGCAGTGTGATTGAAGACGACGTCGAGGATCACCTCGAGGCCGGCGCGATGGAGCGCCTTGACCATGTCGCGGAACTCGTCGACCACGCCGAGCGGGCCGGGCGTCGAGCTGTAGCCGTTGTGCGGCGCGAAGAACGACAGCGGCTGATAGCCCCAGTAGTTGGTGCCGTTCGGGGCGTGGTGCGGATCGAACTGAAACACTGGGAGGAGTTCGACGGCGGTGATGCCCAGGTCCTGCAGGTAGGGAATCTTCTCGATCAGGCCCGCGTAGGTGCCGCGCCGCGCGGCGGGCACTCCGGAGCTCTCGTGCCTCGTGAAGCCGCCAACGTGCATCTCGTAGATGACGGTTCGCGCGAACGGCCGCTGGAGCGGCCGGTCGCCTTCCCAATCGTAGCGCTGTGGATCGGCGACCAGGCTCTTGATCGCCTGGGCGGTATTGTCGCCGGGCCGGCTGGCCGTCTGGCGGTCGTAGCCGTCGGGAAGCGCGATCGCCAGCCCGTACGGATCGAACAGCACTTTCTCCGCGTCGAAGCGGAGACCTCGCTCGGGCGCAGCAGGACCGAAGGCCCGATACGCGTAGATCTGCCCCGGTCCGAGGCCCGGGACCAGCGCGTGCCAATAGTGGTAGGTGCGGTGCCGTGGCGGCTCGAGCACCACGGTGCGCGCCGGCTGCGCGGCATCGACCGCGTCGAACAGGAGCAGGTCCACCCGCGTCGCGTGCTTGGAGAAGACGCTGAAGTTGACGCCGCCATCCTGGAGGGTGGCGCCGAGCGGCGCGCTGGCACCGGCCTCGAGGGGAAGCGAATCGGTCGCCATGGTCCACGCCTTAGAACGGCCACGTCCAGTTCGCGATTTCGGGCCGGTCGGTGCCGTGTTCGTGAGCGTAGCGCATGTTGTCCAGGACGGCGTTCTTCATCTCCTCCTTCAGGTGAGCGGCCCTGGTTTGGAGTGACGGCACGCGCTCGATCACGTCGATCACGAGGTGGAAGCGCGACGTCTCGTTCAGCATCGCCAGCTCGAGCGGCGTGTTGATGTTGCCCTTTTCCTTGTAGCCGCGCACGTGCAGGTGATCGTGGCCCTTGAACCGGTAGGTCAGCTTGTGGATGAGCCAGGGGTAGCCGTGGAAGCGTGGGCGAAGGCCTCGTAGGTGTGGAAGAAGCCGTGGCGTCCGGTCAGGAGGTAGCCCTCCTGCCAGCCGACCAAGGTGTGCTCCGACAGCATCTCCATGACCCGGCCGTCCGGAGCGAGCTCCGCCATCGGCATCCTCGGGCAGCATGTCGGCCATCCATGCCTTCTTGGTGGCGCCATAGATGGCCTGGAGCCGGTTGGAGGCCGTTTCGTCGGGCCCGAAGACCCGGAAACTGGTCATGTTGCGCGCCATGACGTCGCGCAGGTACTCGCCGAGCGGCCGCGTGTTCTCGTGCTGGATCGACCCGCGCGCCGGAACGTCGAGTCCATACTCGCGGAAGTCGGGTAGCGCCAGTGCCTTGCGCAGCAGCCCGCCGTTGGCGTGCGGGTTCGCGCTCATCCGTCTCGCGCCGCGAGGCGCGAGCGCCTTCAGTTCGGGGAGGAGCACCCCGGCCTCGTCGAACAGCGCCTCGGGCCGGTAGCTGCGCATCCAGCCTTCGAGGAGCGCGAGGTTCGTGGGGTTGTCGCGCACGTCAGCGAAGGGCACCTGGTGCGATCGCCACGAGCCTTCGACCTTGTGCCCGTTGATCTCCGCCGGACCGGTCCAGCCCTTCGGCGATCGCAGGACGATCATCGGCCAGCGGGGACGCGAGGCATTGCCGGTGTCCCGCGCCGCGCGCTGCGCGGCCCGGATGTCGCCGGTGGCCCGGTCGAGCGTGGCCGCCATCTTCTGATGCATGTCGGCGGGATCGCTCCCTTCCACGAAGTAGGGCGTATAGCCGTAGCCGATGAACAGCGCCTCGAGCTCGGCGTGGCTGATGCGCGCGAGCAGGGTCGGGTTGGCGATCTTGTAGCCGTTGAGATTCAGGATCGGCAGCACCGCGCCGTCGCGGATCGGGTTGAGGAACTTGTTCGAATGCCACGCCGTGGCCAGCGGGCCGGTTTCGGCCTCCCCGTCGCCGACCACGCAGGCCACGATCAGATCGGGGTTGTCGAACGCCATGCCGTAGGCGTGCGACAGACTGTAGCCGAGCTCGCCGCCCTCGTGGATCGAGCCGGGCGTCTCGGGCGTCACATGGCTGCCGATATGACCGGGGAAGGAGAACTGCTTGAAAAACTTGCCGAGGCCGGCGACGTCCTGGCTCTTGTCCGGATAGATCTCCGAGTAGGTACCCTCGAGGTAGGCGGGGCCGAGGACGCCAGGCGCGCCGTGGCCGGGGCCCGCCACGAAGATGACGTCGAGGTCGTCGCGCACGATCAGCCGATTGAGGTGCACCCACACGAACGACAGGACGGGCTGGCGCCCCAGTGGCCGAGCAGGCGGTGCTTCACGTGCTCCGACTGCAGCGGCTCGCGCAGCAAGGGGTTGTCCTTCAGGTAGATCATGCCGACCGACAGGTAGTTGCAGGCCCGCCAGTAGGCGTGCATCAGTTCCTGCTGGCGCGAGGTCAGGGGCGGCTCGCCGTGCTCGATCGATGGCGTGACCATGGTCATCTCCGTTCAGTCCGAGGGAATGTTCCAGCGTTTGATCGCCGGGATGCCGCGGTAGTCGCTCAGCACGCTGATCGTCGCCGGATCCAGCAGGAGGTGCGCGCCGGCAGCCGGTGGCCAGCCGAGCCAGCGGGCCGCGAGCACCCGGAACAGATGGCCGTGCGCGAAGAGGACGGTGGTCCCGTCCACGCTCCGCACGCGCGCGATCACACGATCCGCGCGCGCGCCGACCTCGGCGGGACTCTCGCCTCCAGGGCAGCCATCGTCGAACAGGCGCCATCCCGGCGCCACCGCCGCGATCTCGGTGCTGGTCTGGCCTTCGTACTCGCCGTAGTCCCACTCCATCAGGTCGGCCTCGAGCGCCATTCGATCGGCGAATCCTGCCAGCTCGCAGGTGCGCTGAGCCCGCTGCAGCGGGCTGGTCAGCACCTGGGCCACAGGCTGCTGCACGAACCTCGCGGCCAGGCGCCGCGCGACCGCTTCGCCACCCGTCGTGAGTGGGATGTCGGTCCGGCCCGTGTGCCGGCCGCTCAAGGTCCACGCCGTCTCGGCGTGCCGGATCAGGAACGCCTCGCTCATGGCCGCTCGACCGGACGCACCTGCCAGATGTCGCGGCAGTATTCCCTGATCGCCCGGTCCGACGAAAATCGCCCCACGCGCGCGCAGTTCAGGATCGACATCCGGGTCCAGCGGGCCGTGTCCCGGAACGCCTCGCTCACTTCCGCCTGACAGTCCACGTAGGCCCGGTAGTCGGCCAGCACCATGTACTCGTCGTGTGTCACCAGGGCGTCCAGGAGCGGCCGGAACAGATCGCGGTCCCCGCGCCCGAACAGTCCCGAGCCGATGAGATCGAGCGCCTCTTTCAGCTCCAAGTCTGCGTCGCGGATCGCCGCGGGCGTGTAGCCCCTTGACTTCCACGCCGCCACCTCAGCAGCGGTCAGCCCGAACAGGAAGAAGTTCTCGTGGCCGACCGCGTCCCGAATCTCGACGTTGGCGCCGTCGAGCGTCCCGATCGTCACCGCGCCGCTCATGGCGAACTTCATGTTGCCGGTGCCCGAGGCCTCCTTGCCGGCGGTGGAAATCTGCTCGGACAGATCGGCGGCCGGGTACAC
The DNA here is from genome assembly GCA_035538015.1 of Vicinamibacterales bacterium. GTDB lineage: Bacteria > Acidobacteriota > Vicinamibacteria > Vicinamibacterales > UBA2999 > VFZN01. Next base: position 30,083 of record DATLLC010000070.1, read on the forward strand.
CCGCTGCGCGCTGGTGACGTTGAAGTCTGGCAGGAACACGACGCGAAAGTGGGGGGCCACCTCGGGGTCCTGATTCATGACCTCCGCCACCCCGTTGATCAATCGGATGATCAGCTTGGCCATCCTGTAACCGGGAGCTGCCTTGCCGCCGAAGACAACGGTCCGGGGTGGGCCCGGCACTGGCAGCCCCTGCTTGATCCGGTTGTACATCGTGATCAGGTAGAGGAGGTTGAGGTGCTGGCGCTTGTACTCGTGGAAGCGCTTCACCTGGATGTCGAAGAGCGACTCGGGATCGCAGCTCACGCCGGCGCGCTCGGCGAGCAGGGCGGCGAGCCCGCGTTTGTTCGCGAGCTTGACGGCGCCCCAGTCCGCCTGGAAGCCGGCATCGCCGGCCAGCGGCTCGAGGCGCGCCAGCTCCTCTTCGAGGTGGGCGATCCAGCGATCGCCGATGTGGCGGGTGATGAGCGCGCTCAGGCCGCGATTGGCGAGGGCCATCCATCGCCGCGGCGTCACGCCGTTGGTGACGTTGAGGAACTTTTCCGGTGCCACCTCGTGGAAGTCCCTGAGCACGGTCTGCTGGAGCAGCTCGGTGTGGAGGGCCGCCACGCCGTTGATGGCATGGCTTCCGACCGCGGCGAGATGCGCCATGCGGACGTACTTGCTGTCGCGTTCGTCCACGATGGACACGCGATCGACGAGCGCGTCGTTGCCAGGATGGCGAAGCCGGATGCCGTCCAGGAAGCGCCGGTTGATCTCATAGATGATCTCGAGGTGACGAGGCAGCACGCGCCCGAACAGCGGCAGCGGCCACTTCTCGAGCGCTTCGGCCAGCAGCGTGTGGTTCGTGTACGCACACGCCTGTTCGGTGACCGTCCACGCCGGCTCCCAATCCATCTGGTGCTCGTCCACCAGCAGCCGCATCAGCTCGGCCACGGCGATGGAGGGGTGGGTGTCGTTCAGCTGCACGGCCCACCACTTGTGGAACTCGTCGATCCGGCGGCCCTGGAGCAGGTGCAGGCGAATCATGTCCTGCAGCGAGCACGAGACGAAGAAATACTGCTGCTCGAGTCTCAGCTGCTTGCCGGCTACGGGTTCGTCGTTCGGGTAGAGGACCTTCGAGATGGTCTCCGACGCCACTTTCTGGTTGACGGCGCCGTAGTAGTCGCCGTGATTGAAGGCCTCGAGATCGAACGATTCGGCCGCCTCCGCGCGCCAGAGCCGCAACAGGTTGGCGGTGGGCACGCGGTAGCCGGGAACGGGCGTGTCGTGCGCGATGCCGGTCACGACGTTATGTGGAATCCATCGCACGCGGTGCCGTCCCTGATCGTCCTGCGCGTGCTCGGTGTAGCCTCCGAGCTTCACCTCGACCTTGACTTCGGAGCGGAGGATCTCCCAGGGGTTGCCGAAGCGGAGCCACTTGTCGGTCAGCTCCACCTGCCAGCCGTCGCGTATGGCCTGATCGAAGATGCCGAACTCGTAGCGGATGCCGTATCCGATCGCGGGCACGCCGAGCGTGGCGAGCGAGTCCATGTAGCACGCCGCGAGCCGGCCCAACCCGCCATTGCCGAGCCCGGGCTCCTCCTCCTGCGCGAGCAGCTCGTCCAGGTCCTGCCCGACGCTGGCCACTGCTGTATCGACCGCTTGCCAGAGGCCGAGGTTGATCAGCGAGTTGCCCAGGTGTGGCCCCATGAGGAACTCGGCCGACAGGTAGGCCACCACTTTGGGGCTCGAATCCGGCAGCGTCAGCCTGTTGATGGACGCGATGTAGCGATCCATCATCTGATCCCGCACGATACGGGCGAGCGCCATGTACCAGTCGTTGCGCGTCGCCAGGCCTGGAGTGGTCGCCTGGCCGTACCGTAACTGCTCGATCAGGGATTCGGCGATAGCCGGGGTGTCGGCGGGCATGGCACACTCTGGTTGATGAGATGGCGGGCCCCATCCGCGGCCCAGACACTGACGTCCAAAATGGTATGCGCTTTCTTCTCGTTTCGTTACTCGCCTGCCTGATCCTCCCCGCCGCGGGTCAGGAACGGCCGCTCCCGGACTACGACGCGTTCATGGCCGAGGCGCGCCAGCGCCTGCAGGCCGACGATGTCCGGCAGAGTGGATACGTCTACGTGGAGACTCGCAGGGAGCAGAAGCTGGACGCCTCGGGCCGCGCCACCAAGGAAACCGTCAACGTCTTCGAGAGCTACCCCGCGTTGCCGGGTGAGTCCCGCTGGCAGCGCCAGACGGTGAAAGATGGAAGGCCCCTCTCCGCCGCCGAACTGGCGAAGCAGGATCGTGAGCGCCAGGAGAAGGTGATGGAGTACGCGCGCAAGCTCGAGCGCGAGCCGGACAAAGTGCGCGCCGCCGAGCAGAAGAAGCGCGACGAAGAGCGACGGGAGACGGACCAGGCGGTCGACGATGCCCTCCGCATCTACGACATCAGGATGGTCGGGCGCGAATCGATCGCCGGCTACGAGACGATCGCGTTTACTTTCACGCCCCGCAATAACGCGAAGCCCCGCACCAGCGAAGGCAAGGTCATGCGCCACTTCGCGGGCAAGGCGTGGGTGAGCGAGACGGAGTACGAACTGGTGCGGCTGGAGGCCGAGGCCATCGAGACGGCGTCGTTCGGGCTGGGCCTGCTGGCGCGCGTGCACAAGGGCTCGAAGGCCTCGTTCGAGCGGCGCAAGGTGAACGGGGAGGCGTGGTTGCCGGCGAGCGCGACCTATACGGCCAGCGCCCGCCTGTTCCTGCTGAAGCGCCTGCGCATCGGAGGCACGGCGGAGTTCTCCGATTACCGCAAGTTCGCCGTCGAGACGGAGACGAAGGTGAGGACGCCCGGCGGGGATTGATTCCCCGGAAGGGCCGCCGCCGGTCCATCGCCTCACTCGGCACGGAGCGCCAGCAGTGGCTGCACTCTCGCGGCGCGCCGGGCCGGCAGCCAACCGGCCACCAGCGCGACCACGCCGAGCACGAGGGATGCGAGCGCCATCGTCCAGGGATCGGCGGCCGACACGCCAAAGAGCTGCGAGCGAACCACTCCGCCCAGCGCGATCGCCGCGGGAATGGCGAGCGCGATGCCGGCGACGGTGATGAAGGCCACTTCCCGCAGCACCAGCCACAACACGGTCCGCCGCTCGGCGCCGAGCGCAATCCGGATGCCGATTTCGCGGGTCCGCCTCGACACCGTGTAGGCCATCACGCCGTAGAGCCCAATCGCCGCCAGCAGCGTCGCCACCAGGCCGAAGGCGGCCGACAGCATCGCCAGCATGCGCTCGCTGAACAGCGACTGTTCCACCGTGGTGTCCACCGCCTGCATGCTGAAGACGGGCAGGGACGCATCGGCCTGCCGCGCGGCCCGCCGCAGCTGCTCGGGCAGGGCGGTGAGCGCCTCTGGGGTGGAGCGCACGTAGACCGTCATCGCGTTCAGCCGCGCTCCCTGCGCGAACGGGGCGTAGGCGAAGATTGGCGTCTCCTCCGGGCCCCGTGCCCCCTGGCGCACGCTCGAATAGAACGCGTCCTTCACGACGCCGACGATCTCGATGGCGCCGGGATTGTCGATGGCGCTCCAGCCGAAGCGGCGGCCGATGGCGCTCTGGGCGCCGAAGAATCGCCTGGCGAAGGCTTCGTTCACGATCGCGACGAGTGGGGCCCCGGCGTCGTCAGAATCGCTGAACTCGCGTCCGGCGACCAGCGGCAGCCGCATCGTGCGGAAGTAGTCGGGCGCCACCTTGTTGGCCCACGCGTTCATGTTCTCGCGCTCGGCCGGCGTGTACCCCTGCACCTCGATCGTGCGTCGCGACGAGTTGTTCGTGAGCGCGGCCACCTCGGCCAGCGATGCCGAGGTGACCCCCGGCAGCGCGCGGATGTCGCCGAGCAGCCGATCGGCGAACTGACGGATGCGGGCCTGGTCGTAACCGCTCAGCGACGGATCGACCGAGAAACTGACCAGCCCGCTGCTGTCGAAGCCGCGATTGAGGTGTTGCAGGTTGTAGAGGCTGCGCGCGAAGAGCCCGCCACCGGCTACCAGCAGCATCGAGAGCGCCACCTGCGCCACCACTAGGCCCTTCCGCAGCCGCGCCTGGCGGGTGCCGCCTCCCGTGGCCGCACCGACCTCCCTCATCGTCTTGTTCAACTCGACGCCCGCGTTCTGCAGTGCCGGCACCAGCCCGAAACCGACGGCGGTGACGATCGCGATTGCCAGCGTGAAGATCCCCACGCGAAGGTCGGGCGTGGTCGAAATGGACTGCGAGAGGGAGTCGGACGGCAGCATCGAGAGGAGCAAATCGCCGAGCCAGATCGAAAGGAGCACCCCGACCAGCCCGCCGGCGCCGGCGAGCACGAAACCTTCCGTGAGTGTCTGCCGGATGAGACGCCCCCGCGGCGCGCCGAGCGCCAGTCGCACGGCCATCTCCTTCTGCCGCGTCGTGGCGCGCGTGAGCAGGAGGGTGGCCACGTTGGCGCAGGCGATGAGCAGCACGACCCCGACCATCGCCATCAGCATGATCAGGGGAGTCGAGAAGTCTTCGCGGGCATTCGAGAGCCCCCGCGCCGCCGAGTGGAGCACCAGCGTCTTCTCACGGAAGCGCGTCCTGAACGAGTCGGTGGCGTCCGTGAAGGTGTCCTGGAGCTCGGCCTCGTTGATCTGCCGGTACAGCACGTCGAGCTCGGCCTTGGCCGCCGTTGCGGTCAGCCCCGGTTTCAGCCGCCCCACCACCTTTACGAAGCGCGAACGCCGGCTCATGAGGTCGTCCTCGGTGGGTGCCAGCTGCGCCTTCATCATCAGCGGTACGAACACGTCGGCCGCGGTGGTGCTCATGACCCCGGCGAAGCCTGGAGGCGCGACGCCGGCGATGGTCATGGGCGTGCTGTTGATGGTGATTGCCTGGCCAATCACGCTCGGATCGCCGGCGAAACGGCGCTGCCAGTAGCCGTAGCCGAGCACCGCCACCGGATGTCCGCCCGGCACGCGGTCGTCGTCTGGCGTCAGTGCCCGTCCCAGCGCCGGCGCCACTTTGAGCACGTCGAACGTGTTGCCGGAAATGAGCTCCGCGTCGACCCGCTCGCGTTGATCGCGATGACCGAGCGTCGCGGGGGTGCCGAACTCGGCGACGAGCCCGGAGAACACCGTGTTGCCATCGCGCAGATCGCGATACATCGGATACGAGAAGGTCCGATCTTGGAGGGTCCTGCCGCTGAACAGGCCGGGGCCATCGAGCTGCACGAGGGCGGACGGGTCGTGAACCGGGAGGCTCCGGAGTAACACCTGGTCCATCAACGAGAAGATGGCCGTGTTGGCGCCGATGCCGAGGCCGAGCGTGAGAATGATGACCACGCTGAACCCCGGTGCCCGCACGAGCATGCGGAGGGCGTAGCGGAGGTCCTGGATCAGGGTGCTCATGGCCGTGCCGCGTGGCGAAGATCGTGCCAGCCAGAGAAACCGGCGCGGTGGCGATCACGGGCGGTCTCGGCGGCTGGGGGGTCCGCGCTTCTGGTGCGGTGACCGGAACTGGGATTGTGCCGTTCGCAGGCGTACGGGAGGTCCCGAGGTGGTCGTGCTCTTGTCACGGCCGATGAGGCCCAGCGCCGGTTGGCCTCGTCACGTATAGTAGTGGCAACCCCCCCGGGTTGCGTCGTTCTCGACCCGCCTGTCGCGTTGCAGGCCGGAGGCTTCCCCATGACTTCTCCCACATCCCGAGCAGTCCTCGTCCTGCTCGGCCTTGCCACATTCGCGGTGGAAACCGCCGCCGCGCCGCGCGCACCTCGCCCCGCCATCATCGATCTCGGCACCTTGCCCGGCGACTATTTCAGCTCGGCCAGTGACATCAATCACCGTGGGCAGGTCGTCGGATGGAGCCTGGGGCCATCCGGGCAGTTTCGCGCGTTCATCTGGGAGGAGGGCGTGATGACGGAGCTGCCGCTGCTCGCGGGAGCACGGTTTGCCAGCGCCTCGGCCATCAACGAGCGTGGGCAGATCGTCGGCGCCAGTGGTGACGCGTTCTCCCGGGCCGCGCTCTGGAACGATGGCGAGGTGATCGATCTGGGACAGCTGCCGGGCGCCACCGGCTGTTTCGCACTGGCCATCAACAACCGCGGGCAGATCGCCGGAACCTGCGACCTGGCCACTGGAGGGCCGGGAGCGTTCCTGTGGGATGACGGGCACATGATCGCGCTGGGGACCTTGCCCGGCGGCAGCTTCACCTATGCTTCGGCCATCAACAACGACGGCGCCGTCGTGGGCGGCGCGCTCACCGCGACGGGCGAGTACCACGCGTTCGCGTGGCGCAAAGGCGAGATCGCCGATCTCGGTACGCTGCCTGGCGGTTTCAACAGCATGGCTGGCGGCATCAACGATCGCGGCACGGTCGTTGGCAGCAGCGACACCGGATCGTTCGAACCGTTGGCCGTGCTCTGGAACCACGGCGCGGCCGTCAGCCTGGGTACTCTTCCCGGTGAGACGTGGAGTCAGGGCATCGCCATCAACCATCGCGGACAGGTCGTGGGCCGGAGCGGGCAGAGGCCGTTCCTGTGGGACGACGGTGCGATGGAGGAGTTGACGACGCTGCAGGGCGGTACGGGGATCGCGTTCGCCATCAACAATCGAGGGGACATCGCGGGCGAGGCGGAGAATGCGGATGGTCAGCCCCGCGCGGTGATCTGGACCGAGCGCGGCCTCCCGCTTCGCGATCGCACCATCGTCTGGGACTTCGGTCCGGAGACGGGCCTGTTGACGCCGCCCGAGGGAGCGGGCGCGGTGCTGTTCAGCGCCTCCAACAACCAGAACTTCGTGGAGGCGGTGTCATTTCGCCGGGACACGGCGATCACCGGTCTGAACGTCTTCACGAGCAGCTCGCACCTGCCGCTGCTCGGGACGCATTTCCGGGTGAAGATCCTGACCGACGACGGCGGCGTGCCCGGCGCGCCGCTGCGGGTATTCGACGTGGCGCCCACCTCCATCACCTTTGCCGGCGTGTTCCCCACGGCCGGCGGCAAGATGACGGACGTCCATCGCGTGAGCCTGCGCTTCCCGCCGATCGAGCTGCAGGGCGGCGCGACCCACTGGGTGGGGGCCTCGGGCGTCGACTTCGATGCGGGCACCTACGGCGTGCTGGGTGCTGGCGACGGGCTGATGATGATGTTCAGCGGCGATACGCTGGTGGGCCCGGCGCCGCCCTTCTTCGGCGATCTGATGTTTCAGTTGTCGACACGCACGGTGCCCTAGGCCTGCGTTCGCGCCGGTGATGGGGCATCATGGCGGAGACGCCCGTGACCGCCCCTCGCCTCATCCATGGGCTCGCGCTCCTCGTCCCGGTCGCGGGCTGGCTGGACTGGATCGGAGCTGGCCCGGTGCCCGTCTTCATCGTGTCCTGCCTGGC